>JAGPFZ010000056.1 GCA_018056245.1 Bacteroidales bacterium
CGTTTACATTGAGATTTTTGGACAGAATAGTTTTGACCGCATTTTTAAGAATCGGCCACCATCCAATGATTATAGCCAGAACAGCAAATAAATCCTCAAAATTCCTCCAGTGAGCCGGCATAAAATCCGCTTCCCATTTAAAATAACCGGCTAACCAGGAAAATAATAATAGTAACCCTACAACTATTACCTGAAAAAGGGGAAGATGATTATAAAATGAGCTCTTTATTTTTATTTCCGGCGTTTCTATCCCATAACCCAGCCCTTTAATAACTTTTCTTATCTTATCCTCACTTATTTTATTCTCATCATATTCAATGACCGCCTCGCCGTTGACAAAACTGACATCAGCATAAATCACGCCGTCTGCTCTTTTAAGAGAATGTTCAATATTCTGGGCACAGGAAGCACAATGCATGCCCTTTACTTTTAATGTAGTCTTTGAAATATTAGTATTCATAAAAGTTATCTCATTCACCTGAATTAATCAACAAAATAAGACGATTTTTGTTTGCAAAATGCAATTAAATTTATTCTATTCATAACAGTAACAACCTCACTATCTCTCACTAAAACCTTCTAACCACATAACCAAAAAAGCCTGTCACGAGTATTCGCAACAAGCCTCATTGTTTCTATTGTGGAGAATAAGGGAGTCGAACCCTTGACCCCCTGCTTGCAAAGCAGGTGCTCTGGCCAACTGAGCTAATTCCCCAAAAATTATTGGCGATGTATTATGGATAATGCATTATGTGATAAAAACAATATCCTCAACCAATTATTACATCCATCATCCATCATCAATCATCCATCATCCATCATCCATTACATGGTAGTCCCGCGCGGAGTTGAACCGCGGACCTCTACATTATCAGTGTAGCGCTCTAACCAACTGAGCTACGGGACTATTTTTATCATCTTACCTGATTCAAAGAACCTTATCTATCAGCCTCATTAATCGGTTAACAAAGAATGCGGCCTCCATTATAATACTAAAATACTAACCTTTTTTCTTTCCCAATTGGGGCTTCAAATTTAATGCATATCCTGTTTCTCTCCAAAAATACCGGATAATTTTTACACCAGTCATGGTTTAATTATACCTACACTTTAAAATTACACATTTAAATCAAATTAATCCTTATGGAATTCAATCTCAAGCAACGTATTTCATCCAGCATCACTTCAACAATCAATTCAAATCCAATATATTTTAATAATCAAAAACATCGTAAAGGCTGCAAATGTAAAAAAAATTACAAATTATTTGTAAATAAAACATTATGTTGAATTAAATATCTTATTTTAGCATGTATTAAGAAGCGTAAATGTCGAACCTGGTCATTATACCAACATATAACGAAAAGGAAAACATTGAGGCACTGATACCTGTCATCTCAACGCTTGAAATCAAGTTCGATGTACTTGTTGTTGACGATAATTCTCCTGACGGAACAGCATTGGCAGTGAAACAGCTACAACAGAAATTTCCAAACGTATATCTTCTGGAGCGCCCGGGTAAAATGGGTCTGGGGTCTGCATATCTTGCAGGGTTCGAATGGGCACTGCAAAGAGACTACGATTATATTTTCGAAATGGATGCCGATTTTTCACATAATCCTCGTGATCTTGTGAGGCTTTACCTCACCTGCCATGAGGAAGGCGCCGACGTTGCAATAGGCTCACGCTATATCAGCGGTGTAAATGTCGTCAACTGGCCTCTCTCACGCGTGCTGATGTCATACTTCGCTTCCATCTATGTAAGAATAGTGACCGGCATGAAAATCAAGGATACAACTGCAGGATTCAAGTGCTACAAACGCAAAGTACTTGAAAACATTCTGGCTTATAAGATAAACTCTGTCGGCTACTGCTTCCAGATAGAAATGAAGTTCATCGCATGGAAACTCGGATACAAAATTGTAGAAATTCCTATAATATTCACCGAAAGAAAAAAGGGTTCTTCTAAAATGTCGGGCGGCATATTTAATGAGGCCTTCTGGGGAGTGCTGAGAATGAAGCTGAGAAGTTTTTTTGTCAAATATAAAAAGCTCCCCGATGCTGAATAATGTATTATATGAAGAATTAATCTCCGGCAAAAAGTGAGTTCAATCGTAATCAGAAATGGTACAATAATCAATGAAGGAAAATCATCCAGGGGAGATATTTTGATTATTGATGACCTGATTGCTGCAATAGGGAATATTGATTATGCAACTATTCCTGATGATGCTGTAATCATTAACGCTTCAGGAATGTTTGTAATGCCAGGCATTATTGACTGCCATGTTCATTTCAGGGAGCCGGGTCTGACTCATAAGGCGGACATATTCACAGAAAGCATGGCTGCTGCAGCAGGAGGGATAACTTCATTTATGGACATGCCGAATACGGTACCTCCAGCAACCACAATAAGCATTCTGAACGACAAATTTAACATAGCAGCCGAAAAATCTCTAATCAACTACTCTTTTTACCTTGGCGGAACAAATTCGAATATAGACCAGATTATGGAGGCCGACCCTGAAACTGTTTGCGGCTTAAAACTCTTCCCGGGAGCTTCTTCAGGCAACATGTTTGTTGACGATGAGAAAGCACTTATAGAGATCTTTTCAAAAACTCGCATGCTTGTATGTTGCCATTGCGAAGACGAAAACATCATTAAAACAAATACGGATATTTACCGAACAAAATATGGCGATGCAATACCGTCATCATGTCATCCGCTCATACGGAGCCGCGATGCATGCTTCAAATCTTCCTCATACATTATTAAACTGGCAAGGGAATATAACACCCGGCTGCATTTACTTCACATTTCGACTGCTGACGAAGTAAAGCTCTTCTCATGCGAAGAACCGGTTACCGAAAAGAAGATAACTGCCGAAGCCTGCGTTCATCACCTGTGGTTCGACGATGAAGATTATGAAAGACTTGGGAATCTTATCAAATGGAATCCTTCAGTTAAGACCAAATTCGACCGTAAAGCACTGATCGAAGGAGTCAATAATAATTATATAGATATTATTTCGACCGACCATGCCCCGCACAC
The DNA here is from genome assembly GCA_018056245.1 of Bacteroidales bacterium. Lineage (GTDB taxonomy): Bacteria > Bacteroidota > Bacteroidia > Bacteroidales > VadinHA17 > LD21. Next base: position 3,053 of record JAGPFZ010000056.1, read on the forward strand.
ACTCAACGAGAAAAAACAGCCTTATCTTAAAGCACCGTCAGGCGGACCTCTTGTTCAGCATTCACTGGCGGCAGTAATGGAGCTTTATCATAACAAACTGCTTTCACCTGAAAAAATCGTGGAGAAAATGTGCCATAATCCGGCTTTAATTTATAAAATACAAAAAAGAGGATTTATAAGAGAAGGCTTTAAAGCCGATATTTGTGTCGTGAACCCTGACAACCCGTGGAAAGTGGAAAAGGAAAATCTGCTTTATAAATGTCGCTGGTCGCCTTTCGAAGGGGCTTTATTTCGAAGCAGAGTTGAATATACCATCGTGAACGGCAATATCGTTTATAATAAAGGTGTTATCAACGAAAAATGCAGAGGAGAAAAACTATTGTTCAAACTGAAATGAACCGACATGAGACCCGCTTTTATATTTTCCGCAATGGCCGTTATAATGATAATTACAGCTATATCGTGCAAAGAAAACCACAAGGAACATAAGACAGATCAGGCTTACGAAACTTTCGATACCATATCATCCGAACTTATTATAATAGGTAAAGACATTATTACTGAAGTTATACTGAAACCTGAAAGTTCCGGCGACCCCTGGGAACTGGAGAAAATTAAAGGCTTTAACGGAGAACCAATGTTCATCAATCTTCTCGAAAAAATAAAACAGGATAAGATTAAAGTTTACGACTGTATCACAGGGGAAATCCTGACACCCTCAGAAGCCAAAAAAATACTGAAGGAAACAGGTTCGGATATCTCAAAGATTGCAAAGATACAATTTACCGAGGACTGGTACTTTAATCCGGCCACAAACGAATTGATTAAAAAAGTCAAGTCAATGTCATTCGGATACGAACTGGAGAGAGAACAAGGATTACCTCATGCATATAAGCCCTTGTTCCGGATAAAATCTGAATAAAGTGTAATTTATACACTTTTTTTAAGATGACCTCTCTCTTTATTATCTTTGCAGCTTCAAAGTAATAATGAATTCGAATCTGGTCACCGGCATTTATAAAAAACACCCGCAAATATCAGAGCTTATCACTCATCTTTCAGCTATAACAGCCGGCAAAACCCATGTCAGGGGGCTCTCCGGCTCTTCAAAAGCTCTGACACTGGCATCGGTATATTCATCAATACCGTCGATCTGCCTTGTTCTTATACCGGAAAAAGAAGATGCAGCATATTTTAGCAATGACTTGATATCATTACTCGGTGACGAAGAAGTTTTCTTTTTCCCTTCGGCATTCAAAAGATCTGTTCTTTACGGGCAGATTGATCCTGCTAATCTTGTTCTCAGAACAGAAGTGCTTAATTTTCTGTCGTCGGGCAACAAAAAAGGTGTCATAGTTACCTATCCCGAAGCTGTTATGGAGAAAGTAATAAGCGCAAAGACACTCAGAGACAATACCTTTACTATTAAAAAGGGAGTAAAACTTTCGCTTGAATTTCTGGAGGAGCTTCTTCAGGAATACGGCTTCGTAAGAGTTGATTTTGTTTATGAACCGGGCCAGTACGCAATAAGAGGTAGCATTGTCGACATTTTTTCTTTTTCTTCGGAAAAACCTTTCAGAATTGACTTCTTCGGCGACGAAGTTGATTCCCTGAGGTCATTCAATCCCGACGACCAGCTTTCGGTCGAAATGATGGAAAAAGTCACTATAATCCCCGACCTTAACACCTCTTCATTTGTAGAAGTAACAGAAACATTTGCCGGTCTGCTCCCTCCCGATTCGATAATATGGGTCGAAGATATGGATATTACTATCCGCAAGATAAATTCTATACGGGAACAATTGATGCAGAAGAATAATGTGGAGATATCCTTAAAAACGGACGATATAACTATTTCCGGCAACAGGCTTGCCGACGATATTAAGAAATTCAGATATATCGAAACTGGCATTGGAACCGGACATAACGATTCACCTTTATTTGAATTCCATACAGAGCCTCAACCTCCATTCAATAAGAACTTTGAACTTCTGGCCCGACAACTTGAAAACAACAGGAATAACGGTTATGAAACCATCATCGTTTCTGAAAGCCAATCACAGTCGGACAGGCTTAATGATATTTTCTCAGAGATAAGCCCTTCTACTCAGTTCAAACCTTTGCTCATGAGCCTTCATGGAGGTTTTACCGATCATGACCTGAAGATTGCAGTTTACACCGACCACCAGATATTCGACCGTTATCATAAATTCAGAATCAAAGGTTATTTTACAAGAAAAGAAAGTGTTTCCCTTAAGGAGCTGACAGGATTGAATCCGGGTGATTATGTAGTGCATATAGATCATGGAATAGGCAGATTTGGAGGGCTCGAAAAAATAGAAGTCAACGGCAAGATACAGGAGGCAATAAAGCTGGTTTACCGCGATAATGATATTCTTTACGTGCCCATCCATTCGCTTCATAAAATTTCTAAATATAAAGGCAGCGAGAGTACGGAGCCAAAGCTCAATAAGCTTGGCTCAGGCTCGTGGCTAAGGCTGAAAGAGAACGCAAAAAAAAGAGTAAAAGATATTGCAAAAGACCTCATAAAGTTATATGCCACAAGGATGGCGTCTCCGGGTTACTCTTTTTCTGCCGATTCATATCTACAGCAGGAGCTCGAAGCTTCATTCCTGTATGAAGATACTCCCGACCAGCTCACTGCTACTATTGATGTTAAAAAAGATATGGAATTGCCTCATCCTATGGACCGGCTGGTATGCGGTGATGTCGGTTTTGGGAAGACCGAAATTGCCATAAGGGCAGCCTTCAAAGCTGCTGCCGACGGTAAACAGGCGGCTCTGCTTGTTCCTACAACGGTTCTCGCCTACCAGCATTACCGAACTTTCAGCGAACGGTTACGCGATTTTCCATGCAATGTCGAATATCTTACACGTCACAAAAAACCTGCAGAACAAAAAAAGATTCTCGATAAACTGGCAAACGGCCAGATAGATATAATAATTGGGACTCATAAACTTATTGGGGATAATGTAAAATTCAAAGACCTCGGGCTTCTTATAATTGATGAAGAGCAGAGGTTCGGAGTAACAGCAAAAGAAAAACTCAAGAAGATCAAGGCTAATGTCGACACTCTTACCCTTACAGCAACCCCCATCCCGCGTACTCTTCAGTTTTCGCTTATGGGAGCACGCGACCTCTCTATCATCAATACTCCTCCGCCAAATCGCATGCCTATCTTTACAGAACTTCATGTTTTCGACGAGAACATAATAAAAGAAGGTATTGAATATGAAGTAAGCAGAAACGGTCAGGTGTTTTTTATTCATAACAGAATTGACACAATATATGAAATACAGCAACTAATCGGACGATTATGCCCGAATGTCAAAACTGCCGTTGTGCACGGCAAAATGGACGGCAGAACAATAGAAGATACCATGATGGATTTCATCCGAGGTGATTATGATGTGCTGATAGCCACAACAATTATCGAATCGGGGCTCGATATACCAAATGTAAATACCATTTATATAAATGACGCACATCATTTTGGATTGTCTGAACTCCACCAGTTAAGAGGAAGAGTCGGACGTTCGAACAGAAAGGCATTCTGTTATCTTCTGGCACCTCCTCTCTCGTCACTTACCAATGAGGCAAAGCGAAGGCTCAAAGCTATTGAAGAGTTCTCTGAACTGGGAAGCGGATTCAACATTGCCCTGCAGGATATAGACATCAGAGGCTCAGGCAATCTGCTCGGAAGCGAACAGAGCGGTTTCATTGCCGATATTGGATATGAAACATACAGGCGAATCCTTAACGAAGCTATTGCCGAAATAAAGGAAACTGAAGGACTATCGGATAGTGCTATTATTCCTTCATCACCTCCGGAGAACAAATCATTTCAATACGTTAAGGACTTTCAAATCGAAACCGACTTTGAAATTATGTTTCCGGATGAATATATATCGAATATCTCGGAACGGCTTGCCCTTTATAAGGAATTGAATGAAGTTGAAACTGAAGAAGCTTTAGTGAATTTTGAGAAGAAACTAACCGACAGATTTGGAGCTTTGCCGCCTCCAGCTAAATCTCTTCTCGAAATAGTTAGAATAAAATGGGCGGCTTCGAAATTAGGTATGGAAAAAATAATCCTGAAAAACAATCTAATGATGGCGAATTTCATTTCCAACCCCGACTCACAGTTTTACCGTAGTGAAGCCTTCGGCTCGGTGATGATAAAAATAAACAGTGTTTCGGGCAGGATGAAAGTGAAGCAGAACGGTTCGAAACTTGTACTTACTATTACAAATGTGAAGTCGGTTGACAATGCGATGCAGATATTGAAACAACTTTCATGACCGGAGTTTTATGGCATAACCCTCTTTTTATTACTTTTTATTACTTTTGAGCCCCGTTATGATAATAATTATTGATATTGACAACTAATAATTTATTTACTTTAAATGATTTACCACTGAGAACACGGATTAACACGGATTTTACGGATGCAAGTTTTGGTGTAAATTCTGTGCACTCCATGGTTTTTAAAAACCTTCATTTTTCAGTTACATACTCCGATTAGCCATAATATTTTTATATGGAAAATTTTTTAAGTTAAAAACCAATGAACCTTATAGTTGACATAGGAAATTCCGGTATTAAGCTTGCAATATTCAGCGGGGAAAACAAAACGGCTTCATTCAGGCTCGAAACGCATGATGATGAGATTTTAACTGAATTCATCAGAAACCGTAATATCGAAAAAGCAATTATTTCTTCCGTAAAGGATATCCCACCTTCCCTAAAGAAAATACTTCACACGAATATCCCATACGTCCATTTAGTCTCGGACAAAACTCTCATTCCTTTCCCTGTTGATTATAAGACCCCTGAAACGCTTGGCACAGATAGAATTGCAGCAACAGCAGGTGCATTTAAAACTTTCACGGGGAAAGATTGCCTGATTATTGATGCCGGAAGCGCCATTACTTATGATTTCTTGGTTAATGGAAGATATAAAGGTGGAAATATTTCGCCAGGCATTGAAATGAGATTCAAAGCATTGAATCAGTTCACATCCAAGTTACCGCTGGTTAAACCACGTGGTAAGTTCTCATCTCCTGGCGTTAATACACATGATGCTATTGAAGCAGGAGTAATCATAGGAGTTGTATATGAAATAAATGAGTATATTCACACGTTTAAAAAAGATTATAAAAACTCAATTTTTGTTATTACTGGTGGTGAT
>JAGPFZ010000057.1 GCA_018056245.1 Bacteroidales bacterium
TGTCCCAGTTTTTGACCATCAGATGCGGAGAGAATTTATAGCTTGAGTGGTTTTCCCAGTAGGGTCCTCCTAAATCTTTATTCGGGAACCAGAGCTCTTCCGTTGAGCCGTACCAGCTTTCGAAATCGAATAATCCGCAGTGTGACACGAAAGCTTTAAATCGTTTCTGATGCATTCCTGCGAGATAAAACACTGAAAATCCTCCATAACTGGCACCCACTGCACCCATTCGGTTTGCATCCACGAATGGTTCTTTTGCCATTGCATCGGTGGCATCGAGATAGTCCTGTATGTTTTTACCTCCATAATCGCCCGAAATTTGTTCTTTCCATGCCTGTCCAAAGCCTGAATTGCCTCTTCTGTTTGGCGCAACTACAATGTATCCTTTTGCAGATATCAACTGATAATTCCACCTATACGACCAGCTTTGCCCCAGAGGCCCCTGTGGACCGCCTTTGCAGTAAAGCAAAAGTGGATACTTCTTCGATGGATTAAAATCAGGAGGATAAATCACCCACATCTGCAGGTCTTTATTATCCTTTGTTTTTATATATCTCTCTTCGACTTTACCCATTTTTATGTTGTCGTATAAATATCCATTGAGGCTGGTAATCCTTGTCACTTTACCTGAATTTATGTCAACCAGCGCTATTTCAGGCGCTAACGACATAGACATAACCTGTGCAATCATTGTACCTCCATGCTGGCTGATGGGACCCAGGTCATGAATACCTTCTGTTACTTTTGTCACACCTTTGCTCTGAAGATCTGTTTTGAATATTTGTGTAGTTCCAAGATACGCACAGTTAAAATAGATTGTATTATTATCATCGGCCCATGATATATTTTCAACATCAAAGTCCCATCCTTTTGTCAGCCATATCTTTGTGCCATCTTTTATGTTGTATACAAAAAGTCGTTGGAGGTCGGACTCATAGCCGTCTCTCTCCATACTCTGCCATGCTATCATTGAGCCGTCGGGAGAAAAGACAGGATATTTGTCATATCCCATCATTCCATTACTGATATTCACCTCATTACCGGTGGAAACATCATACAGATAAACATCGGAATTCGTGCTTATCGCATCTTCTTTTCCCTTCAATCTTTTGGTTGTATAAGCTATATATCTGCCGTCGGGACTCCATGCAATTTCATTTTCGTCGAAATAGGGCGGGAGGGGCGATTCAAAACGCTGATCCTGCATAATATCTTTTTCGTCAGTAATTTTTTTGCCGTCGAACGATGCTACGAAGATATGGCTGTATGAATAGTCTGACCAGTAGCTCCAGTGGCGGTACATCAGGTCATTAATTATTCTGACATTAGCTTTTGGAAGACTGTATTTCTCGTTGGCGGTAGTATCGAGTTTTACACGGCGGGTAAAGTAAATTCTATCTCCCGCAGGTGAGACATTAAATATGTTGAAGTTATCTAATCCCTGCACTATTTGCTGTCCGGAGCCGTCGGCATTCATTACTGTAAGTTTGCCATTGCCGATGAAAGCTATTTTCTTGCCATTATCGAACCATTGTGGTGCGAATCCTCCATTTGTGGTCAATTGTATTGGGGCTCCGCCTGTCGAGGATATTTTATATAGGTTTGTCGTATGTGCCTCTGTATTCAAATCGTATTGAGTCATCGAATAGACAACAGATTTACCGTCGGGAGAAAGGGCAAATGAGCCAAGCCGGCTGAATTTCCATAATATCTCCGGAGTTAACACACCGCCTGATTTTTCTTCTTCAGTGAGTTGTACACTTAACTGTTGCTGTGGAACGGGCTGCTGTTTGCATGAAGATGCAATAACAAGCAGTGCGGTAAAAAATATTACAGACAAAAAATTTCTCATATTATTGGAAATAACATATTATTGAAAATAAGATTGATAAATATCATAAAAAAAATTAATAACAGAGAACTCTGAGAATTTTATTGAGGTCACAAAGCAGAGATATATAGTTAGTTGTTGCGTGGTTGCGTGTTAATAAAAATAAATTACAAAAGTCAATGTTTTTTCAAAGCTTCGGTGATTTTTGCCTTCAGTTCCTCGTACAGTTCAGGATTATCTTTTATTACCTGTTTTACAGCGTCGCGTCCCTGTCCGAGTTTGGTTTCGCCATAGCTGAACCATGAGCCGCTTTTTTTGATGATGTCGAAGTCAACTCCGAGGTCCACTATTTCTCCAAGCTGAGATATTCCCTCGCCGTAAAGAATATCAAAGTCGGCCTTTTTAAAAGGCGGGGCAAGTTTATTTTTCACCACTTTCACTCTTGTGCGGTTGCCAATTATTTCCTCGCCTTCTTTTATCTGGTTTACTTTCCTTATATCGAGTCTTACAGAAGCATAGAATTTAAGAGCGTTGCCTCCGGTTGTCGTTTCGGGGTTACCGAACATAACTCCTATTTTCTCACGCAGTTGATTGATAAAGATGCATGCTGTGTTTGTTTTGCTTATGTTGGCGGTTAGCTTTCTGAGGGCTTGCGACATAAGACGAGCCTGAAGTCCCATCTTACTATCGCCCATCTCGCCTTCTATCTCAGCTTTTGGAGTGAGTGCGGCAACGGAATCAATCACAATTATATCGAGTGCGCCTGAACGTATCAGATGGTCTGCAATTTCGAGAGCCTGTTCGCCGTTGTCGGGTTGTGAGATAAGAAGATTCTCGACGTCAACGCCGAGTTTTTCAGCATAATTTCTGTCGAATGCATGTTCGGCATCTATTATTGCAGCTATTCCTCCGTTCTTTTGGGCTTCGGCTATGGCATGAATTGCAAGTGTGGTTTTCCCTGAAGCTTCAGGGCCGAAAATTTCGATAACCCTACCCCGGGGTAAACCACCTATCCCCAATGCAGCATCAAGTCCTATAGAACCTGTAGAAATAACCTGTACATTATCAACCGCATGATCACCGAGTTTCATTATTGTGCCTTTCCCAAAATCTTTTTCAATCTTGCCGATAGTTAATTCCAGTGCTTTAAGTTTTTCTCTGTTTAATTCTTTCTTGTTGTTATCCATTTTTTTAATTTTTATTTCATTATTATAAACAATATTTTATAAATTACTTTAAAATAATAATTTAATAGTCATAAAAATATTATATTCAGACACTATTAATTTTTTTGTTATTTTTGTATTTATCTGTAAAATTACGAAGTTTGAACCGGATAATAAAGAAAAGGATGGAATTGTTATTAACAATAAATCATCTGTAAAAATTTTTAACCGGCATAATTATCAGACAAAATTGTTTTATATGCAATCTAGATGGTCAGATATAAGACCTTCTTTTTATGTTGGAAGCAAAATAATGCTTATAATGATAATCTCATTGATATTTTACAATAGTGAGATTTATTCGCAGGAGACTGGCAATAGGCCTTCTATGCAGTCGGCAATAAAAGTTTTCAACAATGGACAGTATGAACAAGCTTATAAACAGTTTCTTGAACTTCTTTCAATATATCCAAAAGATCCGCTATATAAATATTACTGTGGTGTTTGCCTTGTAAAGCTTGAAAAAGAGCCTGAGAAAGCTTTAAATTTGTTAAAAGAAGCTGCGGAAACATCTGCAGCTATAAAACCTGTTCCGTACGATGTATGGTTTTGGCTTGGGAGAGCGCAACAATTATGTGGCATGTTTGAAGAGGCCGTTTCATCATATAACAAGTTCACGGAGCTGGCAGGGAAAAAAGCTGCAAGGGAAATGAATGTGTCTTATTTTATAAAACAATCAATGGGGAGAGAGGGGAAAATTGTTACAGGGTTAAACGATGTCAGCTTAAGCGAATCTGTTGTGCCGGTAGTTAAAAATGAAAAAAGTGTTTTGAATAATTCTGTTAATAGAAATTCGGAGTTAAATAATGATATTTCCGATGCAGGCAAAAAAGAGTACGCTCCTGCCGAGGTTGATTCGATGCTTTCTGAGCTTTTGATAGAAAAGAAAACCGATAAGGCAAAAGATATTCAGGCTGAAACTAAAAAAGATTATGCAATTATTCTTGCTGCTCCAAAAGAGCCTGTGAATAAAGATAAAAGTAAAATTCCTGTTTTTTCTCAATTTGAAATAATAGAAAAGCCTGATTTCAAGTCCAATTATAGTATTCCCATAAATCCTGATGTTCCGAAAGGTCTGGTTTATCGTGTGCAAATTGCAATATTTCGTAACCCTGTTTCGCCATCATATTTTAAGGGTTTATATCCGGTTCAGGGTTTTAGAAATGAAAGTTCGGATCTGACAACATATTATGCCGGAATTTTTCGTAAGGCATCTGATGCATCAGCAGCATTATTGAAAATAAAGTCGCTGGGGTTTAAGGATGCATTTATTGTAGCGCTGATGGACGGGAAGCAGGTTTCAATGGATAAAGCTGCTATTCTTGAAAAAGAATGGGGTTCAAAGCCGCTTTATGAAATTTTACAGGAGGAGGTTGTGGAGCGTGATACGATTCCACCTACACTTGTTTTTCGGGTGGAAATAGCAAGGTCGCAAAAACCCCTGCCAAAAGATAGAATTGAAGAGATTAATAAACTTGCAGCAGGAAAACAATTTGACATTATTGTGAATGAGAAAAAGGAAAATATTTATTTAATGGGTGTATTTTTGAGTTTCAAAAGCGCATCCGAATATGCTGATTTGCTTGTAAGGAACGGGTATAGAGATGCAAAGGTTGTGGCGTATCTGGGAGATAAGGAAATTCCGGTTGAATTAGCTCGAAAACTTTTTGAGGAATATTAATATGGAAGAAGGAGACCCACGTAGAAAAAAGTCGGAGAGTACGGCCGACGAAAAATTTGTACTTGTATTGTACAATGATGATGTAAACACATTTGAGCATATCATCAAGTCGCTTATTGAAGTGTGTGGCCATGATGATATTCAAGCGAGACAGTGTGCCGTCATTGCTCATAATAAAGGGAGCTGTCAGATTAAAAGCGGTCCAAAAGCAACAATGGAACAGATGAAGATAGGCCTGAGTTCGAGAGGCATAACAGCTAAAGTGAAAAGAGAGAAAGTTTAGTCAAATAAATGGTCACTTCGATCTCTGCCTTGAGATTTCATAAAGTAGTATTCCTGCGGCCACTGAAACATTTAATGACCCTATTGTCCCGGTAATAGGAATTTTTACTTTCATGTCGGCCAATGCAAGTAACTCCTTTCTTATACCTCGTTCTTCGGAACCCATTATTATTGCAACAGGGCCTGTAAGATCCGATTTGTAAACAATCATCCCGCTTTTTTCTTCTGCGCAAACTATTTTTAAACCTGATTCTTTCAGGTAAGTAACGCCCCTGATAATACTCTTAACTCTACAAACCGGGAAATTAGCAAGTGCCCCTGCCGATGTTTTTATAGAGTCGGCAGTTATACCTGCAGAACCCTTTTCAGGAATCATTATTGCATGAGCACCCATACAGGCTGCTGACCTGACAATTGCTCCAAAATTTCTTACATCCGAAACGCCATCGAGGCAAATAATTAGAGGTTCCTCCCCCTTTTCATAAATTGCAGGCACTATATTATTGATTTCCTGGTATTCAATAAGAGATATCAATGCGAGAACACCCTGGTGGTTTTTATTTGTATGAAAGTCAATTCTTTCAACAGGAACAAATTGGTATGGTATCCCATGAGCTCTTATTTCCTTCATCAGCTCATGATAAACCTGACCCTGAAGTCCGTGCCTGATAAGAATACAATCAATATGTCTTCCTTCCCGTATTGCTTCAATTACCGGTCGAAGACCATAAATAAAGGATGTGGTTTTGTTCATTTATTAAATTTCATCGGGGTTATCGAGCCTGAAAACTATACCTTTTCTCCACGACTGTACAGCTTTATCCCAGAAAGTGACAACAGATTCACTACGGCTAAGATAGAAATCGTTATCGGAAAATACATTATTTCTTTTTTTAAATGTAAAGAAAAGATAATCTTCATTAACAGAATATCTGATTCCCCATCCTGAACGGACAACGGGTTTCCGGTAACCCCATGTTTCATTTTCGTACGATTTGTAAAGCTTGTCGGGTGGGCCATAAATGATATATATCATGCCGCGGTCAGTTCGCCATCCTTCTTTCCATGAGGTGAAGTAATAGTTTGCAAATACTGCTCTCGTATAAAAAATCCTTATCAATTCTCTGGATTTTTCTACATTGCCTCCTCCACAGCTTAGCCAGAATTCGTCGAGTGCAACTTTAGGTTTAGGTGAAGCGGCCATACTATCTGCTTTTTCCTGAGGTAAAAGGTATACAAGCGGCTTTATCATCTCCTCAGGTTTATTCATTGTTGGAAAATCCTGACCAAAATTGAATATTGAATAGCCTTCATTAATATCTCTTGCCGTTTTGAACAGGAAAATACCTTTTTGAGGAAGCATAAGTGGCAAAGTATCAGAGTAAGGAATTGCCACTACTGTATCGGGCTTCGTTACAATACTTCTTTCAGGCAATATCATCGAGGGAGGATACGGGATCTCATCGGAAGGCTTATATACCGCAATGAAGAGTGAATCAATATTTTTTCGTCCGTAAATAACATTAAAGAATTCATCTTTCTTTACATACGGCCTTAAAAGTTCACTTTTCCTGAAATGTTCTCTGGCATAAAAGTTATATTTGCTAAGTTCTGAAAGTGTATTAAACGGTATAAAAGACTGAATCATTATTTCCCTTATCTTGTCCATTATTTTTATTTCAGCCATGTACTCCGTCCCCTTTCTCACTTTTAGAGGAATGTGATATAAATATTCTTCCTTTTGCTGTTCTTTTACTATGTTAAGATCGTAATAAGCAGTGTCGGCAATAGTCCTTCCTGAAGACATATTATAAAGTTTAACTGCAATGAACATCTGTGCCATTGGCACTCCAGCCGGATTAGCTTCGGTAAAAAATAATTCTCTTGTAAAAAGCTTAACAGATAAGATAGTTCTGTCGTCAGTTTCGTTAAATATTCCGTATGCAGGATTTATTGTATTTTTTAGCGGATTATAAAGATATGAGAGATCCTTCGTATCGATAGTTGTCTTTGTTGACACACAGGAACAGACTAGAAACAGAACCGCCATAAATGTTATTGATACAAAAAAATACCTAAATGTCCGGTTCTTTTTCATGACTTAAAAATAATAAACTTTTCGTTGTTGGCAACCATTACGATGGTTTGTGTAACTTTGACTACTTTTAAACGAAATTTTGAAGGGCTTATTTCCCGGGAGGGCTGAGAAATAATCTTTTTAGGTCACAGATAATTTTTCAAGATGCGGAGTTTGGACAAGCTTTCGTTAATCGAAAAAGTAGTAATAAGCAGTATGGATTCTGAAGGTCGCGCCGTTGCAAGGATTGACGGAATGGTGTTGTTTGTTCCACTGGCGGTTCCGGGTGATGTTGCCGATATACTAATTACTACAAGAAAAAAGAATTACCTTGAAGGAGTTGTAGTAAAATTTCATGAGTATTCACCTGAAAGAGTAAATCCGGTTTGCGCTCATTTCGGTGAATGCGGAGGATGCACATGGCAGCATATAAAGTATGAAAAACAACTCGTGTATAAAAAGAAAATCGTTGAAGACAATATTGAAAGGATCGGTAAAGTATATCCCCAGAACTTGATGACTGTTCTTGAATCTCCGCAAAAATACTACTATAGAAATAAACTCGAGTATACTTTTTCGTCCCGTCGCTGGCTTACTGAAAACGAAATAGTTTCAGGTGAAGAATTAGACAGAGGGAGAGCGCTTGGCTTTCATAAGCGTGGATTTTTCGACCGGGTAATAAATATTACTGAATGTTATCTGCAGCCTGAACCTTCAAACACAATAAGAAATGCTATAAGAGATTATGCCATGGCATTGAATCTTCCGTTTTATAATGTGAAAAACCACACTGGATTTTTTAGAAACCTTATCATAAGAAATTCATCGGATGGACAAATAATGGTAATAATGGTTTTCAGCCAGTA
>JAGPFZ010000058.1 GCA_018056245.1 Bacteroidales bacterium
GACTACTTCATGAAGGTAAAAGTTGTATCTTAAGGAACCGCCGTATACGAGACCCGTACGTACGGTGGTGTGAGAGGTCGGAAAATGAAATAGGAGGAAAACTGTTTCATTTTCCTCCTACTCGATTAAATTAAAGTAATGTTTTAATGATTTAAAGAAAAAAGATTCTATCACTTTTATTGGACTGAGTCACGTTTTAAAACAATTTTCTTATAATCCATAAAATCAATGATAAAAGAATACTTAAAATAATCATAGTTGTTATCGGGAAATAAAACCTGACGTTTTCCTTTTCGATACGGATATCGCCCGGCAAGTGACCAAGCCAGCTCAATTTGTCAGCGGCGAAATAAATTATAAGCCCCGCAATGACCAGAATAATCCCTATAACTATGAATATTTTTCCTAATTGTGACAATATTAACTCCTTCTTAAACCCTTTTCGAAAATATCCAAGTATGAATTTATTTAATATATCATTCTAACACGTATCGTATTGGGTATTTTCTTCAGATCGTTTATTACTGATGGATCAAGTTCGCTTTCAGTTTCCATTATCACATAACCTATATCGGAGTCAGTTTGAAGATATTGTGAAGTAATATTTATTTTCCTCGAAGAGAAGAAATGATTTATTTCCCGTAACACACCAGGCACATTTTTATGAATATGGAGAAAACGTTGCTTTGAACAATTTGGTTGAAGGGATATTTCAACAAAATTGACTGCTCCGATTGTAGAGCCGGTATCGCTATATTTCACTAGTTTTTCGGCAACCTCAAGTCCTATATTTGCCTGTGCTTCCCGTGTATTACCACCTATATGCGGAGTAAGAATAACATTATCAAATTGCTGGAGTTCATTTTCGAACGGTTCGATATTAGAAGTTGGTTCCTTAAGGAAAACATCAGCAGCAGCGCCGCTAAGATGTTTAGACCTTAATGCATCAGCAACTGCTTTATAGTCTACAACATCACCGCGAGAAGTGTTTATCAGGGAGGCACCTTTCTTCATCATAGTAATCTCTCTTTCAGAAATCATGTTTTTTGTCAGTGGCGTTGAAGGTACATGAAGGGTTACTACATCGGAATTTCTAAGCAGCGCTTCCAGTGTCTGTACCGGCTTCGCATTTCCAAGACTTAGTTTCTTTACTATATCGTAATATATGACGTTCATCCCCATGCTCTCGGCGAGAATAGAGACTTGAGAACCAATATGTCCATAACCGATTATTCCGAGTGTTTTTCCTCGCACTTCCACCGCATTACCCATAGACTTCATCCATATTCCCTTGTGTGCCAGAGCGTTCTTTTCAGGTACACCACGTAACAGCATTATGCATTCTGCAATGACAAGTTCAGCTACAGAACGTGTATTTGAAAAAGGAGCATTGAAAACCGGAATACCAAGCATTTTTGCTTCATAAAGGTCAACCTGGTTGGTTCCAATGCTGAAACATCCTATTGCAAGCAGCTTCTGTGCTTTATGCAGAATATCTTTTCGTAACTCGGTACGGCTTCTGATACCTATTATGTAAGTTTCCTTAAGTTTCTTTTCGAGATCGGCGCCGGTTAAGGCTTCTTTGTAATATTCAATATTAGTGTAACCATTTTCAGTAAACAGCTCCACAGCATTTTCATGAACACCCTCAAGCAAAAGAACTTTTATTTTATCCTTATCGAAAGAGTATTTTGGCATTAGAAAATAATTTTAAAAATTTCCCGGCAAAATTATAAATTGAGATTGAAAATTTTAATTTATTTTGATAATATTTTTAATATTTTCAATCTGAATCGTCTTATACTGCTTCGATTGTTGAAGGAGGTTTTGGTGCTATGTTATAAGTAATTGATACAACTCCAGGAACTTCGTCCAATATTGATGATGCCAGCTTTTGAAGAACTTCAAAAGTCAAAGGAGTTGGTTTTGCAATTCGGGCATCAGTGCTGTTCCAGCAGCGCACTTCTATCTGCATACCGAAATCACGTTTCCCGTTCCGTATGCCCGTTACACGGTCGTTGTGTAATATTGCCATATATTGAAACGCTTCGGTTTCCTTAAGTAAATTTTCAACTATACTTGTGGCTTTTCTCACAATTTCGAGCTTCGCCTCCGTTACCTCACCTATAATGCGTGCAGCGAGAGCAGGGCCGGGAAAAGGAATGCGGTTGAAGATTTCCTCAGGCAGACCGAGTGCTTTACCGACCATCCCTACTCCGTCTTTACGAAGCTGTATAATGGGCTCGATAATCTGATATCCAAATGCCTCCTGAGGATCGATACCGAGCTGCGCAAAAACATTATGCTGACGCTTTATTCCTGCAACAGTCTCGTCAACATCGGTAAGAATCGTTCCCTGTAGAAGGAATTTTGCGCCGCTTTCCCTTACGATACGGCCAAATACTTTTTTGTAAAAAGTTTGAGTTATTGCTTCCCTTTTCTTTTCGGGATCGGTAACCCCCTTCAGGGCATCGAGAAATTCCTTCCGGGCATCAATAATTTCAACTGAAACGCCAAGTTTTCCGAATGTTTCCACAACCGACTCGGGCTCGCCTTCCCTCATCAGACCGTTCTGAATGAAAACACTCCTTAACCTGCTTCCCAGCGCCTTATGACCAAGCATTGTTACAACTGATGAATCAACTCCGCCCGAAAGAGCATTTATTGCAGTTCCGTTACCAACAGTTTCCTTTATCTCCCTGACTTTTTCAGCAATAAATTTTTCAGTATCGAGTTCCGAAATTTTGATTTCTTTTATCATATAAATTTTTCGTCAAACATAGCGAAAAACTCAAATTAATTACACGATTAATTTCAAGATTTAAAACTAATAAGAATAAATAATTATGAGATGTAATTTATAAAATGCTAAATTTGGAAATGAGAATTAACTAAAAGAAACTAACTATAGTTTAAAAAAGGGGGTTGTTGAACAAAATAATTATATTCAATTTTTAGTCGGAACTCTTTCCATTCTTCTTCATCGTTGAATTTCAGGCTGTCAATTGTGCTACGATGCAATATATAATGGCCTATTTCATGAGCAATTGTAAACCTTACCCTTATATAATACCTAGTTATTATACTAAGGAATTCATCAACATATATATTCTGAAAATTATTTGAAATAAAACCATCCATATCACAATCCTTCTGAAGATTTGGTTGAGGAATGATATAAATACCCAGGGCTGCTTCAGCAATATGTTCAATGTCGACCGGAAGGTTTTCGGAAAATACCTATTTTTTCCTGAAACATTCAGCTTCTTCTCTTATTTTTTCATGACTGAGTTTCAGGGATACTATTTTTCGGGAGTCCATGCCGATTTTATTTTATTTATCAAGTTTTTAAGCTCATCTTCTGAAAGTTTTTCACCCCTTACCATCCTGAAAAAGACAGGAAGTTGTTCCAATATTTCAGGCTCAATTAACTCTTTGGGAATTGTTGAAAGAGCTGCAAGATCAAACATTTCTTTGTAATCCTGGCTGTCTTCTTCAATTTTAAGAACTGAAGCTATAAGGTTAAGAATATTTTTACTTTGAGGAGGAGTTAATAATCCTCTCTCCACTTTGCTCCAATTACTGGAATCGAAACCAGTACATCTGCAAAATTCACGCAGTGTAAATCCGGATGCAATACGTTTTTCACGAATGAAACTTGCAAATGATGTTTTCATAGCTTTTTAAATGTGGTACATGTATACCACATTATTTTGAAATAAAAAATAAATTTAAATTCTTCAAAATATATCTTACATAAAACACTCCAAATCGCATTTTCTATTCAGGCTGTATTTAAAGATAACAATTATACACGCAGTGAAAAAATTTGTACCGAAACAAGCTGAAGGCCGGAGAAAAAAGTTACAAAAAACAACAGTCCTTTTCAGTAAGCTGAAATCTACCTAATTCTTTACTGGCTGGTCGAATTAAAAAATTGGAGAGCAAATTAATGGATTCAATAAAATTTCAATTAATTTCATAAACAAACTTCGGAATCATATTTTATTTGTATTCTTCAAAGAATTAAGCGATACTTCTCATTCTTGAAAATATAGAGGATTAAATTCGCAAACAATATCTATTTTCAATCATTCTAAAGGTTTAATATATTTGATATAAATTTCAGTTAATATTTACAGCAATGAAAAAGAGCATTATTTCAATAATTTTTGGTTTCCTATTATTCTTTCTGCAGAACATTTCAGCACAGGAAAGAATAACACTCGAACTGCATGAAGGCTGGAAATTTGCCAAAGGTGAAATACCTGACGCTCAGATGCCTTCATTCAATGACTCCGGATGGCAAAATGTGGTTGTCCCGCACGACTGGGCTATAGAAGGTCCTTTTATTAAGGATGGTGACGGCAATACGGGCAAACTTCCATGGAGAGGCGAAGGCTGGTACAGAATTAAAATCAATATCCCGGCTTCATGGTCGGGCAGACAAATCTACTTGCTTTTCGACGGTGTGATGGCCTTCCCTACAGTTTATGTCAACGGCCAAACTGCAGGAAGTTGGGACTACGGATATAACTCTTTCTATCTTAACATCACACGTTTTGTGAAACCTGGAAACGAGAATATTGTTGCAGTTCACGCCGATACCCGTAAACACGACAGCCGCTGGTACCCCGGAGCCGGAATATACCGGAATGTAAAAATCGTTGCAGTCAACCCCATCCATGTTGACATCTGGGGAACATATATTACCACTCCGATAATCAAACCCAATTTCGCCGATGTAAGAATTGCCACAACAGTAAATAACTCAGGAGACTCTGACGAGGAAGTGCTTGTTAAACATATTATTAAGAATCGGGCAGGCAATACTGTTGCTGAAAAGGAAGCAAAAGGAAAGATAAATGCCGGCAAAAACAGGATTATCGAAACCACTATTACGCTTACTGCTCCGAGGCGCTGGGATATTGAAGATCCTTATCTTTACAGTGTCGAAACATATATCATTAACAAAGACAAACAGGTTGATAATTATGTCTCGACATTCGGAGTGAGAGACATTCGTTTTACAGCCGACAACGGCTTCTATCTCAACGACAGGCGTGTTCAGCTCAAAGGTGTATGTATGCATCACGACCTCGGCGCCCTTGGCTCGGCAGTAAACACCCGTGCCCTTGAACGTCAGCTCGAAATATTAAAAGAGATGGGGGTGAACGCAATACGCTCGAGCCATAATGTGCCTTCACCTGAACTCCCCGAACTGTGCGACCGGATGGGACTTTTGCTCTTCAACGAAGCTTTTGATAAATATGATGCTAAAGCTGACATAACCGACACAACCAATTTCGAAAACTTTGCACAACGAAACATAAGAAACTTCGTTGTACGCGACCGCAACCACCCGTGCATCTTTATCTGGAGTGTCGGCAATGAAATAGGCGATGTTCAGAGAAACATAAACAATGGATTTCACCGTCTCCATACAATGGTGAATTATATTCGCAAATACGACCCTACACGTCCCGTAACACTTGTCTGTAACGATGAAACGAGTGCTGCTCTGCGCCATTTCGATTATTACGATGTGCATTCATGGAACTACGGACGCCGTTACAAACTTGCACGACAAATAGAACCTAATAAAGCCGTAATAATAAGTGAATCGGCCTCAACAGTAAGCACGAGAGGATTTTATGAGTTACCGCTTCCTGAAAAAAAGACGGACTTTACAAAATCAATGCAGGTAAGCTCATACGACCTCAATGCACCACAATGGGCAGAAATACCCGACGATGATTTCATGTGGCAACAGGAAGAACCTTATATTGCAGGAGAATTTGTGTGGACAGGATTCGATTATCTCGGCGAGCCAACACCCTACAGTAATATGTGGGCAAGAATGAACGGGCTTACAAACGCTGATGCTTCGAGAAGCAGCTATTTCGGTATTATTGACCTTGCCGGCATACCAAAAGACAGATATTATCTCTACAGAAGCTACTGGCGACAGGATGTCAATACCGTGCATATTCTACCGCACTGGAACTGGGAAAATATGAAGGGACAACAAGTGCCGGTATTCGTTTATACAAACGGTGACTGTGCCGAATTATTCTTAAACGGTAAGTCTATAGGGAAAATGTGCAAAAAACCCAGATCGGAAAATTCCGTTGAACGCTTCAGACTTATGTGGAAAGATGTAATCTACGAGCCGGGAGAACTTAAAGCTGTTGCTTACAAAGAAGGTGAAAAAATAGGTGAAGCGGTTATCAAAACCGCAGGCAGTATGTATCAGCTAAGGCTTACACCCGATAGGACCACAATAAAAGCCGATGGCCGCGATCTCTCATTTATACTTGTCGAAGCACTCGATAAAGATGGAAATCTTTGCCCTATGGCAAATAATAAATTCGAAATAAAAGTATCGGGCTCAGGAACGTTCGCAGGTGTTGATAACGGCAATCCAAGAGGCCTGGATTCATTCAAGTCCACAACATTCGAATTATTCAATGGTAAAGCCATGATAATTGTATGTTCGACAAAAACGAAAGGAGAAATCAGCGTTGAAGTAACCTGCGAAGGACTAAAACCTGTAAAAACCAGGATTATCACTCAAAATTGATTGCTTGAAATGAAGAAATCGGTATTATCGGTTATCAATGTTGTTCTTGTATTATTCTTGTGTCAGGCAGATGTACTGTCGGCGGCGCAAGATTCTGAACCTCGAGTTCAATCGCATAGCTCAAAAATCGTTGTGCCTGTTATAGTTAACGGCGAGGCTCAGAAAATTCTCGAATTTGAAAATCCTAAGGAGTGGATACAGCATGACCTTTGGGTTGAGACTGAATTCGATTCTGATGGAGATGGCCGCAGCGACAGGATGCATGTTGATGTTACCCGTCCAAAACAAACAGAAACCGACGGGATTAAACTGCCGGTTATTTATGAGTCGAGCCCTTACTATGCCGGAATAGGCAGCACCGAAAAACAATATTTCTGGAATATGAGGCATGAGTTAAATACTGTTCCTCCTCCACGAAATCACATGCCTCTGGTAGAAAGAAAGATAAAGCGGCCGGTTATTTCAACGTCACTCACAACTACCTGGGTGCCTGAGGTGTAAAATCAGGAGGACTTGTGACTGAAAAACATTCAGGACAGGGCAGTGAAACGCTTACTGACAATTTTTCTTTTAGCGGCAGCACACTTGCACAGGCAGAATGGGCCGATAACAGGCTACTTTATGCTACAAGACCGATTAAAGAACCTTTACATATCTCGGGCGTGTCTGAAATAAAAATCAGAGCGGCAAGCATTAAACCTGCAGTAAACCTGTCCATTTGGCTGATTATTCTGCCGTGGAATAATTCGAGAAGTGCGAAATTAACCGATAATATCATCACACGGGGCTGGGCCGACCTCCAGAACTATAAGTCGTTAACCGAAAGTAAACCGCTTGTTCCGGGCCGGTTTTACGAGATGACCTTCGAACTTGAACCTGACGACCAGATTATCCCTGCCGGAAAACAAATAGGGCTTATGATATTCTCAACCGACAGGGAGTTTACCTTATGGCCTGA
>JAGPFZ010000020.1 GCA_018056245.1 Bacteroidales bacterium
AAATAAATTAATATTTTTAACAGTTAAATTATATTGTTTTATTGATTGAAGCAGAAGTTTATAGTATTTGAATCTTTTCAAATATATTTTACAATATGAAAAAGCCTTTAATTATCGTAATTATTATCCTGGGTCTTATCTTGATATTACCGGCAATAAATTTTTTACGCTGGGCTTTTCAGGAGAAAAAACCAGTCAATATCATAATATTGGATAAAACCGTTCCAACATTGGAAAGAATAAACCATAAATCTCTTGTATGGGTCCTTACAAATGGAAGATTTGTTAAAGGTAATGGTAGTAGTTATTCATTCAGGAAAGACTATTATGGTTTTTACCCTACACGACCGTTGCGCGAAAAAGGCTGGAAACAAAATAATCTTAGAATTACAGAAATCATGTCTATTACTGACTCGATGGATGCCCTCTATTATACTGACACTTATGGCGTTTTTACGAATGATTGGTATAGGGGAATAAGTAAGAGTCGAAGGTCGAGAAAATTATATGGAGGACTTAATAACACCGATTATCTTTATCTGGTTGAAATGCAATTACGAAATAAGCTCTGCATTCTTGAATATAATACCTTTGATTATCCTACTGCCGATCTGGAAAGATATAAGACTAAAGATCGTCTTGGTATTGAATTCGATGGATGGACAGGAAAATATTTTAGCTCGCTTGATACTGCGGCAAGAGAAAATAAAGACTTTCCTCTATGGATGACCGCCATGTACCGCAGGCAATACTTTAAACCCTGGACATTTACAAAACCGGGGATTGTTTTGTTAAATAACCAGAATATTATTGTGCTTGAAGAAGGTAAACAGCTTAAAAATGCTATTCCTGCCATAATCACCGATTCAGCTTATTGCAAAAAGTATGGAGTTGTACAAAGAGTGGGTTTTGAAGGCTGGTTTGATATTATACACCCAAAAGAGAATATAATTATATCAAAATATAAAATTGAAACTACTTCTGAAGGAGATTCCATTCTTGCAGATTATAATTTATTAAACGAATTCCCTGCTGTAATTACTGATCCGAATAACCAGCGGACTTATTATTTTTGCGGTGATTTTACAGCTAATAAGATAAATTTCTGGACATCCCGTCTGAATGGCCTAATAGGGAAAAAAGGAATATCTTATTCCAATAAAGAAAATGACCCGAGAAGATTTTTTTGGCTTTATTATAAGCCTCTTGTAAATGGGATTTTTACAAATTATTATAATGAAGTAAAAAAATCCCAGTAATTAACCTCTTCAGATTATAATTTTATTCTTATTTTTCAACGCATCATAAAGTATCTCGGCAGGATGTATCGCTTTCCTTCCGGTGCCTTCTTCAATATGATGCCTGCAGCTCGTGCCAGGTGCAGCTATTATTGTGTCAGATGGAGAATTACGGACCTCCGGAAACAAAACAAGCTCTCCTATCTTATTGGAGAGTTCATAATGTTCCTTTTCATACCCAAATGCTCCTGCCATGCCGCAGCACCCTGAGGGAATTTCTGTTACACTATAATTCACAGGAATTGAAAGACTTTCTATAAGTGAACTTGACGATGCAATAGATTTTTGCTGGCAATGAGTATGAAGTAGAATATTTTTTTTCTCGGATGTGAAAAGCTCCCTTTTTATTTTTCCCATATTGAATTCCCTTGCAATAAACTCGTCAAGTAGATAGCTATATTTTGAAATTTTCCGTGCGCTTTCTCTCAAGTATTCACTTGCAAGTTCTGGATATTCATCTCTGAAACCAAGAAGAGCCGAAGGCTCAATACCGACTAGTAAAGTGTCCTCACAAATTATGTTTTCGAGTATTTTAATATTCTTATCTATATGCTTTCTTGCTTTCCTCAATAGTCCTTTGGAAATAAAAGTCCTTGCACTTACCGTGTTATTGACTGTAATGACCGTGTAATTTAGTGAAGTAAGAAGCTTTACTGCTTTTATTCCAGCTTCAGTATCATTCAAGTCGGTAAACTCATCAACAAAAAAACATACTTTGCCAGACGGATTAGCAGGATTTATTTTATTAAGATTCCTTTTAAGCCATCGCCTTAATGTTGTTTTATACAATAAAGGAATAGAACGTTGGGTTGCAAAATTAATACTACGCTTAATAAAATTGCTGGTAAATTTGTTTTTTACGAAATAATTGAAAACAGCAGGAAATAGTGTTCCAATACGAGTTAAAAACGGCATATACGCCACAACAAAAGTCCGCAGAGAAACTCCGTGACGGTCTTGCCAATGCTGAAGAAATTCGGATTTAATTTTTGCAATGTCAACGTTCGACGGACATTCCGATTTGCATCCTTTGCACGATAAACACAGGTCGAGAATATCATATATCTCTTTATGATCCCATGGATCCGGACTATCCTGCCAGAGGAATTCTCTTATAATATTTGCTCTTGCTCTGGTAGTATTTTTTTCGTCTCCTGTTGCTCTGTAACTTGGACACATCAATCCACCGAAAACCATTGGTTTACGACAATCAGCCGATCCATTGCAATTTTCAGCAGCTCTTACTATACCGTCGGTTGATGAAAAATCATAATAGGTTTGAATATTCGGTGTCTCTTTTCCGGGTATATATCTTAAGAAAGTATTCATAGGCACAGTTTCGGTTATCTTACCCGGATTAAGTATATTTAAAGGATCCCAACATTGTTTTATTTTTTTGAGAAGCTGATAATTATGTTCTCCTATCACAATAGGGATAAACTCACTTCGTAGCCTTCCGTCTCCGTGCTCTCCACTCATTGAACCTCTGTACTTCTTTACCAGTCGAGCAGTTTCAAACCCTATAGTACGGAATAAAGTCACATCCTCAGGATCTTTTAAATTGAGAACAGGCCGAAGGTGAAGTTCACCACTTCCAATATGGGCATGATAAACACATTCTTTACCGAATTTTTTCAACATTTTTTCTATATCTTCCATATAATCAGGAAGCGATTCAACACTTATAGCCGTGTCTTCTATAAGGGAAACCGGTTTTGCATCTCCTTTCATATTTGATAATACTCCCAATCCTGCCTTGCGTAAATCCCAAACTTTTGAAATATCGTTGCCTTCAATAACAGGGAAATGATAACCGTATCCCGATTTTTGCATATCATCTATCAGATTTTTAATGTCAGTGTTTAACTGTTCTTTACTTTCCCTTATAAATTCGACTATGAGAATTGCACCTGGATTCCCTTCAATAAAAAATCTATTTTTATTCTGTGTTATATTGTTTTTTGTAAGCTCAAGTATCCTGTCATCCATCAATTCAACTGCTGACGGATTGTGTCTGAGAGCTACAAGATTCGCTTTGAATGCTTCATTACGCTTTTTCAAATGAATGCAAATGAGAGCTTTATTAGACGGAGGCAAAGGAACAAGATTGAGTTTTATTTCTGTAACTATTGCAAGCGTTCCTTCCGAACCAGTTATTAAATTCGAGAAATTAAACGACCTTTTGGAATTATTATCGAAAGCAGAAGTATCGAGTAAATAATCAATAGCATAACCTGTGTTTCTCCTTTTAACAGATTTGTCGGGATATTCTTCTATTATACTTTTTTGGTTATCAGGATCATCTAGAATTTCCTTAATATTTCTGTATAAGGCTCCTTCGAAAGTAACCAGTTCACATTTCTTAAGGAAAGCATCTTTCTCAACAGGACCGAAAATCACTTCGCTTCCGTCAGATAAAATGGTTTTCAGCTCGATGGTGTGATCTCTGGTTGAACCATATATAAGCGAATGTGATCCACATGCATTGTTCCCAACCATTCCACCTATATTACAACGGTTTGAAGTTGATGTTTCCGGCCCAAAAAATAATTCGTATTTTTTAAGAAATAAATTGAGTTCATCCAATACGACTCCTGGTTGTACTTTTACCCATTTTTCATCAGGATTAACTTCGAGAATTTTATTCATGTGTCGTGAGACATCCATAATAATCGCTTTACCTACAACCTGTCCCGCTAGAGATGTCCCACCTGCTCTCATTATTAATGGAATTTTCTCTTCTCTGACAAATTTTAAGACTTGTTTTATATCTTCTGAATTTTTGGGCCATATAACACATAGAGGCATTTCTTTATATACAGATGCATCAGTTGCATACATGACACGCGTAATAAGATTATAATCAAGTTCGCATTCAAGATTTTCCTTTAAATTGTCAATTTTTTTATATATGTCATTCATGTTTTAATATGTTGTAAAAACTAAATAACTCGCTAAAATAAAAAAAATCAGTATTGTCCGACAAAATTTGGAATCATAATAAATATGATCAAATTGATCTAATTTTTAAAATTATGACACATTTCGTTGACAACCTGATCTTTGCAAAAGAGGAGATGAGTGTATATTTATATATAATATAAATAATCCGATATTTTTATCCGGTCACTTTTGAAAAAAGATATTTATTTTCTTGAAATTATAAAATGGAAAGTATTACATAATTAATTTCAATTATTCTTCGAAATAATGTATATATTCTGTGAAACCATACTCGTTGCAGAGTCCTCTAAATTCTTTAAGAAGGTCTTTATTGAAAGGCACGCCTTTGTCTTTTCTTTCAAGCCAGCGGTAGTATTCCTTTTCACCTGCGGTATAAATACGGTTTTGTCCCGGCATTTTGCGTGAAGCTCTCAGTTGTCTGAGAATATCGCCTGTTGTTTTCTTAAAGCTCTCAGGTTCGGTAAAAGCACTTATGTTGATTGCAATAAAGAAATGGCCGACAGGAATGGGTACTTTTTCCCCGTCTTTCATTCCGATAAGCATCTTCATGAATGAGCCCTGTTGCAAAGCTGCGGAAAGAATTTCCACAACGGTGGCATAGCCATAACCTTTGTAGCCAGCCGTCTCTTCTCCTATGCCTCCAAGCGGGGCGAGTGCAGCGCGGCCTTCATTAAGGTCCTTAAGTACCTCTTGCGGATCTGTTTTGCTTTCACCATTCTCATCAATAACAAGTCCTTTGGGCATTTGTTTTCCCTCGCGTGCCCATAGCTCTATTTTCCCTCTCTGTATAATCGAAGTAGCACAGTCGATCAGAAAAGGGAAGGGTTCATCGCTTGGTATGCCAAAAGTAAGAGGATTGGTTCCAAGCATATTTTCCACGCCGAAAGTAGGAGCGATGGAAGGTCTTGCATTGGTGCCTGTGATGCCTATCATATCCTCATGTACAGCCATAAGGGCATAATATCCTGCAATGCCGTAATGCGTTGAGTTACGGACAGCCGTCATGGCCATCCCGTACTTGCGGGCTTTATCTATTGTCAGGTTCATGGCTTTGTATGATATCACATGGCCCATGCCATTATGACCATCAATCACGGTTGTTGTAGGCCCATCTCTTACAATCTCGAAGTTTGTTATTGGATTAAGTATGCCGTCTTTAATTCGGTCGAGATATATCGGCTTCAGCCGGTTTACACCGTGAGAGTCAATTCCGAATTTGTCAGCCTGAAGCAACACTTCTGTGACAATCCTTGCATCTTCCTCATAAATGCCGGCTTTCATAAGCAACCCGACCATTAATTTTTCAAGCACTTCAAATTGAATATATTTCTGTTCCATAATCAGATTTTTATTTTTAAAGAAAAGAAAAAAAATTATAACAAAGAAAAGAAATAAAAACTATGAATAGATTATTATGGATTATGAACGCCAATAGATTGATAAAATTCGCATGGATAGCGTTCCATGAAATAAGTCCTCATCAAGCCAAAAAAGATTCACCACGGAGAACACCGATTTACACGGATTTTCAATTCTGAATCTTCCGTGCGAACCCGTGTAACACGTGGTGAATTAAAAATCACTTTTTTGCAAACTTTGCACTTTTCCGATTTATCGGAATCTTGTACAATTTGAGGTTAAAGTGTATTATATGGATCAAACTTTGTATCAGTATCCAGTGGAAAAATTGGCCTGCGCAAACGTGTATATTTCAGTTTTTCAATCCGCATATCTCCTGCGCCAGGAGTAAGCAACATTATATGACGTGGCGCAATTGAAGCCAGCCCGGGATAGAGGTAGCCCATTTTTAATACAACGATTTTCCTTTCGAGCGGATTAATGCCGCATAATTCAAATTGAGACAAATCCCTGAATGTATACGGTCCTTCTGAAAGAACTGTTTCAATACCATTTATTTGTATCACTGCCAATCTGGGCTGCTGAATCAGCCTGATCACCTCTACATCGGCTTCAAGAGGCGGACCGTAACGTTTTTCAATTGAGGCGCCTATAGAAAGATGAAGCCTGCTGCCTGCGCCTAATTCGAAACAACGATTGGTTGCGGTTGCATCATTAATACAGGCGACCACAGCACTGTTCACTTTCCTTTCAACAAGGTGACGCAATACTATCGGAAGATCTCCGGGGGCGCTTGCAGTTACATTATCGCCGCTGTCGGTCAGGAAAACTGTTGATTCCTTTGCATTAATAGCCTTAGAAACACCTCCTTCGAGCTCGGCGGTTTCACATCCATAATCGAACAGGTAACGGCTATCCCATATTTTTTTAGCAAGGAAGCGGGCAGCAGCTTGTGCAGCCTGTAATGATCCATCGGCTGTTACGGCAACTGACATGCCAGTGTCGGGAGCATCTGTCCATGCGCAACCGACAAATAAAGTTGCTGCAAGCACTCTTTCTTTATATCCTGTAATTCCTTCACGTTCAATGCGTCTTGCTTCTTCTACGAGAGAACCGAAGGGTTCAGCAGTGGTCATTGCTTTCTCTCCCTGAATTATCATCGGTATCTGAAGTACGTATGAAACCGGTTTAATTTTTCCGCTTAGGGTATCGAACGTAATCCTGCCGGCGAGCTCTGCAGTAGGTCCGCTATCGGTGTGTGGAGCAGTTTTTAACCCGACCATTATATCCGCATACTGTCCCATTCGCGGAGGGATATTACCATGAAGGTCAAAAGTGCAGGCAATTGGCACATTCGGACCAATAAGTTTACGAATTTCACCTATAAGAACTGTTTCCGCATGTCCTATTCCTTCTGCATACATTGCCCCGTGAAGACGCATGAAAACAGCATCAACAGGCATTGCTTCACTCAATGAGTCCATAACACGGTCCATCGCATCGCGACATGGAGCTTCTTCAATGAGCCCGCCTCCCAGTGGAGTAGCATTTATTCCTGTAACTATATTATAGTCAAACCCCTTCCATGCATTCAAATTAGGATCATCTGATTTAGAAAAACGAAATGAGGTGGTTTTTAAAGGATGGAATGTGTTCGTCTCGTGTGAGAATCCGCCAATAAAGATTCGTTTCGAATCAGAATTTACGATTAAGCCTGATTTGAATATAGTTCCCGGATTCGGGAAGCACGAAAGATTGTAGCTAAAAGCAACTGCTATTGCTGCACCTGTCTGTTGCAAAAACTTACGTCTTTTAATCATATTGCTCTCCCGGATTATGTTATTCAAAAAACTACTTTGATTATGGGAAAGATATTAAATTAGTTCTTCATTGATCATGCGACATATTATTTTATTTGTTTATCAAAATTAAAATAAGGGAATGATAAAATCAAGTTTTTGGTCAGACATTCACGCTGAAAGTTAGTCTTTTACATTTATTCATATTAAATACTTTAGTGATTTTGTTATATTGTATTAATAGCAATTATTATTATTTTGATTAATATTGATGAAAGTAGTTGAATTATTAATATTGTTTAACAGATAAACTCAGAAATTATGGCATTTATCGGATCACACAACAGGTTTAATGAATTCAGGGATGAATTCTTAAAGGACACTGGAGCAAAAAATGTTGAGGGTAATATGGAATTATATGCCCAATATGTTACAGCACGCTTTGCAGACCAAAATAATCGCTTATTGAATGAACTCAGAAATGAGATTCAGGAATTAGCCAAGATACTTAAAAAGGTGTAATTCCGGGCATAATGACATTATATGTTATCATGTGGGGAAATTGTAATCCCTGTATAATAAAGTCCAGGATTTTGTTAGTAAGCCTTCGACCTTCTGCATCATGATATTGTAATTATCAAACGTTAACCTCTGAGCAAATTAATAGAGTTATTGATAAGCGGCAAAGAATAAGCCTTAGGCAGGTATAATGTTCATGGTCATGGGGAGAGTCAGGCTTAAATTATGATGCATATTATTTTTATAATTTCGGGATTAATCAGGTAAAATAATAGCTGGTGGATTGCCGTTGATGAAATTACCGCTGATTAACACCGATTTACACGGATTTTCAATTCTGAATCTTCCGTGCGAACCCGTGTAACACGTGGTGAATTAAAATCACTTTTTTGCAAACCTTGCACTTTTCCGATTTATCGGAATTTTACACAATCTCTGGTTAAAATTCGCAATTTTGACAGGGTGCTACTTCCCTATACAAAAGTTCTTAAAAATATTCTCGAGTATCTCATCAGTGGTTATTTCCCCTGTTATCTCTCCGAGATAATGTATCGCCTGCCTTATATCTATTGCAATCAAATCTTCAGGGATGCCTGATTTTAAACCTTCTTCAACACGCCCAAGACTTTCTGACACTTTCGTAAGTGCTTCATAATGCCTTATATTTGTAATTATTACATCTTCTGAGTTCAACCTTTCCTTTTCAATCACTTCCCCGAGCTTCGCCTTTAATTCTTCAAGCCCAATCTTATTTTTTGCCGATATAAAAAGGAGGGTTTCATTTTTTTCACATCGGATTTCTTTTCTCAGTTCTTTCCTGAAATCATCCGGCTTTGTATCAATTTTATTTATCAATATTATCAGCTTTTTATCCGCCCCGTGAATCATATCGCGTAAATTATCGATTCGCTTGTTTATTATTTCCGGTAAGTCGGCTATTTCATCAACAAGAAGAATAACCCTTGCCTGTTCGATTTTTTCATGAGTTTTCTTAATCCCGAGCGTCTCGAGGATATCGGTTGTCTCGCGTAAACCTGCAGTATCTATAAATCTGTATTCCACGCCGTCGATCACTATAGTATCTTCAATAACATCTCTTGTCGTGCCCGGTATTTCCGATACAATTGCCTTTTCTTCCATCAGTAGGGCATTTAGCAATGTTGACTTACCCGAATTTGGTTTCCCCACAATAGCAACGGGCACTCCTTTTTTGATTGCGTTTCCCAGAGTAAATGAAGAAGCGAGCTTCTCCGACATCTTTTTTACTTTTTTGACAATCTTCAAAAGTTCGTTTCTATCGGCAAACTCGACATCTTCTTCCCCAAAATCGAGTTCCAACTCGATAAGCGATGCGAAATGAAGAAGTTCCTGCCTCAGGTGAGCTATCTTTTCTGAAAAGCCGCCGCGCATCTGATTGATAGCAAGTTTATGAGATGCGCTGGAAGAAGAAGCCACTAAATCAGCCACTGCCTCAGCCTGCGATAAATCCATCTTTCCGTTCATAAAAGCACGCATCGTAAACTCGCCCGGACGGGCAGAGACAGCCCCGTTACGGATAAGCAATTCAATAATCCTTTTTACGATATATGATGAAGCATGGCATGATATCTCAACTGAATCCTCACCGGTGTAGGAGTGAGGCTCACGAAAAATGCTTACCAGAACATCATCAATGATTTCTTCTCCGGAACGGATCTCACCATGAACTACTGAATAACCCTTCTGTTCAGATAGCCTTACATTGCGTTCGGATGGGAAGAATATCTTATCACAAATACCGATACTCCGTGGTCCGCTAATCCTTATGACCGCGATAGCGCCACCTATTCCGGTAGCAGGAGCACAAATAGTTTTGCCTGTTCTTAACATGTTTCTTATTCTCTCTTACAACAAAAATAAGAAACTTATCTAAACGATGATCAACCGGTTGCCGGTAGCCTTATTACCTTTCCAGATTCTGTATTGTGAAGAAGGAGTCATCAACGCTTACATTTTCCCTGATATTGCTGAAAAGTACCTCTGATTTACGGTTTGTCAGAAGTTATATGCAACCATATTCTTAATCATATATTTATCATCGGCAGTCTCATGGACGCTCTTTATTTCTATCGTCTTGAACAGCTCATCATCAAAATTATAGAATTCCATCTTCTGTATCTGGTAATTGTTCATGCTGATATAGCTTACCTTCTTTGAATAACCATATTCATCGGCTTTATCTTCATTCACAGGTATGCTTTCGATTATCCACAGGTTGTTTTTACCTGATTCTTCGGTGTGCCTGTTTGTGAAATCCGAGAGAGTTGGAGAGCTCATATCGGCATTCGAGAACTCGGAGTTCATAAAACTCTTTCCCTTTTCAGATGAGACGATTCTTCTGGTTTTCTTCAATGCCGGAAGATATATCCACATTTCATCAGCAATATTCTTATTATCAATAATAAGCATAGCTGTTCCCCTGACGTCGGCTGGTTCGATGAATTTAATAACTCTTTTTTCAAGGTCGTTATCAAAGCTTTTGGTTGTCATTGCAATCGTTCTGTTGCGTACAGCTCCGTTTTTCTCCGTGATGGAGAGGTTTATTGTTGCACTCATAGAACCCACGAGACTCAGATCACGGCTTTTATTCATGATTTGCGTTGCGTCAGGCTGCTGAGCCGATAGTTGTAAAAACGATAATGGAAATAATAAATCAAAGCGGCATCCACGTGGTGGAATCACCTGCAGAAATCGGAACTACTGTGCTTAGAGTATTAAATTACTGACTAAATAATATATATTTGCAAAAAATTGAAACCATGAAGCTTCTTGAAGGAAAAACAGCTCTCGTAACCGGAGCATCACGTGGAATTGGAAAAGCAATTGCTCTAAGGTTCGGACAGGAAGGTGCAGATATTGCAATTACCAACATAGCCGATGACGATGAATTCAAAACAGCCGTAAAGGAAATAGAATCCACCGGAGTAAAAGTCAAAGGTTATGTATTCAATGTAGCCAGTTTCGCAGAATCTCAGAAATCTGTCGACGGGATAGTGAAAGATTTCGGTAAAGTTGATATTCTTGTCAATAATGCCGGAATAACACGCGATTCGTTGCTCATGAGAATGACTGAAGAACAGTGGGATATGGTAATGCAGGTTAATCTAAAGTCGGTCTTCAACCTTACAAAAGCTGTAATTATGCCGATGATTAAACAAAAAGGCGGTTCAATAGTAAATATAAGTTCTGTTGTCGGTGTTTCCGGTAATGCAGGCCAGAGTAATTACTCAGCCTCAAAAGCCGGAATAATTGGATTTACTAAAAGCATTGCAAAAGAACTGGGCTCCCGGAATATCCGATGCAATGCTCTGGCGCCGGGTTTCATTATTACCGATATGACCAGTAATCTTCCTGATAATGTCAAAAGAGAGTGGATTGAGAAGATACCTCTTAAGCGCGGTGGAACACCATGGGATGTAGCTTCTGCAGCATTGTTTCTTGCATCGGATCTGTCATCTTATATCACAGGCCAAGTAATAAATATTTGTGGAGGTATGCTAACATAAAATATTTTTTATTATCTTTACACCATCGCAGGACGCCTATCCTTTCAGCACGAGGAAATGCAGCGAGACATATTAATTCCACATAATCATTTTAAAAAGGCGTCCTGCTTTTTTTTATTTCTTATTTTTATTTTTATTTTTATTATTTTCTAACATTATATGCAAAATGCAGTCTATATACTTCTAATGCTTATACCATTAGCTGGGTATATTACTGAAAGCTATCTTAGTTACCTTAACATGAAAATGTGGTCACCCAAAGTTCCATTGCAGCTAAAAGGAGTATGTGACGAAAAAGAATACCGTAAAATCCAATTTTATAACCGTGACAGCAGTAAACTTTCATTTTGGTCGTCAACACTTAATATTATCCTTTTGCTTGTTATGATAGCTACTGGTGGTTTTGCATTATTAGACAGATTTGTGAGAATTATAACAATACAACCTGTTTATATGTCACTATTTTTTTTCGGAATAATAGGTCTGGCATTAGACATTATTAATTTACCATTCAACTGGTATGATAATTTTATCATTGAGAAAAAATATGGCTTAAATACAATGTCTTACAAAACATTTATTACCGATCATTTGAAATCATGGCTGCTGGCTTTAGTAATCGGTGCACCTGTTCTTGCCCTTATCACTTGGGTTTATTATAAAACAGGTAAAATGTTCTGGATTTATGCATGGATACTTATAACAATATTTACAATCTTTATAAATCTTTTCTATTCTGAACTAATTGTACCTCTTTTCAATAAACAAGCTCCTCTTGAAGCCGGTTCTCTGCGTGATAAAATTGAAAACTTTGCCAACAAAACAGGCTTCAAACTGAAAAATATTTATGTAATAGATGGCTCAAAACGAAGTACCAGAGCAAATGCATATTTTTCAGGTCTGGGGTCAAGGATTAGAATAGTCTTATACGATACATTAATTAAGGAACTTTCAGAAGAGGAAATAGTTGCAGTTCTTGCTCATGAAATAGGTCACTACAGAAAGAAACATGTTTTATGGAGTATTATAATATCAATAATTGTAACCGGACTTATGTTGTTTTTATTCTCTTTTGTAGTTGACAATCCTCAGTTTTCAAAAGCCTTAAGAGTTGAAGATTCAAGTTTTCATATTGGTCTTGTTGTTTTCGGAATTCTCTATAGCCCGGTTGCACTTGTTATCGGTCTCTTTTCTAACTATATCTCGAGAAAATGCGAATATGAGGCCGACAGGTTTGTAAAAGAAAATTATGACGGTAAGATACTTGCATCAGCACTTAAAAAGTTGTCGCTTAAAAATTTAGACAATATGGTTCCGCATCCTTTATACGTATTCTTTCATTATTCCCATCCGCCATTATTAAACAGACTGGAAAGAGTGGAATAATTTTCTATATTTGGGCCTCTCAAGCCTCCTTAGCTCAGCGGTAGAGCAGCTCACTCGTAATGAGCAGGTCGTGGGTTCGAGTCCCATGGGAGGCTCAAAGGAAATGTTCAATGGAGTATTGTTAATGGAAGATTATGGATTTTTGCAACAAAGAGGAATTTTTTATCGGGTTTAAAATAAAAAAACATAATTTTTTAATTTTGTTACGGAAACAATTCAAATTGCGGGAATAGCTCAGTTGGTAGAGCATCAGCTTCCCAAGCTGAGGGTCGCGGGTTCGAATCCCGTTTCCCGCTCTTACCCTCCCAAGCTTTAATACAGGAATTA
Source organism: Bacteroidales bacterium (assembly GCA_018056245.1). Taxonomy (GTDB): domain Bacteria; phylum Bacteroidota; class Bacteroidia; order Bacteroidales; family VadinHA17; genus LD21. Next base: position 13,198 of record JAGPFZ010000020.1, read on the forward strand.
GCAAAGGAGGTAACGAAGGAGGAACGTATTTCCCGACAAATATTTTTAATTTTAAAAACATTTTTCCCTAATATAATAAAATGGTAAGATGAATGCCCAGATAATAAATATCGGAGATGAGCTTCTTATAGGCCAGACGGTAAATACAAATGCTGCATGGATTGGTGCCGAATTAAGCAAGATAGGTTTTGACATTTGCCAGATCACAATAATACCCGATAGGCGTGAAAATATTCTTAAAGCACTTTACGAAGTAATAGGCAAATCGGATGTGGTATTGGTTACAGGTGGTCTTGGACCAACCAGCGATGATATTACAAAGCAGACTGTATGTGAGTTTTTTGATACTGGTCTGGCAACTAATATGGAAGTCCTGTCAATGATTGAATTTATGGCGCAGTGTCGAAATTTCCAGATGAACGAGAAATTCCGCAGTCAGGCTGACGTACCGGCCTCATGCAAAGTCCTGATTAATAAAGCCGGCACAGCACCGGGAATGTGGTTTGAAAAAGAAGGCACGATTTTCGTATTTATGCCAGGTGTTCCTTTTGAGATGAAATATATAATGAATGAACATGTGATTCCTGAACTTAAGAAAAGATTCAGCTCAAGAATTATAATACACAAAAATATAATGACTTATGGAACGTATGAAGCAAAGATGGCTGAATTACTTGAAGGGTTTGAGGCAGAGCTTCCGGCAAATATTAAACTTGCATATTTACCTTCATTTGGAATAATAAAACTTCGTCTTACGGGATCAGGCAATGATAAATCAAAACTTGAAAAAGAGATAGAAGAACAAGTTAAAAAACTTTATAATATAATCCCTGAATATATTTATGGAGAAGATGAGGAACAGCTCGAAGAGGCGGTAGGAAAACTTTTAAAGAAAAAAGGTCATACCTTATGTACAGCAGAAAGTTGTACAGGAGGAAGAATTGCCCAGATGATTACAAGTATTCCGGGTAGTTCTGCTTATTATAAAGGTTCAGTAATAGCTTATGATAACACTGTAAAAATAAATTTACTGAATGTAAGAGAATCAACAATTGAAAATTTTGGGGCAGTAAGCCGTGAAACTGCTGAAGAAATGGCACAAGGGGTACTCGAGCTCTTTGAATGCAATTATGCCGTTGCAACTACCGGAATAGCTGGCCCTGATGGAGGGACTACGGATAAGCCTGTTGGAACTGTATGGATTGCTGTGGCAACACCTGAAAAAATTACTTCTGAAAAATTTCAGTTTACAAACGATAGAATGATAAATATAACAAGATTCTCTCTTTCTGCCCTTAATTTATTACGTCTTAGAATTATAAACAGCTGATTTGATCAAAACTTAATTAAAAAATTATTTAATTATTTGTATAATAAAATAAAAATGATGAAATTTGCACTTCAATTATACAAAACAAATTTTAAGTCAAAAAATTTATAAATAAAGGATAATGGCACGTGTTTGTCAGATAACAGGCAAAAAGGCATTGAAAGGAAATAATGTTTCCCATTCAAAGAGAAGAACGAATAGAAAATTTTATCCAAATCTTTTTGAGAAAAAATATTTTATTCCGGAGGAGAATAGATGGATTAAACTTAGAGTATCGGCTGCAGGCATGCGTCTTATCGATAAAAAGGGAATTTCAGAAGCTCTGAAAGAGGCAAAAGAAAAAGGATTAGTACTTAAGATTAATAAATAAAAAAATGTCGAAGAAATCTAAAGGGAACAGGCAACAGATCATTCTTGAATGTACTGAGCACAAAGAAAGTGGTTTACCAGGCACGTCCAGGTATATAACCACTAAAAACAAAAAGAATACACCCGACCGCATTGAAAGAAGGAAATATAATCCTATTCTTAAAAGACATACTATTCATAAAGAAATAAAATAATACTTCATTATGGCAAAGAAAGTTATTGCATCATTGAAGACCGGAGTGGGAAGAAATTTTACCAAGTGCATAAAAATGGTTAAGTCGGAAAAAACCGGCGCTTATATTTTTAAAGAGGCAATCGTTCATAACGATCACGTAAAAGATTTCTTCAATAAGAATTAATTGTTTATCTTAATATTTGGGAAAGCTTTCTTCCTTACGAAGAGGGCTTTTTTTATCGTTTAAAATATCATATTGATTATTGAATGTCATTATTAGGATTTTTTGATAAATCGGAAAAAGAAAATCTGAGAAAAGGACTTGAGAAAACCCGTGAAAGTTTCTTTACTAAAATTACAAGAGCGGTTGTGGGAAAGTCAAGCATTGATGACGAGGTACTTGATAACCTCGAGGAAATTCTTATTTTATCTGATGTGGGAGTTGAAACAACGCTAAGAATTATTAATCGGATCAAAAAAAGAGTTGCCAGAGAAAAATATCTGAATACTATTGAACTGAATAATATACTAAGAGAAGAAATTGCTTCTCTACTTGAAGAAAATAAAATAACACAAGGCTCCGACTTTACATCTCCGCTCCCAGCAAAACCTTATGTGATTCTTGTAGTTGGAGTTAATGGCTCGGGTAAAACAACTACAATAGGAAAGCTTGCATGGCATTATAAAAATGCCGGTAAGAAAGTTTTACTTGGCGCTGCCGATACATTTCGAGCCGCAGCCATTGAACAATTGACAATATGGGCTAATAGAGCCGAAGTGCCAATTATAAAGCAGCAGATGGGCTCTGACCCTGCCTCAGTGGCATACGATACGCTTAAATCAGCAATTGCCTCAGGAACCGATGTTGTAATTATTGACACAGCAGGTCGACTTCATAATAAAATCAATCTAATGAACGAACTTGCCAAAATAAGACGAGTTCTTGAAAAACTCATGCCTGATGCGCCCCATGAAGTGCTGCTTGTATTGGATGGGTCAACCGGACAAAATGCATTTGAACAGGCAAAACAATTCACTTCATTCACAGGAATTACAGCACTGGCAGTTACAAAATTAGATGGGACTGCAAAAGGAGGTGTAGTGCTAGGAATCTCCGACCAGCTTAAGATACCCGTTAAATATATTGGTACTGGCGAAAAAATTGAAGATTTACAGATTTTTGATCGTCACGAATTTGTTGACTCACTCTTCTCATGAGTTTTTTTGTTCTTTACCTTATTCATTAAACCTTATGGAATCAAAAAAAGTAAACGTTGTTACTATGGGTTGTCCAAAGAACATCGTCGATTCCGAAATTCTCCTTAAACAACTACAATCAGCCGGATACGTTATTACTCATGATGATTATGAAACATCATCTGATACTGTTATTATAAATACTTGTGGTTTTATTAACGATGCAAGAGAAGAAAGCATCGATATGATTCTGAAATTTGCAGATGCAAAAAAAAGAGGACTGATTAACAGGTTATATGTTATCGGATGTCTCTCACAGAAATATCCAGATGAATTGAAAAAAGAAATACCTGAAGTCGACCGGTTCTTTGGGGTAAACTGTTTTAAACCCTTGTTAAGTGAGTTAGGAGGCAGGATTAAAGAAGATTTACTTATCGACCGCATCCTTACTGGTCCCGCCCATTATGCATATCTTAAAATATCTGACGGGTGTAATCGTTCCTGTGCATTCTGTTCCATTCCATGTATACGAGGTAAGCACATATCAAAAAGTATTGAGACCATTCTTCGGGAGGCATCTGTTCTTGAGAAAAAAGGGGTAAAAGAACTAATTCTTGTGGCCCAAGACTTAAATTATTATGGCATAGATATTTACAAAAAAAGAATGCTTGGTACACTTATAAAAAAGATTGCATCTGAAAATTCTTTCGAATGGATAAGACTACAATATCTATATCCAAATGGACTCTCTGAGTCGCTTATAGATAACATTAAAGAAATCAATAAAATATGCAAATATATTGACATTCCATTACAGCATATAACAGACAGGATGCTAAAAAAAATGAAACGAGGTTATTCAAGAAGTCATGTTGAAAAACTTATTACCCGGATAAAGGAAATAATGCCCGATGCAGCAATACGTACAACGCTGATAACAGGACATCCAGGTGAAACAAGGGAAGATTTCATTGCTCTGAGAGATTTCGTAAAAGAGTTCCAGTTTGATCGTCTTGGAGTATTCAAATATTCACATGAAGAGGGGACTTATGCCGGAATTAACTATTCTGATGATATATCGGATGAGGAAAAAGAAGCAAGAGCTTCAGAAATAATGGAAATACAACAGAAAATATCTTTGAAAAAGAATATGCTCAAAGTAGGCAGTACTTTCAAGGTGCTGATAGATAGGAGCGAAGGAGGGTATTTTATTGGCAGAACAGAATATGACAGCCCGGATGTAGATCAGGAAGTTTTAATTGCAAATAAATATGATTTACATCCGGGATTATTCTATAACGTAAAAATCACTTCTGCTGCAGAATTCGATCTTTATGGAATACCTTATGAAATGTGGACATCAAACTCCGGAAATTGATTAACTTTGTGAAGGTTCCACAAGTTTACTTTGTTCTTTCTTTTTATTCCGGATATTGATTTTTATCTCATTTTTTGCCTTGTTTAATCCGACATTTACATAATCTCCTTCAGTGAGTTTAGCTTTTATCATTACTTCAGCCATAGGATCTTCCAGATATTTTTGGATTGCTCTTTTCAAAGGCCTTGCACCGAAATTTTCATCGAATCCTTTTTCGGCAATAAAGTCTTTCGCAGCTTTGGAAATCCTGAGTTCATAACCCAGGGCCTTAACTCTTTCATAAAGACCTTTCAGTTCAATATCAATAATTTTATCAATGTCTTTTTTCTCAAGCGGATTGAAAATAACTATATCGTCAATTCTGTTGAGAAATTCAGGTGCAAATGTTTTCTGTAAAGCTTTTTGCAAAATACTCTTTGTTTGTTCATCCTTTGAGGCCTTTTTAGCCGCGGTATCAAAGCCGACTCCGTGTCCGAATTCTGAAATCTGCCTCGTACCTATGTTGGAGGTCAGAATTACTATTGTATTTCTGAAATCAACACGTCTTCCAAGGCTATCGGTAAGCTGTCCTTCATCAAGTACCTGAAGGAGAATATGATAGACATCAGGATGTGCTTTCTCGATCTCATCCAGAAGTACGACAGAATAAGGTCTCCTTCTTACTTTTTCAGTAAGTTGACCACCTTCTTCATAACCTACATATCCTGGAGGTGCTCCTACAAGCCGCGATACAGAGAATTTCTCCATATATTCGCTCATGTCAATTCTAATTAAATTTTCGGCAGAGTCAAACAGGAATGATGCAAGCACTTTTGCAAGTTGAGTTTTTCCAACGCCTGTTGGACCAAGGAATATAAAAGTACCTATGGGTTTATTTGGATCTTTAAGTCCGGCTCTGTTGCGTTGTATTGCCTTAACAACTTTGGCAATAGCTTCATCCTGGCCTACAATGCTTTGTTTAAGTTCGTCGGCCATATTAAGAAGTCGAGTGCCTTCAGTTTGTGCAATCCTTTGTACGGGGACTCCTGTCATCATGGCAACTACTTCTGCCACTTTATCTGCATCCACAACTTTTCTATTAAGAGCAAGTTCTTTTTCCCATTTCTTTTTTTCCTGCTCGATAAGTTCAAGCAAATCTTTCTCCTTATCTCTGAAGCTTGCTGCTTTTTCAAAATTCTGATTCTTTACTGCAGCTGTTTTTTCTTTCTTTATTTCTTCGAGTTGTTTTTCAAGCTCAAGAATCCGTTCAGGGACAACGATATTTGATATATGAACCCGTGAGCCGGCTTCATCGAGTGCATCAATAGCTTTATCAGGAAGATACCTGTCGCTTATGTACCTGTTTGTAAGCTTGACACACGCATCTATGGCTTCGTCGGTATATGTAACATTATGATGTTCTTCATATCGTTCTTTTATATTGTGAAGGATATGAATTGTTTCCTCAATTGATGTTGGTTCGACAAGTACCTTCTGGAATCTTCGTTCAAGAGCACCGTCTTTTTCAATATGCTCTCTATATTCATCAAGGGTTGTAGCGCCTATACATTGTATTTCGCCTCTTGCCAGAGCCGGTTTGAGCATGTTTGCAGCATCGAGAGAACCTGTTGCACCGCCGGCACCAACAATAGTATGAATTTCGTCGATGAATAGGATTATATTGTCATTCTTAGATAATTCATTAAGAATTGCTTTCATCCTTTCTTCAAATTGGCCTCTGTACTTTGTCCCAGCCACTATTGATGCAAGGTCAAGAGCAACGACTCTTTTATTAAAAAGTACTCTCGAAACATTCTTTTTTACAATTCTCAAAGCAAGCCCTTCAGCAATGGCCGATTTTCCAACACCGGGTTCACCAATAAGAACCGGATTATTCTTCTTTCTGCGTGAAAGTATTTGTGCTAACCTCTCTATTTCTTTCTCTCTTCCTACAATAGGATCAAGCCTGCCTTCTTCGGCAGCTTTTGTAAGATCTATTCCAAAATTATCAAGTACCGGAGTTTCAGAGGATGGCTTCCCAGACGATGATCCTGACTGACCTCTTCCCGGAACGCCGTAACTCATCCCTTCATCATCCTCATCTCTAGGAAAGTCAGCTTTTGCCTGAGGTCCTTCATTTTCAATATATCTCCTTACCGAATTATAATCAACATCCATCTCTGCAAGCAATCTGGTAACAAGGGCATTTTCGTCCTTCAAAATTGCAAGCAAAAGATGCTCTGATTCAATAGTTGAACTTTTAAGCGACTTAGCTTCAAGATAAACAAGCCTTAAAATCCTTTCAGTGCTTTTTAATAAAGGTATAGCTGTAATATCAGTAACCGGTGTAGAATTATCAACCCTTATACTTTTTTCAATGCTTCCCTTAAGCACAAGCAAATCAACGCCTGAATTTGTAAGTATGTTGGTAGCCAAACTTTTGCTATCTCTTAGTATTCCAAGAAAAAGATGTTCAGGACTTATATGATTATTACCTAACCTTATAGCCTCTTCTTTGCTATATGTCAATATGTCTTTAACTTTCTGTGAAAACTGTGAATCCATATTATCCTCTTTGTTTTTAAATTATTTTCTTTTTATTTATAAACATGACACTTTGTCATAAATTATATAAAATATTTAAAATATAGTTTTATTTTTTAGTAATATATAATATGTCAATATTTATGCCTTTTTTAAAAGTAATGATTGAAAATAAAAATCAAATCTTTTATTTCTCAAAAATAGTCAAATATTCACTATTTTGGCACTTTGATTTTATTAATAAAAACGGAATTTTATAATTTAATAATAAACAATATGTAAAAATGGAAAGGGAACGACTTTTAAAAGTAAATATTGAGGAAGAAATGAAGTCGGCCTACATTGATTATTCAATGTCAGTTATAGTTTCAAGAGCTTTACCCGATGTTAGAGATGGGCTTAAGCCTGTACATCGCAGAGTCCTTTATGGAATGTGGGAATTAGGGTTGCTGGCTAACAGACCTTATAAAAAATCGGCGAGAATAGTGGGAGAGGTGCTCGGGAAATATCATCCCCATGGTGATTCATCTGTATATGAAGCAATGGTGAGAATGGCTCAGGATTGGTCACTGAGGTATCCATTGATTGACGGACAGGGAAACTTCGGGTCAATTGACGGTGACAGTCCTGCCGCTATGAGATATACTGAAGCCAGACTTCAAAAAATTGCTGAAGAGATGCTATTTGATATTGAAAAAAACACAGTAGATTTTCAGCTTAATTTTGACGATTCTCTCCAGGAACCATTAGTATTGCCGTCAAAAATCCCCAACCTTCTTATAAATGGCGCTTCCGGTATAGCAGTAGGTATGGCTACAAACATGCCACCTCATAACTTATCAGAAATTGTTGACGCGATAATTGCCTATATTGATAACAAAGATATTACCACTGCAGAATTACTTAAGTTTGTCAAAGGACCTGACTTCCCGACAGGCGGAATTATTTATGGTGAACAGGGAATTAGAGATGCTTATGAAACAGGAAGAGGTAGAATAATTGTAAGAGCAAAAACTGAAATCGAACATACTCATTCGGGAAGGGAATGCATCGTAGTAAATGAAATTCCTTTCATGGTGAATAAGGCCGAGATGATAAAAAGAATTGCCGATTTAATTAATGAACATAAAATAGAGGGGATATCTTATATTAATGATGAATCCGATCGAAACGGTATGAGAATAGTAATAATATTGAAAAAAGATGCTACCTCTGCTCAGGTTGTCCTAAACAATCTTTATAAATATACGCAGTTACAGACAACATTTAATGTTAATAATATTGCTCTTGTTAAAGGACGGCCGAAGCTCCTTAATCTGAAGGAACTTATTGAAAATTATGCAAAACACCGACATGAAATAATAATCAGACGAACACAATTTGACCTTGATCAGGCCGAAAAAAGAGCACATATTCTTGAAGGCCTTATAATTGCCAGTGATAATATAGACGAGGTGATTGCAATAATTAAAAGTTCACAAAATCCTGATGAGGCAAGGGAAAGACTTATGGAAAGATTTTCACTTTCGGAAGTACAGGCAAGAGCAATTGTAGATATGCGTTTGAGGCAGCTAACCGGACTTGAACAAAGTAAATTAAGGGATGAATATAATGAAACAATTAAACAAATAGACTATTTTAATAAAGTATTGGATAGCTATGAACTTCAGATGAAGATAATAAAGAATGAATTATCGGAAATCAAAGAGAAATATGGTGATAAACGCCGTACAGAAATTATCCCGGATGCCGAAGAGTTTAATCCTGAAGACTTTTATTCCGATGAAGAAATGGTAATCACAATATCTCATCTCGGATATATAAAAAGAACCCCACTTTCGGAATTCAAAAGACAAAACAGGGGAGGTACAGGCTCAAAAGGAAGTTTAACGAGAGATGAAGATTTTGTAGAATACCTTTATATAGCAACAATGCATAATACCATGTTATTTTTTACGAAAAAGGGGAAATGCTATTGGCTCAAAGTTTATAATATACCAGAAGGAACTAAAACATCGAAAGGAAGAGCAATTCAAAACCTTATCAATATTGAATCTGACGATTGTGTAAAAGCTTTCATCAATGTGAAAAATCTCGATGATGAAAACTACATTAAAAACAATCATATTGTTCTGTGCACTACAAAGGGTATTTTAAAAAAGACATCGCTTGAATCGTATTCCAGACCAAGAAGTAATGGCTTAAATGCAATTACAATAAGAGAAGGAGATGAACTTATTGAAGCACGACTCACAAACGGCAATCATGAAATAATGCTTGCAGTAAGATCTGGACGTGCAATAAGATTTCATGAGAAAAGCGTCAGACCTATGGGAAGGACTGCGTCAGGTGTCATTGGAATAAAATTAGCCTCGGAAAAAGATGCCGTAATTGGAATGATTACCATTGAGGAAAAACAAAAAGATATACTGGTTGTTTCTGAGAAAGGCTATGGAAAACGAACCAGCATTGATAATTATAGAATTACAAACCGTGGAGGTAAAGGTGTTAAAACATTAAATATTACTGAAAAAACCGGTTACCTTGTTGCACTAAAAGATGTTACTGATAATGATGACCTCATGATAATTACGCAAGCAGGTAATATTGTAAGAATACCTGTTTCAAGTATAAGACTTATGGGTAGAACAACCCAGGGAGTAAAGCTGATAAATCTGAAAGAGAACGACTCAATTGCTTCAGTAGCTTGTGTGGAGATAAATGGAGAAAATGGAGAAAATAGGGAAGATGGAAATAATAGTTCTGAAGAAGACAAACAAAAAGAAAACGAAATTGGCAAAGAATTTGATAATTATTAAGTAAAGTTATAAATTTGAACAGATTTTTTACATTAAAAGTTTTACCATGAAAAAATTATTTAGTATAATTATTGCAATATCAATTACTTGTGGTGCTTTTGCCCAGATGGGAAAAGTAAACGCTGCTCTAAGTTATATTGACCAGGGAATGCTTGACAAAGCTAAAGAAGCACTTGACCAGGCACTGGTTAATGAAAAATCAAAAGATAATCCAAGGACATGGGTTGCAAAAGGAAGGCTTGCACAAGAAGTTTTCAGAAGCGATAATCCAAAATTCAAATCGTTTTATGAAGATCCATTGCTAGAAGCACTTGCAGCCTATGAGAAAGCTCTTGAACTTGATACAAAAGGAAGTATCGAGAAACAATTAAAACTGAATAATACTTATGTTCAGTTAGGCAACGATTTTATTACACAAGGAGTTCAGAGATTTGAAGCAAAGGATTATGAAGGCGCTTTAAAATCATTTGAAAGTAACATTAAATTAGCTACGAGCGATCTTTATATTGGAGTGATCGACACAGGTATATACTTTAATGCCGGACTTGCTGCATTTAATGCAAAACTTTATGATAAGGCAATTCAATATTTCCAGAAATGTGCCGACATGAAATATGAAGGTACAACACCTTATTTATTGATATATAATTGTTATAAGGAATTAAAGGATATGGCTAATGCCGAAGCAATACTTAAAAAGGCTGTTGAGACATTCCCTGATAACCAGGATGTTATGCTAAATCTCATTGATTTTTATATGACAAACGACAAAATCGATGAGGCTTTTTTATATCTTAACATGACTAAAGCTAAAAACCCCAATGACTACACGTTATTCTGGGCCGAAGGTGTACTATATATGAAGCAGGAGAAATATGACGAAGCTATCGAGAGCCTTAAGAAATCAATTGAACTTAAAGGAGATGAATATAACACCCAATTTAATCTTGGAGTTTGTTATTACAACAAAGCAGTAGCTATGTTCCAGAAAGCAAACGAAATAATGGATGTAAATGAATACAATAAGGCAATTAATGAAGCAAATAAAGTATTTGTACAGGCAATTCCATATTTCGAAAAAGCTGCAACTATTAAAAAAGATGATCCAGATTCATTAAGAAATTTGAAAGAACTTTATTTCAGACTCAGAACTGTTTATCCAGAATATGAAGCAAAATATCAGGAAGTTGTAAAGAAACTTGAAAGTATGTAAAAGAAATTCACTTATTATTTATATACAAAAACGCAGTTGCTCCACAACTGCGTTTTTGTATATTTTAAAAGGGGAGAAGTTATGTATTTTGTGAATAATTATTTAATTTAATTTTTACAATTAGATATATAAAGCTGTATTTAACATAATATTAATTATAGGAATCTATAAGGAATTTCCGTACAGCTCCGCCGGGTTAACTTACGCCTTCACTTCGTTACGGCGCACAAGGTAAAATCAGTTCCATGGCGTCAGCACCGGAAGAATGGTACCGATTGACAAAATATTATTAAAATTGCATAATATAAACATGGATTATGTTGATCATTAAACAATCAGTAATAGAATTCCTCGACAGCCTTTCGTATAATAACAACAGAGAATGGTTCATTGCGAATAAGCAAGAATATTTAAATGCAAGAACAAATTTTGAGGATTTTGTTCAGGCTCTTATTGACAAACTGGCTTTGTATGAGCATCCATTACGCGGCCTTGAAGCAAAATCATGCATTTTCAGAATAAACCGTGATATAAGGTTTTCAAACGACAAATCGCCATATAAAACTAATTTTGGTGCACTTATTATTAAAGGCGGCAGAAAAAATATGCACAGATATGCAGGCTATTATCTTCACATAGAACCATCTCAGAGTATGATTAGCGGAGGTGCATATATACCAGATATCCAATGGCTTACAGCTATAAGAGAAAGAATTGACCAGGAACCAGAAAAGTTCGTTGAAATTATTGAAAATAAAAACTTTAAACGATTCTTCAGAGAAATTGAAGGAGAGAAACTCAAGAGTGCTCCAAAAGGTTATGATTCAAACCATCCCTATCTCGAACTTCTTAAATATAAGAGCTTTCTGGCCGACCGTATTTTTACTGATAAGGAAGTAACAAGTACTGCTTTTTTCGATACGGTATTCAATGGTTTCCTTGCAATGAAACCATTGAACGATTTCCTTAATAATTGTCTGGTTGACGAGTGACAATGTTAATTTCTCATTCTTTTATTTCGTCAACATCAATTATTTCTGTTCCAAGTCGGGCCTTTAATTGCTGAAGGTCATGTTTCATTTTCGCTACAGTCTGCAAAAGCTGTTTTTCGGGAACAAACGGTTCTGGAAGTTCGCTGCTTATATAATTTACAAATGTCCATATTTCTTTTACCTCGCTAACATGAACCTCATAAGGGTTGTATAGAGGATTAAGTGAATAAAGAATCAGCTTGCCAGTTTCAGCAATTTTATTCTCTACAATCTTAAACACTATGCCGTCGTCAAGTGTAAATACTATATATGCTTTACCGCTGACAATATTATTCCAGTCCTGAAGAAATTCACCTGTAACCCATGAACCGTCAGGAATCGGAAGCATTGAATCGCCTTTGAGCTGGAAAGTTCTGTATTTCCTGTTCTCCGAAAGAAAAGGAAGCGAGAATACCGGCAGTTCACCAATATATTCAGGATCGGCATAACCTGTAGTATAACCCGCTTTTGCCTTTTCATTTACAAGTTCAATGTTTTCCTTGTTTTTGCTGTTTACCGTGGTGGTAAGCACTCTCAGGTTACTTCCCCGCACATAGGCATCATATCCGCGTTCAAGCTCGCCAAGCTGACTCTCCGAAAGCTTCGAAAGGTCTATTTTTAATAGAGTGTCGATCGAAACATTGAAATAGCTCGAAAAAGATATCAGAGTTTCAATTCCGGGTTGTGCTATCCCATTCTCGTAACCGCTCAGCGTGGAACGCTTAAGGTTAAGGGCATAAGCCACTTCATCCTGTGTCCTGCCCTTTCTTTTCCTTAAAAATTTTATGTTCTTAGTGAAGTACATATCAAAAAATGATTATATTATAGTCGTAATTTTTGATTATTTTCTAATCAAAAATAAAATATATTTTCGATATATACAAACAATTGCAGAAAAAAATGAATCATACCGGCAATATTGAAAGGTCTGTTCTTCATCTTGATCTCGATACTTTTTTTGTATCGGTTGAGAGGCTAAGGAACAGCAGGCTATGCGGTAAGCCTGTTATAGTAGGAAGCCTGTCGGACCGTGGGGTGGTTGCAAGCTGCAGTTACGAGGCAAGGAAGTATGGAGTCGGTTCGGCTATGCCGATGAAACTGGCAAGGAACCTGTGCCCCGATGCAATAATAATACGTGGCGATATGGAACTTTACAGCAAATACTCAGATATGGTAACTGAAATAATTGCCGGAAAGGCTCCGCTGTATGAAAAAGCTTCCATTGACGAGCATTATATAGACCTCACCGGCATGGACAGGTTTTTCGGATGCAGCCTGTGGGCTCACGAACTTCGCAGATATATAATTAAGGAGACAGGTCTGCCTGTATCAATGGGGCTATCCGTTAACAAGACTGTTTCGAAGATAGCGGCAGGAGAAGCAAAACCCAACGGCGAAATGGAAGTTAAAAAAGAAACGGTACTCCCTTTCCTCGACCCGCTTTCAATAAAAAAAATTCCAATGATAGGGCCAAAAACCTATTACCTGTTAAGGTCAATGGGAGTGTCAACAATACTTACACTCAGAAGAATACCTCCCGAAATGCTCGAAAAGGTAATGGGTAAAAATGGTATCGATATATGGAAAAAAGCCAATGGCATTGACAATACTCCTGTTATAAACTATTCAGAACAGAAATCTATAAGCACAGAACATACTTTCGAAAGGGACACCACCGACATAACGAGAATTAACCAGTTACTCGTTAGTATGGTCGAGAAAACAGCATACGAGTTGAGAAAACAGGAGAAGCTGACGTCGTGCATAACTGTAAAAATAAGATATTCAAATTTCGATACCTATACTTTGCAGAAGCATATTCCATACACGGCTTTCGATCATATACTGATAGATACGGTCAAAGAGCTTTTTGCACGGCTCTACCGGCGCCGAATGCTCATCCGGCTCATTGGGGTGCGTCTGAGTAACCTGGTAAACGGGTTTCAACAACTCGATATGTTCGACGATACCCCCGAGAAGGTAAACCTGTACCAGGCGATAGACAGGATGAGAAAGCGTTTCGGAAGCCATGCAGTACAAAGAGCCGCAGGGATTATGACAAGGCAGGAATAGGCACACGGAAATAATGTATTTAAATTGTCATTCATATTACAGTCTGCGTTACGGCACTATGCCGGTGGAACAGCTTGTGGAGAAGGCTTCCGAATACGGCGTCGGTGCAGCCGCTCTTACCGATATCAATAACTCAACCGGAATATTTGAATTTGTAAAAGAATGCAGGGAGAAAAACATAAAACCTCTTGCAGGAATAGAATTTCGGAATGGAAACGATTTCCTGTATATCGGCATTGCACAGAATAACAGCGGTTTCAGGGAGATGAGCGAATTCCTTTCAAACCATAATGCAAACGGCACACCCATAGAGTTTCCTGCACCGCATTTCCTCAACGTGTATGTGATCTATACCTTCGACAGGATTCCCGACCGCAAACTGTACGACAACGAATACATAGGAGTCAGAAGGACGGAGGTAAACAAAATTTTCAACCTCCCTCCTGCCCTGATACATGCTAAAATGATGATTATCAACACTGTAACCTTTTCAGAAAACAACGATTATTTTATCCACCGCACTCTGCGCGCAATCGACAACAATATTCTGCTGAGCCATCTGAAACCCTGTCAGTGTGCATCCGAAAATGAATATTTCGTGAGGAAAGATGAGATAATAAAAGCATTCGGCATTTGTCCGGAAATAATAAGAAATACTGAAAAGATTATAGACAACTGTAATTTTTCGCCCGATACTGAAAGCAATAAGAACAAGAAAGTATTTTCGGCCAGCCGTTACGACGATAAGCTTCTTCTTGAAAAACTTGCATGGGACGGTATGAAATACAGATATGGAACCGACAATGAAGAGGCAAAAAGGAGAATAAGGCATGAACTCGAAATAATAGACAAGCTAGGTTTCTCAGCCTATTTTCTCATAGCCTGGGATATTATAAGATATTCAATGTCGAGAGGCTTTTATCACGTGGGCAGAGGAAGCGGCGCCAATTCTATAGTTGCTTATTGTCTGAAAATCACCAATGTTGACCCTATTGATCTGAACCTTTACTTTGAAAGGTTTATCAACCCCAAAAGAAGCACTCCGCCCGATTTCGATATAGATTATTCATGGAAAGAAAGAGATGAGGTTCTCGATTATATCTTTAAGCGATATGGTCACGGCCATACCGCTCTCCTCGGTACAATAAACACATTCAGGGGAAAATCGATTGTAAGGGAACTTGGTAAGGTATACGGCCTGCCGAAAAAAGAAATAGATAGTTTGATTAATGATCCTTCTGCAGAAATAAACCGCAACGGGATAACCGATACAATATTTTCCACAGGACTTAAAATTGTTGACTTCCCGAACATAAGAAGCATCCATGCAGGAGGTGTGCTGATATCCGAAGAACCGATAACATGCTACACGGCTCTCGATATGCCTCCGAAAGGCTTTCCGACAACACAATGGGATATGTACACGGCCGAGGAAATCGGCTTCGAGAAACTTGATATCCTGAGCCAGAGAGGCATAGGTCATATTCGCGAGAGTGTTGAAATAATAAGGCGCAACAGGAATGTCGAAGTTGACGTGTTTGATGTTGAGAAGTTTAAAAACGATC
This sequence comes from Bacteroidales bacterium, assembly GCA_018056245.1. Taxonomy (GTDB): domain Bacteria; phylum Bacteroidota; class Bacteroidia; order Bacteroidales; family VadinHA17; genus LD21. The sequence continues at coordinate 28,871 of JAGPFZ010000020.1, forward strand.
AGGGAGTAAAGGAATACCTGCGAAAGGGCGAAACAAAAGGCTGTTTTTATATTGAAAGTCCCTCTATGCGGGGCCTTCTTAAGAAACTGGGTTGTGAAGATTATAAAACCCTTGTTGCGGCCAGCTCTGTCATTCGGCCAGGTGTTGCACGATCAGGCATGATGCGCGAGTATATATACCGCTTTCACAATCCCGGCAAGTTTAAATATATCCACCCGGTAATGAAAGAGCAGCTCGAAGAAACATTTGGTGTTATGGTTTATCAGGAAGATGTCCTCAAAGTATGCCATCATTTTGCCGGACTTGATCTTTCCGATGCCGATACCCTGCGGCGGGCAATGAGCGGGAAATACAGGTCGAAACAGGAGATGCAGCGCATCACCGGCAAATTCTTCTCGAACTGCCGTGAAAAAGGATATAGCGAGGAAATAATAAAAGAAGTATGGCGCCAGATAGAATCCTTTGCCGGCTATTCTTTCTCAAAAGCCCATTCAGCTTCGTATGCCGTTGAAAGTCTTCAGAGTCTTTTCCTGAAAGCCCACTACCCTCTCGAATTCATGGTTGCAGTAATAAATAACTTTGGAGGCTTCTACCGGACATGGGTTTATGTGCATGAAGCAAAAAGATATGGAGCCACAATTCATCTCCCATGCGTAAATATGAGCACTTACATGACAACTATTTATGGTACAGATATTTATCTGGGATTTATTCATGTTATGAATCTGGACGAAAAATTTGCCAGGTCAATTGAAGATGAGAGAAAAAGAAGAGGAGCTTTCAACGATCTGGGTGATTTTATTGTCAGGATGAATCCCGGGCTCGAGCAGGTAATACTGCTCATACGTGTTGGGGCATTCGGGTTTAACGGAAAAGAAAAATCAGCTCTTCTCTGGGAGGCTCACATGATGATAAATAAAAGCAAACCTGAGCCAATGCGTCTGCTTTTTCCATCGCCTACCAGGAAATTCAAACTGCCTGAATTCGAGCATGATCGTCTTATTGATGCTTACGACGAAATCGAACTGCTTGGTTTTCCGGTTACCCTTTCATGGTTAGACATGCTCGAAACATCATTCAGAGGCGAAATAATGGCATCGGAGATGAATGCACATATCGGCAGAAAAGTAAGAATGGCCGGACAACTTGTCACTGTCAAGTATATAAAAACCGTTAAAAATGAATGGATGAATTTTGGCTGTTTTATTGATGCAGAAGGAAGTTTCTTTGACACCACTCATTTTCCGCAATCACTGAAAGATTATCCTTTCCGGGGAAGCGGAACATATCTTATTCTCGGAAAGGTTGTGGAAGAGTTCGGTTTCCTTTCGGTCGAGGTTGAAAAACTTGCAAAACTTCCGGTCAGGCCTGATCCAAGATATCACTGCTCTCCTGCCTCAAGGCTCTGAGGACTCCTTTAACCGATAAAATTTTTTTTATAATACCTTGTAACACATTGTTATTTGGAACCATTATCTGAAGTGTACCTTCAAACATTCCGTCTTCCATATTGTAGTTAAAATTCCGAAGTGTTACTTTATAGTCGGAAATTATATCAGTTATTCTGTTGACTATTCCGATTTCTTCTATTCCCGTTATTTTTATCGCTGCTCTGAATGCCGGCATATTCCTTGTCTGAGACCATCTGGCATTCACCACCCTGTAAGGATATCTTGTAATTAGATATTGGGCATTTGGGCAATTAAGTCTGTGTACCTTAATCCCTTCGGATATTGTAACGAAGCCGAAAATTCTGTCGCCAAAAATCGGGTTACAGCATTTTGCAAGCTTATAGTCCAGGCCTTCGACTTTTTCGTCAATAATAAGATAATCGGCATAAACCGATTCTGTGTAGTTTACCGGATTGTTTCCCTGAAGCAATTTAATTTCCTCAGTTGCAGAAGCTTCTTTTTCTTTTTCAGGTTGCCGTGTAAGAATTTCTTTTATTTCATGCAGGTCAATTTTCTTGTCGGCTATAAGACAATACAAATCCTGTGCTGTTCGAAGCTGATAATGCGACTGCAGTTTTTTTACCACTGCATCGTTATATGTGATTTTCCAATTCTTTAGCCGGCGCACAAGAATTTCTTTCCCTTCTGCAGCAGCAAGTGCTTTTTCTTCATTCAGTGCCTGTTTAATCTTATTTTTTGCCTTTGAAGTAACTACAAAAGAAAGCCAGTCCTGATTAGGTTTCTGGTTTCGGGAAGTCAAAATCGAAACATGATCGCCGTTCTGAAGCACATGTCTTATTGTTACATTTTTTCCGTTAACTTTTGCACCGACACATGTACAACC
>JAGPFZ010000021.1 GCA_018056245.1 Bacteroidales bacterium
ATAACTTATTTGACTTCTTCACGCTTAAAAATAAGCTCTATATACTTAAGGAATTTTACTAATTTTGCACCTTAATTTTAAAGAACAAATTATTTAACTTATGGATATTCCTTCACGATATGAGCCTACTGGTACTGAGAACAAGTGGTATTCGTACTGGCTGAAAAATGGCTTTTTCAGAAGTATTCCCGACGAAAGGGAACCTTATACTATAGTTATTCCACCGCCAAATGTTACAGGTGTACTTCACATGGGACACATGTTGAACAATACAATACAGGATGTACTTATACGCAGGGCAAGAATGATGGGGAAAAACGCATGCTGGGTACCCGGCACTGATCATGCATCAATTGCCACAGAAGCCAGAGTAGTTGCAAAACTTAAAAGTGAAGGAATAGACAAACGGAGCATAGGCAGAGAAGAATTCCTTAAATATGCATGGGAATGGACTAATAAGCATGGCGGCATCATACTTGAACAGCTCAAACGGCTTGGCGCTTCTTGCGATTGGGATCGCTACGTATTTACAATGGACGAAAAGAGATACTCTTCCGTTATAAAAGTTTTCGTCATACTATATAATAAAGGCCTTATTTATAAAGGTGTAAGAATGGTCAATTGGGACCCCTACGCAAAAACAGCAGTCTCGGATGAAGAGGTTAACTATATAGAGGAAAAAACGAAACTATATTACGTCAGGTACCGTATTGCCGGTTCCGACGATTATATTACAGTAGCCACTACAAGGCCTGAAACTATTCTCGGCGATACAGCTGTATGTGCAAATCCTAAGGATGTTCGCTACCAGAGTCTTGCAGGTAAAAAAGTGATAGTCCCTCTGGCAGAAAGGGAAGTGCCGTTTATTTTCGACGAGTATGTTGATATGGAATTTGGAACGGGTTGCCTTAAAATTACGCCGGCACATGATATAAATGATTATGAGATAGGATTAAAGCACAATCTTCCTTTGATAGATATTTTCAATGATGATGGTACATTAAATGAAAGGGCAGGAAAATTTGTCGGAAATGAAAGATTCAAAGCCAGGGAGTTGGTTGTGGCAGAGCTAATGAAAACTGGTCACCTTGTAAAAATTGAAAATTATATTACTAAAATAGGCAGATCGGAACGAACCAATGCAATTATTGAACCGAGGCTTTCCTTACAGTGGTTCCTTAAGATGAAAGAAATATCTCGTCCGGCCCTTGATGCTGTCCTTTCAGGTGAAATAATGCTTTACCCTCCAAAGTTCAGAAATCTTTATACCCACTGGATGGAAAATGTTCATGACTGGTGTATCAGTCGTCAGCTATGGTGGGGGCATCGCATCCCGGCATGGTATTACGGAGGAAATGAGTTTGTTGTTGCTGAAAACATTCAGGAAGCACTTAAAATTGCAAGGGAAAGAAGCGGAAATAAAAGCCTTTCGGAGGACGCTCTGCGACAGGACGAGGATGTGCTCGATACATGGTTCTCCTCCTGGCTGTGGCCAATCACCTGCTTCGACGGAATTAACAATCCCGACAATCCCGATATGAAATATTATTATCCTACAAATGATCTTGTTACTGCACCCGAGATACTCTTCTTCTGGGTTGCCAGGATGATAATTGCAGGGTATGAATTTACCGGGGAAAAACCTTTCTCAAACGTATATTTAACAGGACTTGTGCGTGATCAGCAGAGAAGAAAGATGTCAAAATCGCTCGGTAATTCCCCTGAGCCTCTTGATCTTATAGAAAAATACGGAGCCGATGGAGTGCGGGTCGGAATGCTTTTATGCTCTCCTGCCGGAAATGACCTCCTATATAACGATAGCCTGCCGGAACAGGGCAGAAATTTTGCAAACAAAATATGGAATGCATTCAGACTTATTAAAGGATGGGAAAGCGATAAAGATATTCCCCAGCCCGAATATTCGGCAATTGCAGTAAAATGGATGGAAGAAGTTTTCAACAGAACGCTTTCAGAAATCAATGCTGATTTTCGCAAATACAGGATTTCAGAAGCCCTTATGAAAACATATAAACTCTTCTGGAATGAATTCTGTGATTGGTTCCTTGAAATCGTAAAACCTGGATACCGGAAACCGATTGATATAAAAACATATAGCGCAACAATATCACTTTTTGAACGCCTTATGCAAGTGCTGCATCCGTTCATGCCGTTCATCACAGAAGAAGTATGGCAAAGAGTAGCAGAAAGAAAAGAAGGCGAAAGCATAATGATAAGCATGATGCCGGTTTATAAAAAGCGTCGCGATAACCTTCTTTCAAATTTTGAAACCGCAAAAGAAATCATAAGTTCAATAAGAAATCTGAGAAAAGAAAAGAACATTCCTGTTAACAAAAAACTTAAGTTATATATAAAATCGCAAGAGGATAATGAAAAATTCGTGATTCCGGTAATTAAGAAAATGTGCAATCTTGATGAAGTGATATTTACAGACATGAAAATCGAAGAAAGTGCATCGTTTATTGTAAATTCTATTGAATTTTACGTTCCGATTGGAAAAGCTCTCAATAAATCTGATGAACTTGTCAAAATAAAAGAAGAACTTGATTATACAAAAGGATTCCTCGCCCTTGTTGAAAACAAGCTCAATAATGAAAAATTTATAATGAACGCCCCTGAAAAAGTAATCGAAAATGAGAGAAAGAAAAAAACGGATGCATTAACTAAAATCAAAGCTCTTGAAGAAAGAATAAAGCAACTTGAATCGTTACATTAACCTTAATGTAAAAATCACTTACAATCTTCTGCTCGACTTAAAGATTGGGGAAGCAATCTTCTGAGCACGTAATCGTCGTTAACCTTTATTATTTTCCAGTTATTGTTAAGAATTAAGTGCCACCCGTCTCCGTAAACATGATTTTTCGATTCTTTAATATTTTTTGCCCCAAGTCTTATATATTTCAGGTTATTTGTAAGGAGACATCCTCCCTTTTCAACTGTAAGTTTTCCCCAGTTATCTGAGACTCTTATTGCGTTATAGATTATTCCAAGAGTATCGAGAGACCGTATATCCTCGGGTTCATAATCAAAATTAGGACTTTCGAGCTCGAGAGATAGTACAGGTTTAACTGTGAATTTAGACAACTGCCGATGCATCATTCCTCTAATTTCTGCTATTCTCTGCTCTTCTTCTTTATAAATGCTGTCAACATCGTATACCACTGCAAGGCTTCCTGCAACATCCCGATAAATATTGGGCACCTCAAGTCCAAAATAATTTATGACAAGTTTACCTATATCTGTATCCTCGATACAAATAGCTTTAAGGTCAAATCCGTTTCGATATAATAAATAGCTGTAAATGGCACCGGTAATAGAGCCATACGACCTTGAAAAGGAGGGAAATTTGTAAGAGTTATTAATATTTTCAGAAAGTCTATTTATTACAGCCTCATCAGAATCATTACACAAAAGTATGGAAGTAAGCATTGATAGCCCGTTATAAATCTCAAAACGATTTTCATCCTTTATTGAAGCTTTATATTGTTCTCTTCTTGCTCCACGGAAAATAATTGCATCTCTAAGATATTGACGAAATTGAGTACTATCGGCAGAAATAGTTTTCCTCAGTGCTCTTAACTCAAGCTTAATCCATATTCTTGCAGACTTTTCATCTAAATAACGGATTGCAAATTTTCCGGGTGGAATACCCTTATTTCTTTGGTAACAACGATAAAGAGCATTTATTGCAGCAGTTTCGATTCTATATGGATCTTCTACATTGGGCAGAGGTACCATGGCATAAATAACTCCACCAAATTCAACTGCTGAGTTTTCGATTATCCTTTCTTTTGGAAAGATTCCCTGGTAAACACCATCTCGAAGCTTCAACAAACCCTGATTATCAGGCTTATTTGCAAATATTTTATGAGTGGGCCGGTCAACAAACATAATAGGTGCAATAATATTCGAACCCCATAACCTGCCATTATCACTGTTACATATTGAGTCAACAGTTCTGAAATATTTCAATGCCTTATCACTATTGAAATATATATCCGGTTCCTTTTTTGAACAACCTGCAAAAATTAAAAGAACCGCAATAAATGTCCATTTTTTCATCAATATTAAATAGGTAGTCAAAAATAGTGAAATTTTTATTAAAGCTTATTTTAACATCACATTTCTTTAATGGCTTTAAGACTCATATCAATAATTTTAATATTGTATGTCAAAGCACCAACTGAAATATAATCCACGCCACACTCTGCATACTCTCTTATATTATCGAGGCTGATTCCACCCGACGATTCGGTCTCAAAACGGCCTGCTATCATTTGTACTGCTTTCAATGTATCCTGAACGGTGAAATTATCGAGCATAATCCGGTCAACTCCTCCTACATTGATAATTTTCTCTATATCTTCCAGATTTCTGGCTTCAATTTCAATTTTCAGTTTCTTACCCGTTATTTTTAGATAATCATTTGTCAGTAAGATTGCCTTTTCGATCCCGCCTGCATAATCAATATGATTATCTTTTAACAATATCAAATCGTATAAACCCATTCTGTGATTTTCACCTCCGCCTGTCCTTACAGCTTCTTTTTCAAGAAATCTCATTCCCGGTGTGGTCTTACGGGTATCGAGTATTTTTGTTTTCAATCCTTCCAATTTTTTTACATAAGTCCTCGTAGTTGTTGCAATGCCGCTCATCCTTTGAAGAACATTTAACACAAAACGTTCAGATTCCAGTATTGCCCGAAGGTTGCCCGAAACAATGAAACCCACGGTTGTAGGCGTAACTTCATCTCCCTCGTTCAGAAAAAATTGTATAACAAGCGACTCATCAACATACCGGAATATTTTCTGTGCCACCTCAAGACCCGAAATAACACAGTGCTCTTTGATTATAAGCCTTGCTTTACCTTCAGCATCGGGTGGAATACAAGCTATAGATGAATAATCTCCTTCACCTGCATCCTCTGCCAACCCTCTTTCAATAAAATCTCTTAGCAGTTCATTTCGACTCATCAGGATCAATACGTATCTGGTGAATAAGAAAATCGGAATCAGTTTTTTTAAGCAAAAAATATACCCTGAAATTTCCCTTTTCAGTTTTTAAATTACCTATAGCATACAGAGCATCTCCAGTCCCTCCCTGATGTCTTATTATAAATTCTTTTGGCCTGCAATTGGTAAAAAAATCTTTGAGAATTGTTTCTGCAATATTTTTTTTGTAAAAATCTTCTTTGCCAAGAAGCATTATCTGTAATGTCGAATTAAAATATTTTGACATTTCGGTAGCATTCCCGGTTTTAAAAGCAGTCAGAATATCAGGAGGAATTTTTACCTGCCCCATGGTTGAAATACCATAAATCTCAAAAACCATGAAACAGCCTATGAGCATAATTTTCTTTACCATCCCTTTATATTTTTAATCTATTATTTTTCCAAAAAACCTTCCCTTCATTTTTCCTGTAAATCACTTGAAACATTATTTAAAAAATTTAATCATAAATCGCACCATAAAATTTCTGAAAAATTATAAAGAAAAAATACAATACTTTGACAAATAAAGCAAATTTAATCAAAATCATTCATAAAACCAGTTCAATAAGAGCAGACTCAGGTTAAATATTGATTATTTTTGCAATATATCAATAAAACAAATACATTCATTCATATTTTATTGATGAAAATTATTTTATTATTAACAGGAAAAACAACTGAAAAGTACATCATTGAAGGTGTTTCAAATTATTCAAAACGTATTGCCCGACTTGTAAATTTTGAAATAATTACGATTCCAGATCTGAAAAACATCAGAAATATGGCTACTGAAGCAGTGAAGCTCAAAGAAGGAAAGCAGATTCTCAATAGTTTAAATGATTCAGACTATACCGTATTACTCGATGAGAAAGGGAAACAACTAAGGACAATTGAGTTTGCACAAGAACTTGAACAGTGGTTCATGAAGCCTGCAAAAAGAATTGTATTTATCACAGGAGGTGCATGGGGAGTTTCGGACGAAATCTTCAAAAGAGCAGACAACGTTCTGTCACTTTCCCGTATGACTTTTCCACATCAGCTAGTACGACTATTGTTTGCCGAACAACTTTACAGGGCTCTTTCCATTATTAAGGGCACACCATATCATCACGAATAGTAGTTTGACACTAATGAAAAAAAACAGAACACCGTTAATATCAGGTATATCCTTTATAATTGCAATTATTCTTGCACTTATAGCAGAATCAGTTTATAATAGCCCTCTTGAATATAAAATCCGCACTAAAAGATTTAACAGGATTCTGGCTGAAAAAGAAAAAATAACTGAAAATTGTCTGATTAATCTTAAAGACATCCTTGAAAAAGAATCAGATATAGAAACCGAAATAGGTTCTTCCCTTTTCATTACAATTAAAAAAGAAGGTATTACCATTCTTGAATATTTCGATAAAAAGCTTGCCTATTGGTCAGATAATTCTTTCGAAGTACCTACAGTTTATAACGATACACTTTTCTCAAAACCCTTTGTTTTTATCCATAACGGATGGTTTATCATAAAAAAGGTTCAGTCGGAACACGAAATATGGATTGCCCTTCTAAGAGTAAGAAACGAATATGGTTTTGAAAATAAACTTGTGAGAAACGGATTCTTGCCCGATTATAAAATGCCTGCTGGAACAGAAATTATTACAGGGGCAGATAATACACGATATAAAATATATAATCATGAAGGAATAAAGCTTTTCTCAATCCGCTTCCCGGAAGAAAGAAAGTTTTCATGGTTTTCTCTGATTCCGACTCTATTCTGGGTATTGTCTCTATTATTACTGATTGATTTTTCACTTTGTATTGCAGGACTAATTTCTAAAAGGGGGAACCATTTTTTTTCTTTTATTTTCCTGTTTTCAGTTTTTTCGCTAGTTTACTTACTTTTCCTTATAACTGGCAAACCTTCAATTTTCAAATCTACAGATCTTTTCTCAGGGTACCACTTTACGCTTGGAAATTTTCTTCCGTCGCTCGGCCATCTTCTTCTACTTTCTACTCTGCTGTTTGCATTAGCATTGTTTTTTTTCAAGAAACTCCCGCTTAAACTACCTGAAATTAAAAGCGGCGCAAGAAGTGTTTTAGTAACCTCATTGCTCTTAATTTCGTCTTTAATTGTTCTTTCAGGCTTTCATTATATATTAACGAAACTTATCTTCGATTCGAACATTACTTTTGAACCTTACCGGATTCTGGAACTCTCGCTGTTTACCCTTGCAGGTTATATTGCAATAATTATTCTGGCTGGAGTCACAATTTTATATACGGTAAAAATCCTTCAGGCTGTAAACGGGAAAGTCAGTGAGAAAGAATTTTACCTCTCACTTGCCCTCTCTGTTATTTTATTCCTCCCTGCTGTCGTGCGCAACAGCGGCATAATAATCATGGTAATTTATTATTTGATTTTTGTTTCCACTATTCATTTTGCACTAGAGAAAAAAATTACAGGATTCAATCTTATGCTTTTACTCTCGCTCTTTTTTACCGTTTATGCATTATATTTTGTAATTACATTGTCAGAAAAGAAATCAATTGCGAAGAAAAAAGTAATGGCGGTAACCTATTCTACTGAACATGATCCGGAGGCAGAGTATCTTCTTATAAATATATGGCCTGCAATTTCTTCCGACTCACTTTTGAGGAGCATGGCTTGCAGAGAATTTAAAACTCAGGATGAAATTGATTCCATAACATATTACCTCCATAACACTTATTTCAACGGATACTGGGGAAATTATAATCTTAGCGTTGTTTCATGCAGTGATGATTCGCCGTTGCGGATTGCATCAGAGGAAAAAATGCTCGATAATTGTTTTAATTTTTTCAGTGAACGAATCGAAAAATTCGGCCATCAGATAACTGGTACCGGATTTTATTTCCTTGAGGACCAGGGAGGTAGGTCGTATTACCTGGGGCAAATTTTTTATAAACTCGACAATAATCGAACCCGAGGTTTGTTTATTGAACTTTTCAGCGAGATAGATTTCTTCCAGGAAGGTTATTCAGAACTACTTCTCGACCGGAAATACCAGGGTTATTCTCATCTAAAGTACTACTCATTTGCCAAATATATTAATGGGAATCTTGTACTGCATACCGGCGACTTCCCTTACGACAAAACCGATGAAGCATATGTTGACAGAGAATATGATTACACGGTATTCAACAGAGAAGGCTATAAGCATGTACTTTACCGTAATGGCAACGTCACAGTGCTTATAAGCGATAAAGAAATCTCATTTACCGATGTGATTATTTCATTTGCTTATATATTCATATTTACGCTTCTTGCTGGCAGCATTATTTTGCTGTTTATAAAAAAACCAGATTTAAAAAAATTTAAGTATTTCAATTTCAGGCAAAAACTTCAGATTTCCTTCATATCTGTTCTTCTATTCTCGTTTATTTCTATGGGCATAATAGTTACTATTTTTACAATTAACCAGTATAAGGCACGGCATCTTGAAAACATTAAAGAGAAGATTAATTCTATTTATGCAGAAATAGAGGCACGTCTGTCATTAGAGCCCGAATTGTCGTCGCCCGGCTGGCGCGAGCCTTTGTACCCGTCGCTGGATGAATTTCTTGTAAATCTTTCGAATGTATTTAATACCGATATAAACCTGTACGATAATAACGGCTACCTGATAGCTACGTCGCGGCCTGAAGTTTTTTACCGTAACCTGACCAGCCGGCGATTGAATATGGATGCGTTCATCAACCTCGAAACACTTACAAAAAGCGAATATATACAATGGGAGAAAATTGCCTCCCTTGAATATCTTTCAGCCTATGTACCTTTCTATAACAATAACGGACAGCTTCTGGCTTATCTTAATCTGCCATATTTCAGGATGCAAAGCGTGTTGACAAGGGAAATATCAAATGTCATTGTAACTATAGCCAATTTTACGCTTCTTATTATACTGATTACTATGGGGCTTGGAGTTATAATAAGCAGAAGGCTTACAGCACCGTTGAATATGCTAAGCCAGGGACTTGCTTCAGTGGAACTTGGGAAGAAAAGCGAACATCTTGTTTATAATGGTCACGATGAGATAGGAGAACTTGTAAATCAGTATAATAAAATGGTTGACGAACTGCAGGAGAGCGCACGCCAACTTGCCGACTCAGAAAGGGAATACGCCTGGAGAGAAATGGCAAAGCAGGTTGCACATGAAATTAAAAACCCGTTAACTCCTATGAAGCTTAATATCCAACAACTTTACAAAACATGGAAAGACGGCAAACCGGGTTTTGAAAAACAACTCGAAAAATTTACAAAAAACCAGATAGAATATATAGAGAACCTGTCTACAATAGCATCGGCCTTTTCATCATTCGCAAAACTCCCTTCTGCCAGACCTGTCGATTTTGACCTTGTTGAACAAATAAAAACAACACTTGAACTTTTTAAAGATACCGAAAACATTTTCTTCAGAACAAACTGGCCTATTGATAAACAGATTATTGTACACGCCGATAAAGAACACATCAATGGGATATTTTCGAATCTTATCAAAAATGCAATCCAGTCAATACCTCAGGGCAGAGAAGGAATAATAAAAATAAGCGTAGAGGTAAATAGAGACTGGGCAGTGGTTTCTATTGCCGACAATGGCATAGGAATACCCGATGAACTTAAAGGAAAAATGTTTACACTTAATTTTACCACAAAGTCATCGGGTATGGGAATGGGATTATCAATCGTAAAGCGATATGTCGAAACTGCTGGTGGTAGAGTTTGGTTCGAATCAGAAAAAGATAAAGGTTCTGTCTTTTTTGTGGAACTTCCTGTGAATTTTACCGTAGAAAGGATTAAAAAAACTTAAAAACAAACAATTTAATTTGTAAAACTTAAATAAAATAAATTATATTATATTAGCATTTATAAAATTTTTCGATGAGAGTAAGGGGGCCGGGAATTATAAACTTTTTTTTCTCACTAAATCTTTTATTGGTTTGTGCCGGTAAATGCTATGCCCAGAAGAGCCTCTCAGGCAACCTTGGAATGCCGGCAGTCCATGTGGTAACCATCGGTAATGATAGAGTCTCTGTGGATGATGTTACCGGTTTTAACGCTGCCGGAGGCGATACAATCCTTCTTATCCAGATGCAGGGAGTAATGATTCAGCTTGACCCGTCGTTTGGATATATTCAGGATAAATATGGAGAACCGGGCTTATGGGAATTTCTGATTACACAGTCGGTCAACCCTATTACAAAAGAAATCGTTTTCACAAAAGTACTTTCTAATACTTATGATACAAAAGGAAATATTCAAATTGTAAAGGTACCCTATTATAACAGTGCAAGTGTAACAAATACACTTACAGTTGACGGGTGGGATCCTGAAAAGAAAACCGGAGGCGTTCTCGCACTGATTATAGGCCGGACGTTAAAGCTTTCCGCCGATATTGACCTTACAGGAAAAGGGTTCAGAGGCGGCAATGAGGACGAGGGCGACGGAATATGCGTTTATACTAATGATGATGAATATGGCAAGAAGTACTATAATGATGATTTTACAAATGCCGGCTTTAAAGGAGAAGGTATTGCAAATTATACTCAATATGGTTATTCCCTTATACCTGATTATATAAAAGGTTACGGGCCGGCTTTTACCGGCGGCGGCGGCGGTAACGGCAGATATTCAGGAGGAGGTGGCGGCTCTCATCGTGGCAAAGGAGGAGACGGCGGAAAGGAAGATGCATTATGCACTACACCATTTATAGGAGGAATTGGAGGATTTAAGGGTGAACACCCCTCTCTTATGGACAGACTTTTTATGGGTGGAGGCGGCGGAGCTTCAACAAAAGCTGCTTCCGGAGGAACAACAGGACCGGGCGGTAACGGCGGTGGTATAGTTATTATCGTTGCCGATTCCATTATCGGCAATGGAGGCAGTATCCGCGCTTCCGGAAGCCCCGGAGCCGATGCAACAGGAGATGCCGGAGCAGGCGGTGGTGGGGCTGGAGGTTCTATAGCCATATCGGTAAACAGTTACGGAAATACACCCCTTGCATTGTACGTCAACGGCGGAAAAGGGGGTGACAGAAATAACCTGACAGGAGGAGAAGGCGGTGGTGGCGGAGGCGGACTGCTGTGGGTAAAAAGCAATATTACACCCAATGTAACGGTTGATTACGCCGGCGGAGAAGCTGGTTCTTCATATAGTGACATGGCAAAGCCGGGAGACCCGGGCAATAAAAAACTGGAATTCAATGCCAACCTCAACGGATTTCTCTTCAATTCCATCCGTTCATCCATTACAGGCAACCAGATTGATTCAGTGTGCTCCAATATGAAGCCGCCTATGATTTCCGGAACAACCCCCGTAGGGGGCAACGAACCATATACTTACACATGGGAAAAAAGCTATGACCTTTCAACATGGGAAATCGTTGCAACAGGTACAAAAGATTACACTCCTGCTGTAGAGGAAACAAATACTGTTTATTTCAGGCGAACAGTTACCGATAATTCATCACCAAGCCTCGTTGACATAAGTAAACCGGTTCAAATAATTGTTCAACCATCAATTAAAAATAATATTGTCGGACCATCCGATATAATCTGTTTCGCACAAGACCCTCCAACACTTGTTTCACTGGCAACTCTTCAGGACGGCAATGGAATATATTCCTTCAAATGGCAGGTAAGCACCGACGAGACTAATTATGCCTTGCCGGTAAATGATTATACCACCGAAAACTACACCCCGCCACCTGAGCTGAAGATCACTTCATGGTACAGACGCACCGTTACTTCAGGAAGATGTGTTGACTCCTCGGCTATTGCAAAAATCACCGTTCTTGATACAATCAAAAACAATAACATTATTTCACCCGCCGAAGAGATTTGTGACGGAATGACGTTTACAAATCTCACTGCCACAACTCCTCCGGTGCTTCAGGGCGGGGACGGAACATACAGATACAAATGGGAATACAGTGCTGACGCAACCAGCTGGGCTGATGCTACTGGCATGAATACAGGCGCAGGATACGATCCGGATGAAACAATTTTCCCCGGAACTGCATATTTCAGAAGAGTTGTCCGTTCAGGCAACAATGATGTATGTGAGAACCGAAGTAAGCCAGTGTCTCTGACGTCGTGGCCTGTTATAGCAAATGACACAATTTCCGGTGATCAGACAATCTGCTCGGGAAGCATGCCTGAATCCCTTACCGGAACAGTACCGATAAACGGCAACGGAACATATTCTTACCTCTGGCAGATGAAGACGAAGTCCACTTTGTGGAACGATGCTCCAGGCCCTGAACCGATTGACCAGATAAATTATTCGCCACCAACCCTTACCGATACTGCCTGGTTCAGGAGAATCGTAACATCTTCAGCATGCACCGACATAAGCAATACAATCGTTGTTAATGTCCATAAGCCTATAAGCGGAAACGATATTCACCTGCAGTCAGGCCTTACCGATACAACAATATGCAGTGGTGCCATACCAAAGTGCTTCATAGGAAGTGTTCCCATAGGCGGTACCGATATCCCCGGTGATTATGCATATCAGTGGGAATCATCACTTACGGAAACCGCAGGATATACTCAACTTGCCGGAGCAATAGGAAAAGATTACCAGCACGGTGCAATCACCAATGCCACAGCTCTCCCTGTAACTCATTACTTCCGCCGTATGGTGATGTCAGGTACATGCAGTTCTCCTGGCAACATTATAATTAAAGTTACTGTACTTCCTTCTATTTCAAATAATATAATAACACCCGACAAAACAGCAGTGTGCTACAATTCCTCACCGTTCATTTCTGGCACTCCTCTCACCGGTGGCGACGGCATTCCAACATGGCTATGGATTCAAAGTCCCGACGGCAATGAACCTTACATACCAGCTGCAGGTGTTAATAATCAACAAAACTATACTCCTCCCCCGCTGACAAACCCTGTAAAATACCGCAGAGTAATTATGTCGGGATTTGCAAATTGCTGTATTGATACATCGAATATTGTGAGCATAAATATAAACCCATTGCCGACAGGACAGATTACAACAGTTACAGATACGACAGTATGCAGCGGCTTTCCAGTGCCGATTAAGATTCATCTTACCGGAGCTCCGAAATGGAATGTAATTTACACCGAAAATGGAATGCAAAAAACTTTATCAGGAATTTCCAGTCCGGATACTATTCTAATAATTAATAATTTGCCTGCAGGAACTCCACAAATCTATAATTACACACTTTATAAAGTAACAGATAATAACGGATGCGAAGCGACGTCACTTAAAGGCTCAAGAAAAATCGAAGTTTACAGAGTGCCGGTTGCAAATGCCGGAGAAGACGCTTCGATATGCGGTATGAAATATACGCTTACAGCTATACCGAGTGTGGGAACAGGCGTCTGGTCTTTCCCACCAGATGTTTCCCCTATAACTGAACTATCTAACAAAGTGACTGTTGCAATAATTGATTCATTGAGTGTTCCGGATGTAATAAAAAAGAAATTTTACTGGACAGAGACCAACTGGACTTGCTCCTCAACAGATTCTGTGGAAATTACATTTTACAAAAGGACAAGTATTGCAGATGCAGGGCCCGATAAAGACCTGTACACATTCGACCTGGTTGATACCCTTCATGCCTTAAAACCTCTTGTGGGAACAGGCACATGGAACGTAATTTCAGGTGGCGCCGTTATTATCAACGATTCAATTGTTACCAGACTTGGATATGGACAGAACATATTCGAATGGAAAGTTGTAAATGGTTTATGCCAGTCGGCCGATGAAATGGTTATTAATGTTCATGAACTTAAAATACCTGAAGGCTTTTCACCTAACTCCGACGGCATTAATGACGAATTTGAAATTCAGGGACTTGACCTCAATTACA
The DNA here is from genome assembly GCA_018056245.1 of Bacteroidales bacterium. GTDB lineage: Bacteria > Bacteroidota > Bacteroidia > Bacteroidales > VadinHA17 > LD21. Next base: position 13,895 of record JAGPFZ010000021.1, read on the forward strand.
GTGAATGTACTCTTAGAATTATTAACAGTGCTGGCACAGAAGTATTTTTCACTTCAAATGTGAATGGAAACTCATGGAAGAACTGGAACGGTGAAAACGGCAAAGGACCACTTCCTGAAGGTACATACTATTATCTGCTTACTGTCAGATCAAAAAGAAATGATACCATGTACCGGCAAAGCGGATTTATCATTCTTAAAAGATATAATTCACAATAATTATTAAGAGAAAAATAATATAGATAGTATTAATATATGGCAAGAAGGAAACTGATATTATTACTTTTAATAATTACCCCGGTTACAAGGCTTACAGGACAGGAAGAAACTTCCGAACTTACAAGAATCAGTCTTGTCTATCCGGTTTATAGTCAGTACCTTCATAACGGCCTGCTTATAAATCCTGCCTATGCCGGGACGCGTGAGGCACTTAGTTTCTTCGCATCCGGCCGTATGCAATGGGCTGGTATAGATGGTGCTCCAATTTCCCAGACAGTATCATTGCACACTCTTCTTAAAAACAATCATGTAGGACTTGGATTTTCAGGACAGTTTTTTAAGTACGGATTCACTCGTGCAACAAGCGTTTATGCTGATTATGCCTATCACATCATGCTGGGGAAAAGCAGACTTTCAATGGGTTTGAGAACAGGCTTCGATATGTCGAATACCGATTATTCAGGAATCGTTCTGATTAATCCCAACGACCCGGTCTTTATATCAAATGATAAACCATATTTTCTTCCAAATGTCGGCACAGGAATTTATTTTTCTTCGAAGAATTTCTTCATTGGGGCTGCCATCCCGGCTTTTCTTAGCTACCTCAAAAGCAGTTCCGGAGAAATAAGCTTCGACACTTTCACAAATTTCGATATGTTATTAACTGCCGGTGCACTCATATCCTTCTCTCCCGCTTTCCGTATTAAACCTTCAGTTTTTATTGACTATCCAGTTCAGGAAAACGGAGAGGTAAGATTCGATATGAACTGTAACTTTATTTTATTCGATTTTCTGTGGCTTGGCGCCTCATGGCGTGCTTACGAAGAAGTCGCTGTCGGCATTCTTCAGCTTCAAATAACGCCCAAAATAATGTTCGGATATTCTTACGATTATCCGATGGGCAAAATGAGCACTTACTCAAAAGGTTCTCATGAGATAATATTTAGGTATGAATTCGGTTATAAAGTTTCAGCCGCAAACCCAAGATACTTCTGAACATGAGATTAAGAATAAAATATATTACTCTGTTTTCAATCTGCTTTATAACTAACCAGTTGATTTTATTTTCCCAGCCTTCAGCCTTTAAAACCGAAAAAATGCCATTCAGTAAGCCTTATTTTAACGATATCGCTCCTGTAATTGTTAAGAATGGAGTGATTTTCTGTTCTGACCGACGCATAAATAGTTCAACAAACGTTACAACTTTCAATGGCGAAAGGCTTTATAATCTGTATTTTGTAGAAAAAAAAGATTCTACTAAATGGAAAGCACCGATAAAACTAAAGGTTGCCGGTTCGTCTCTTTTGTATTACGGTCCGGTTTCCATTGCCCCCGATGGCCATACAATTTATTTTACCAGTAGCCTAATTTCAGGTAAAGCCGCCAGAAAGAAAAACATTATAAACCGACTGGGAATTTTTACAGGAGAGCTGTCAGGAAATATTATAAGCAATGTGACTCAGTTTGAATATAACAGTATAGAATATAATGTAGCGCATCCAGACATCAGCGGCGACGGAAAATTTCTTTTCTTTGCTTCGGACATGCCCGGCGGGCAGGGACAATCAGATATATATTACTGTGAATTAATAAATAATAAATGGACTACTCCAAAAAATCTCGGACCCATAGTAAATTCACCTTCAAAGGAAAATTATCCTTTTCTCCATCCTTCAGGGCGCCTCTATTTCTCATCTGACAGGCCTGATACTGCACGTTATCTGGGCGGGATGGATGTTTATTATACTGTTTCTGTTGATGGTGAATGGGATAAGCCTATTCCTATGCCCGAACCAATTAATTCACATTCCGACGATTTTGCCCTTGTAGCTACGGACGACCGTCAGGAAGGTTTTTTTACACGGAAAACAAGCATAGATGACGATATATGGAAATTCACTTCAGAAATTCTAAGGAAAGCCGAATGCCCTCCTTCCCAACCTGATAGCTATTGTTATGAATTTCTGGATGAAAATGCAGTAAGATTTGATACTATGCCAGTGCCGTTCAAGTTTCAATGGAACTTTGGTGATGGACAAACTGCAGAAGGAATAAAAGTACAACACTGTTATAAAGAACCCGGAAATTACATTATAAAGCTCGATATAATAAACATGTTAACTAATGAGGTTGAACTTAATGAAAAAACTTACGAACTTGAAATAACAAGAACCCAACAGGCTTATATATCCAGTCCTGACAGATGTTTCGAAGGAGAAAAAGTAGTTTTTGATGCCGACAGTTCTTACCTTCCAGAATGGTCGGTAAACAGATATTACTGGAATTTTGACGATGAGACCATTGCTGTCGGTTCTAAAGTTGAAAAAGCTTTTATGAAACCCGGAAATTATATTGTTCAGCTTATCGTCACTTCTGCACCCGGGACAGATGGTAAAATAATGGAAACATGCGTTTCAAAAAAGATAACGGTAACCAAAAAACCTTGAAAAAAGAGTTATATTTAAACCGATGATTTTTTATAAGAAAATATTATATTTTTTTGTTTCATTCATCCTGTTGTTTGTGGCTGGAATACTGGAGATTAGCGGGCAACCTGTGCCTGGCCAGGATGAGAACATACAATTTCTGGTTACATTTGGAAAACAAGGAGAAACTTCATGGGGTGACGATGATTTTTCTCAGACATGGTTTTTTGCCATCCCTAAAGATTATAAAGGCCGCTTTTATATTAGAGTATTTGATCCTGATACCGGTAATGAATACGACGAACAAAAAGGTGAATGGGATACCAGAACTCTCTTCTCTATTTACGGAGGTAAAGGAGTTGACCCTGAAATAAATGAGGAATCAAGGGGAATTCAGCCTACAGGAAACTATAAAAGCGGAACGCTCCTGGCTTCCAGAACTTTCGGGAACGATGCACAATACGACGGTAAATATTATACTTTCGGACCATTTACTTCCACCGAAGGAGACTATAGCGAAAAATGGGGATATATCTTCAAGGTAATAGCCGACGGTGTAAGCGGCGACGACGGTAATCTTTACAAACTTTTCCTTTCGCAGGATAAAAACAGCGACGTTCCCATAGAAGGCTCTAATGCATTTACATACGAATATACCTTCAGGATGTGGAATAACACCGAAAGTGTTTCCCATATATACCCTTACATTGATGAAGGCGTGATTTATGTAAAACAGAAAAATTTCGACTGGGACGACGACGGAACGATACTCGTGGTATCAAGAGTCAGAAAAGGAATAACTGTCCCAATTTCAAATGAAGATAACTGGATAGAATCAAGAATCGGAGTAGAACCCGAAGAAGTAAATTCTTCACTTGATTTCCAGTTTCACAAAAAAAAGGATTTCCTTGTGAGAAACAACAACGTTGTTATTTCCCTTGAAAACCAAAGGGGAGACAATCTTAAATTTTTCAGTGCTCCTATTGGAGGAGTGCCTGTTTATAATCCAAAAATCAGTGCTCGTAAAATTCTCCCATGAATTCTGTTTTTTTCAACAACAAAATCCTATTTCTGAAATATGTGTTTATCACATGTATATCGGTAAGTTCTGTTTTTTCACCCTGCATACTTAAAGCTCAGATTTATAACTTTAAAAACTTTTCTGTAGCAAGCAATATTCCCGACACTTATGTTTATGCCATTAATCAGCAGGATAAAGGATTCCTTTGGGTATCAACAGGAAGCGGCCTTGCCCGGTTCGATGGATTTAGTTTTTATCCGGTGGTTTTCCCCGATAATATATTTTCAAGATATTCAACAGTAATATTCAAAGACAGTTCAGGGAGACTCTGGTTCGGCTGTAACGACGGCTCACTTTTTTATACAGAAAACAATGAATTAGTCAAATACAAGGAGCTCGGCATTCAAAGCATAAATCAGATATTTGAGAGTGATGACGGCTGTATTGTAATCATCTCTCAGGAAAAATCAATAATCAAAATAAATTTAAAAAATCCGGAACTTATTACTAAATATTATGTACCGCCTTATATAACTATGACATCAGGTTTATTTTCGGAAAATGGAATCGTGTTACTGGGTACTCCGGAAAGCCTCCTTCAATGCAAAATTGTAAATGATTCCCTATCCGTCGTAAGCACTATTGAAGGTATCGAATATACTAAAGTTCAATCACTTTTGCGTTTGAAACAATCTGACATTTTCATTGCAGGCACTGAAGGTTCAGGATTATATGTCATTTCCCTCAAAAACGACAAACCAATCGTGAAACGTCCTGATAATAACCTGATACCTAATAATCTCGATATACGGTCGGTTTTTGAAGCCCGCGACGGAACATTATGGATATCAACATTCGGTTCAGGCCTTTTAAATGCAAAAATCAATAGGGAAACGTCCGATATTGATTCCGTGCTTATTTTTGACAAGTCTAAAGGTTTACAAAGTAATGATATAAAATGTGTATTTGAAGATTCTGAAGGAAATATATGGGCAGGCCTTTACGGCGAAGGTCTTTCAATGCTTTCTTCTCAAGCCTTTTGCTTTTATGTTCCGGGCGAAACTCCGGAGAAAAACAACATTATTTACGTTGCGCAAAATGATACTGATTATATCCTTGGAACTCCATCAGAATATTATACATACAATCCTGAAAATGGGGTGAGCGGTAAATACCATGATCTGAGAACACAAATTAATACTGATATATCGGCATATTATTTCGAGAATCTTTCAAGTTTATGGGCCGGAACAAAGGGGAAGGGACTCTTTAGAATTAACCGATACGGACAGGTAAGTGAGTTTTATTATTCAGAAAATTCAGGGAGGAATTATATACGACATATCAATTCTGACGGCGAAAATCTTTGGCTTTCGACATTAGAAGGAATTGTGGTGATTAACAAAAAAGACGGAAAACAAGCTGCAACATTCAATATAAACGATCGTTTGCCACATAATAGTATTAACCAGGTGTTTATCCTGAATACCGGAGAGGCGCTCGCTGCAACCGAATGCGACAGGCTTTACAAGGTAACTCTTAAAGAAGGAGTGACACCCGACAAGAGAATTATGACCGGCAATATCAGAAATAAAGTTCTTTGTTATACCCAAAGTAAAAACGGCGATATATGGGCAGGAACTGCCGGAAACGGAGTTTTCTGGTTTACAGGCGACTCTCTTACTCAGATTACTACCGCCAATAAATTACTTTCAAATTTCTGCTACAGTTTACTTGCCGATAGTAACGGAATGGTATGGATAGGTCATGAACGTGGGTTTTCAAGATTTGATACAAAAACAAGAAATGTAAAGACCTTCCCTGCCGATTTTATCGGAAATGTAAACTGCAATCCAAATGCAATCATAGAGGACAAAAAAGGCAGAGTAGCTTTCGGAACTACTGAAGGATTGATGATTTACGACAGGTCAAAAGAAAGAACTGAAAAAGTTATACCGAAAACAAATATCGTTTCAATAACCATAAACAATATAATATACCCTTTGCGTAGAGAATATGTTCTTCCGTATGGAAAATACTCAATAAAAATCAATTATGTTGGAATTAATCTCGGTAATCCGCAGGATGTTTATTATATAACAAAAATGGATAACTGGGATGATCAATGGTCGGGGATGAAAGCTGACAGAGAAATATTATATACTCTTTCTGACGGCCATTATCGCTTCAATCTGATTTCATTCAATAATGAAGGCTTATCGGATAATAAACCTGTAATAATTGACTTTTACATAAAAGCCCCTTTCTGGAGAACATGGTGGTTTATATTATTAACTGTGACATTTGCATCATCAGTAATAATAATTATTATCAAGCAGCGAGAAAGAGCACAGGTTAAAATAAAAAAATATCTCGAGGATGAGCTTGCTGTCAGAACCAGTGAAGTAGTTAAGCAAAAAGAAGTAATTGAACTCAAAAATAATGAAATTACTGATAGCATTAATTATGCCAGAAGGATACAAGCCAGCATTCTTCCTGATCCATGCAAACTAAAGGAGTCATTTTCCGATGCCTTCATAATTTTTTACCCAAGAGATATTGTCAGTGGAGATTTTTATTGGTTCGACAGAATTGACGACAAAAGGTTTATTGTAGTGTGCGCTGACTCAACCGGCCACGGAGTTCCCGGAGCATTTATGTCAATGATTGGGACAACTCTGCTTCAGGATTTAATATCAGGTAAAAAAATCACAAATCCCTCTCACATCCTGACACTTCTCGATAAACAGATTTTTAAGACCGTTAACCAGAATGTAGATATAGGCGTTTCAAACGATGGCATGGACATGATAGTATGTGAAATAAATATACCGGAACGACACATAAGGTTTGCATCGGCGATGCGCCCTGTAATAATAATGATGAGAGGTGAATCGTATTATATTAAAGGTAACAGATACTCAGTTGGAGGAGAATCTGTAATCGAGAAATACTTTGATGACCAGGAGTATTACCTTGGCAAAGGAGATAGTATTTATATGTTCTCGGATGGTTTCCCCGATCAGTTTGGAGGACCTGAGGGTAAAAAAATAAAGATATCAAGGCTTAAATCTCTTATCGAAAGTGTTCATAATCTGCCGATGGAGGAACAGAAAGAAATAATTACAAAATTCTACTTCGACTGGAAAGGAGACTACGAACAGGTTGACGACGTACTGATGATAGGCATCAGATTATGAATTTTTCTATTTTCTGTACATACCATTTGAAGCGACTGGAATCTGACAGGTGCGCTCAATATTACTTTCATGACCGGCCCTGTCTTTTATATAAAATTCATAATAAATAGTATCCGACTTAGAATAAAATAAATAAATAAATGTAATTTTTATCGTCCCTTTCTGAATTTTGTTTTGTCCGCTGTTTTCCATATACGGGATTCTATACCCTGAAGGTTTAAGAGGATCATCTGCTGGTGCAGGTATTATATCAACACCGGATTTTCTAAGCAATGTCAGAAAAAGATTTATTGTATCGCTCTCTAAAAGATAATCCTGTGGCCACAGACCCAGATCGCCGTCACCATCTTCAAAATCGAATAACAATCTTCCGCCTTTCGAACTGTTTCCGAGGATATCAACCGTATCGAATATTTCAAAACTTATAAATGATATTGCTGGTTCAGGTGGAAGCTTCTCAATCTTCTTGCATGAGAATGGAAGAAGGAGAATAATAAAAATAACCGGTATATATTTAATTGGCATTAATGACAATTTTATTTAAACAAGCAAAAATCAAACCAAAATAAATTATTTTTTTCTAAAAAATATTTTAATAGGTACACCTCTGAAGTCGAAATTTTCCCTGATACGGTTTTCCAAATATCTTTTATAAGGATCCCTGATATATTGCGGTAAGTTACAAAAAAAAGCAAAAGCCGGAGAATAGGAAGGCAGTTGCGCCACATATTTAATCTTAATATTCTTGCCCTTAACCGATGGTGGAGGATATTCTTTTATGGCTTCGAGCATTATGTTGTTAAGCTGTGAGGCCGGAATTTTCCTCCTGCGGTTATCATTAACCTTCGTCACAAGGTCAAGTATCCGGTGAATTCGCTGTTTGTTAATAGCCGAAATAAACAAAATATCATAATCGGCAAAAGGAGCCGTTCTGCTTTTTATTTCTTTTTCAATTCTTTTTGATGTACCTGAATCCTTATCTATAAGATCCCATTTATTAACCAGAACAATAAGTCCTTTATTGTTTCTCTGAATAATAGAAAAAATATTTATATCCTGCGATTCGATTCCTCGTGTGGCATCAATAATAAGAAGGCAGATGTCGGAATTTTCGATTGTCTTTATTGCTCTCATTACCGAATAAAATTCCACGTCGTCGGTTATTTTGCTTTTTTTTCTTAAGCCGGCCGTATCTACAAGCAGAAATTTTGAATCGTACTTGTTATAGAGCGAATAGATGGAATCTCTTGTTGTCCCTGCTACAGGCGTTACAATATTTCTATCTTCTCCTAAAAGAGAGTTCAGCAGGGATGATTTTCCCACATTTGGCCTACCTACAATTGCCACTCTGGGAATGTCCGATTCTTCATCTTCTCCTCCCTGAGGAAGTGATTTTACCAATTCATCAAGCAATTCTCCGGTCCCGCTGCCATTAATAGAACTTACAGGAAAAGGATCCCCAAGCCCCAGATTATAAAATTCATATATACCGCCGATACGTTCATAATTATCAACCTTGTTTACGGCAAGAAGAATTTTCTTGTCTGATTTTCGTAGAAGTGAAGCTACAGATTTGTCGAGCTCATGTATTCCGACGGTTACATCAGTCATAAAAATAATGACATCCGCCTCTTCAACTGCCATCAATACCTGACGATTGATTTCTTCCTCGAAAATATTCTCAGATTCCTCCACATATCCGCCTGTGTCTATAACCGAAAAAGAAATGCCGTTCCATTCTGCTTTACCGTAATTACGGTCGCGGGTCACACCGCTCACTTCACTTACTATTGCCTCTCTGGTGCGGGTAAGTCTGTTGAAAAGAGTTGATTTACCCACATTTGGTCGTCCAACTATTGCTACAATCCTGCTCATAGTTAATAACTTAATAACCAAATCTTTTCAACATGGCCGGGTTATCCCGCCACTCTTTTGAAACTTTAACATAAAGTTCGAGAAATATTTTGCGACCGAAAAACTCTTCCATCTCTTTTCTTGCTTCGGTGCCGATTTTTTTCAGCATCTTCCCCTGATGACCAATAATTATTCCTTTCTGACTTTCCCTTGTAACATGTATCACTGCTTTGATTTTGCTTAGGTTTTCGAGATCATTAAAGCTTTCGATTTCAACTTCAGTAGAATAAGGTATTTCATTCCTATAGTTAAGAAATATTTTTTCTCTTATTATTTCCGAAGCAAAAAACCTCTCTATTCTGTTTGTAACTTGATCCTTTGGAAAATATGGAGGTCCTTCTGGCAGAAGTTCAAGTATTGTCATCAGAAGAGTGTCAAGATTGAATCCTGTGATTGCCGACACAGGAACAACCGGCGAGCTGGGGAACCATTCTTTCCATTTGATCAAAAGCTCCTCAACTTCAGGTTGCGAAGAAAGGTCAATTTTGTTTGTAACAATTATTACAGGGATATCTGATTCTTTTATCTTCATAACTATTTCATTCTCTCCATCAACCCTCTCAATAACATCCGTAATATACATTATTATGTCAGCATCGGTTAAAGCACTTCTGACACTTTTCATCATTGCCTCGTGAAGTTTATATCTCGGCTTTATTATTCCGGGAGTGTCGGAGTAAACTATCTGATAATCCTCGCCGTTTAAAATCCCCATAATTCTATGTCGCGTTGTCTGAACTTTTGGTGATACTATCGAAAGTTTCCTGCCGACCATAGAATTCATCAGGGTTGACTTTCCTACATTCGGATTACCCAGAATATTTACAAAACCCGATTTGTGCATCTATTTGAATATTAATTATAAGCTCCCCTTTTCAACATTATTATTTCTTTTTGTGTAAGATACCTCCACTCTCCTCTTGGCAGATTCTTCTTAGTAAGTCCGGCAAAATATACTCTGTCGAGCTTCAAGACCTTGTAACCGAGCCTCTCGAACATCCTTTTAATAATTCTGTTCTCACCTGAATGTATTTCAATACCAACCTGGCTTTTATCATTATTATCGGCATAAGCAATGGCATCGGCAGAAACAGTTTTACCTCCTATATCAATACCATTAACCATAGCTTCCAAATCACTTTTTGTCACATACTTGTTAAGATAAACATGATAAACCTTCTTCTTTTCAAAAGAAGGGTGTGTCAGCCTTTTTGCCAGTTCGCCGTCATTTGTAAGAAGCATGACACCGGTGGTATTTTTATCAAGCCTTCCTGCAGGCCAGAGCCTTACGCCTGGCTTGCTTCCAACCAACTGCATCACCGTTTTTTCGGCATGAGGATCAGAAGTTGTGGTCACATAACCTTTAGGTTTATTCAAGAGAATATATACCTTCTTTTCAGGCAACAACTTCCTGTTTCTATACCTTATATCATCATCAATCTTTACTTTACTGCCAAGTTCTCTGACTACCTTACCATTAACTGTAATCAATCCCTTTGTGATCAGTTCATCGGCTTTCCGACGCGAACAAACCCCGCTGTTTGCTATAAACCTGTTAAGCCTTATCTTATTCCCGTGTTCTCTTCTACTGGAATAAGTGTCTGTATTACATTTAATATTTTTCTTATATTTTATGCCTTTCCCTTCTTGCATATTGTTTTGTATCCCTAATTATCGGGCTGCAAATTTACAATTAATTAATGAGATAACATTTTTGCTTTTTTTTTTGCAAATTTGTACTTTTAGAATTATTGAACCAATGACATTAATCAAATCAATCTCTGGAATCAGGGGTACAATTGGCGGAAAACCGGCTGAGAATCTTACCCCTCCCGACATTGTGAAATTTACATCAGCTTTTGGATGGTGGCTTAAAGAACATAATCATGAAAAAAAAATATCTGTTGTAACAGGCCGTGACAGTCGCACTTCGGGCAAAATGATAGCTAATCTGGTAAATAACTCACTTATATCTTTGGGAATAGATGTGGTTGACATAGGAATGGCCTCCACTCCAACCGTTGAAGTGGCAGTGACCGGCACACATTCAGCTGGAGGAATAATAATTACGGCAAGCCATAATCCGGCAGAATGGAATGCTCTCAAGTTGCTCAATGAAAACGGAGAATTTCTCTCTGCCACTGATGCTGAGGAAATTTTAGAAATGGCAGATTCAGATGATTTTATTTATGCATCCCATAAAAATATAAGCAATATTATTAATGACAGTTCCTGGATTGAAAAACATATCGAAATGATTTCAGAAATGGAGTTAACCGACAAAGATGCTATAAAAAAGGCTGACTTCAAGGTTGTGGTTGATTGCATCAATTCGGTTGGTGCTCTTATAATTCCTGAATTACTGAAAAAACTCGGAGTTGAAAAAATTGTACTTATAAACGCTACACCCGACGGAAATTTTGCACATAATCCTGAACCTTTACCTGAAAACCTTACAGAATTATCTTCCAGAGTTATAAGCGAAAATGCCAGCCTTGGATTTGCAGTCGACCCCGACGTTGACAGATTGGCTATTGTATGCGACGACGGCACAATGTTCGGTGAGGAATATACTCTCGTTTCAGTCGCCGATTATGTTCTCCAATATTTTCCTGGTAATACGGTATCGAATATGTCATCATCCCGTGCACTTAGAGATATTACAATTAAACGCTGCGGACAATATTTTACAGCTTCTGTGGGAGAAATAAATGTTATTGAGGAGATGAAGAAAAGAAATGCAGTAATAGGCGGTGAAGGAAACGGAGGAGTAATTTTTCCTGCTGCTCATTACGGACGTGATGCACTGATAGGAATTGCACTTTTTCTCTCTTATCTTGCAAAGCGCGGCTTGAGTTGTAAGGAATTAAGAAAAGAATACCCCGATTACTTTATTTCAAAGAAAAAAATTGAATACAACAAAAAGATGGATTTCAAAAAGCTGAAGGAGTATGTAAAAAAAGAATTTTCAGATTCATATATTGATGAACGAGATGGTATTCGCGTGGAAAACGAAGATTGGTGGATTCATGTGAGAGTTTCAAATACAGAGCCGATAATAAGAATTTATGCCGAGGCCAGTTCACCTGAAAAGGCCGATGAACTAACCGGACTCATGATATCAATTGTTAAAAATCTTTAAACTTCCGTCCTTTTTTTTCATTTCATTGGAATAAAAGAGATAAAATAACTGTCTTATTATCTGACAGGCGAATAATGATGTGCTGTTAATAATTGTTAAACATTAAATTAAGCTTATAGATTTTTAATACTTTTGTGCCTGAAAATTTTAAAAACGAAATTAAATTAAGTTGAAAAATAATATGAAGAAAAATTTAATTATCTCAGGAATTGTTGCAGCAGTAGTAATTATTGCAATAATTGTTATCAACAAAATAAATAAAAAAGAGGATTTAAGTACTTTATTTGCTGTTGCCAAAAATGGACAGTTCGATATCATAGTTTACACAACCGGAGAACTTCAGGCTGAAAACTCAATAGATATCAGGGGCCCGGAAATAGCACAATCCAGAAGAATAAGAGTGGCAGATATAAAAATTCTCGACATAGTTCCGGAAGGCACCGAAGTTAAAGTAGGAGATTATATTGCATCACTTGACAGGACATCTTTTGAAAACACACTAAAAGATGAAATTGAAAGGCTTAACACTTATGAAACAAATTTGGAAACGGCGATTCTTGATACTGCAGTAACTCTTACAAACTTGCGCGATAACATTAAAAATCTAGAATACAATGTTGAGGAAGCAAAAATTACTCTTGAGCAATCGAAATACGAGCCACCCGCTACAATACGGCAGGCTGAAATCAACCTCGATAAGGCGGAAAGAGCTCTTGAACAGGCAAAGCGTAGCTATACACTAAGAGTCGAGCAGGCCAAGACTAATATACTTAATTTAAGACGTCAGGTCAATGAACAGAGAGAAACGGTTGCCGATCTTCAGAATATTCTTTCGCAATTTGTTGTCAGGGCTCCAGCAGATGGTATGGTTATATATAAAAGAGACAGAACCGGAGCAAAAAGGAAGGCAGGCTCAACAATCAGTCCGTTCGATAATGTTATTGCAACTTTGCCCGACATGTCGTCAATGATTTCCAAAACTTATGTCAACGAAATAGATGTAAGCAAGGTTAAACCGGGACAAAAAGTTATAATTACCGTTGATGCATTCCCTGACAGATCTTATACCGGCGTTGTCACAAGCGTTGCCAACATCGGTGAACAACTGCCTAATTCCGACGCAAAGGTTTTTGAGGTGAATATCAAACTTGACGGTTCCGATCCTATTCTCCGGCCGGCTATGACAACCGGAAACAAAATCATCACAAAAACACTCAATGATGTCATATATATACCGCTTGAATGCGTTCAGACCGGAGCCGACAGCATACCTTTTGTTTATACAAAAGATGGCAAAAAGCAGATCTTACTACTCGGCGATTCGAATGAGAACGACGTCGTGGTTGAAAAGGGATTGGAACCCGGAACGGAGATATACTTAAACACTCCTGAAAAACCTGAAAAATTCACTCTCGCTGGCGAAGATCTTATACCAATTACTAAAGAACGTCAACGTCAGAAACTAGAAGAAGAAAAACGTTTAAGAGATGAGGCAGCAAAAGCAGCCGAAAGAAAACAGGGTATGACCGGCCCCGGAGGCGGCATGAGAGGCCAGTTCCAGAATTTTAACCCAAACAACTTCCCTGGCGGAACCAGAGTGCCAGGTCAGATTCAGGATACGGCAGCTATGAGACAAAGAATGCAACAAATTAGAAGCCTCCAGCAGGGAAGTACATCCGAAAGCGATACTTCTGCAAGGAGAAGGGTAAACACTCAGAGGCAGCAAGGTGGTAACTTATAACATTCAATATCTTTACTTTTTGTATTTGTTTAAAAACAAAAAATAATGATCAAGTTTATATTACGATATTTTCATGATATTGAAATTGCCGTAGAATCAATTATATCTAACAAACTAAAATCTATTCTAACGGCTCTCGGTATTATCTTCGGTGTGGCAGCAGTAATTGCTATGCTTGCCATTGGAAGAGGAGCAAAACAAGAAATACTCGAACAGATGAAAATGGTTGGCGTTAATAATATACTGATTAACCCTATTGTTCAGGAAAAAACAAGCTCATCGAACGAAGAAGGCGAAAAACAACAGAATAAGTTTTCGCGCGGCCTTTGCATGCTCGACGTTGAAGCAATACAGTCAAATATTCCTTCCGTGAAAAGAATAAGCCCCGAGATATCCTTCAATGGATCCGCAATCCTTAACGGTGTAAAATACTCTGCAAAGCTCGTAGGTGTTTCGAACGACTATTTCTATTTGTATAACCTGCCGCTTATTGCAGGTACTATTTTCAACGAATATCAGGATGAAAATGGATTGCAGGTTTGTATAATAGGCTCAAACATACGTTCAAAATTTTTCAATAAAATAGATCCTATCGGTCAGTACATCAAATTTAACGGAATATGGCTGAAAGTTATAGGCGTTCTGCAGAAAACCAATGTTTCCCTTACAGGCTTCGAAGAAAAAGGAGTTAATGTTTATAACGATAATATTTATATTCCTATACAGACAATGCTCCTACGATTCCAGAACAGGGCCCTTGTAAATACAAAACTGCCATCTGAAGCTTCCACATCATTAAATTTCTTTGGACCTGGTGCAATGTCAAGAGTAATTGTCAGCTCTTCAGATGCAAACACCCAGCAGGAAACAAATTATAACCAGCTCGACAGGATAGTTGTACAGGTTTATGAAACTGAACAACTCAATACTACAACTGAAGTGCTTAGCCGTATGCTTACCAGAAGACACTCTAATGTGAAAGACTTCGAAATTACTGTTCCCGAACTGCTTCTGAAACAACAGCAGAGAACAAAAGATATCTTTAATATCGTTCTTGGTGCCATAGCAAGCATTTCGCTCATAGTAGGAGGAATAGGAATTATGAATATCATGTTCGCATCGGTTATGGAACGAATAAAAGAAATCGGTACTCGTATGGCCATCGGAGCAAAGAAAATGGATATAGTTGTTCAATTCCTTTCGGAAGCAGTATTAATAAGTGTATCCGGTGGTTTTATAGGTATCTTTCTGGGAATTATAATGTCTAAATTGATTGAAAAAATCGCCGGAATAATGACAATTGTATCATTCTTCTCAGTATTAATAGCTTTCGGCGTTTCGGCTGCTGTCGGAATAATTTTCGGATATTCACCGGCCAAACGAGCGTCGGAAAGAGATCCTATTGAGTCACTTAGATACGAATAAAATATAACACCATGAAGAAAAATTTAGCAATAATTGTCTCAATTATTCTTGCTTCCTTTTTGCAAAATACAGAAGCACAGACAGAAAAAAAAATCCTCACTTTCGATGAAGTAATTAAGCTTGCCGAAGAAAATTCACCTTCGGCATTAATGGCAAAACACCGATTCCGCGCCAGCTACTGGCAATACAGATCTTTCAAAGCCCAATATCTGCCTTCCCTCACACTAACAGGCACAACTCCTGAGTTTTTTAATGGGCTGGAAAAAGTATGGAATTCTCAGACAGATGAGTGGAAATATGTAGCTACAAATACTATAAGCGGTACAGGAACCTTATCTCTGTCGCAGGCTATAGGACCTCTCGGTACCGTGATTTCACTAAGCTCCGACCTTACTTTATATAAAGATATTGAGAAAAAATTACCAGTCAATTATATCACCAACCCTGTTTCCATCAATATAAATCAGCCTATAAGAAGATATAATACACTGAAATGGCAGGCAAAAATTGAACCTCTTCGATATGAGATGGCAAAAAAGGATTTTCTCAATTCTATAGAGGAAGTCCACATGAATACAGTTCAAAACTTCTTTATGCTTGCACTTGCTCAAATAAATAAGCAGATTGCCGAGATGAATTACTCAAATGCCGATACGTTATACCGCATTGCTCAGGGAAGATATCAGCTTGGTACAATTGCCGAAGACGACCTTCTGCAGATGCAACTTTCATTTCTAAATGCTGAAACGGCAAGAAAACAGGCCGACATGAATCTAAGAGACAGACAAATACGACTCGCCTCATTCCTCGGGTACAACGAAAACGTGGAAATAGAATTAATCATCCCAAGCGAAATTCCAGATTTACAATTAGATGTCCAGGAAGTTCTGAACCTTGCACTTGTCAACAACCCCGATTTGATGAACCAACGTATTAATACACTTAACGCCCAGAGTAACCTTGCTCAGGCAAGAGTTTCACGAGGCTTGAACGCTACATTATTTGCTTCCATCGGTTTCAAACAGCAAAACACGGATTTCGCACAGGCTTACCAGAACTTAAGTAATTCACAGCGAGTAAGAGTTGGATTGACTCTGCCAATACTCGACTGGGGACAGGCAAAAGGAAGGTATCAGATGGCAAAATCGAGCCTTGAACTTGCCGAAGTCCAGGAAAAGCAGGAAATGTCAAATTTCCAGCAAAATCTATTTCTCGACGTAGCACAGTTTAACCTTCAGAAAGACCAGGTAACCATCGCAGCTAAATCGGATACCGTGGCTATGAGAAGATATGAAGTAACAAAAGCCCGTTTTCTTATCGGTAAAATATCCGTTCTCGACCTGAATGATGCCGACTCAAGAAAAGATACCAATCGCAGAGCCTATATCCAATCACTTCAATCTTACTGGTCATATTTCTATAATATAAGAGCTCTTACTCTGTATGATTTTATTAATCGCAAACCAATAGAAACCGATTTCGAAAAAGTACTATTCTGAAACTTCAATTACATTACATAAAATTTACTGACTCCTTTCATTTATTCTAATGCGTTTGTTTCTCTCATGTTATCTTAATTAAAGAAGGGGAGAAAGTGAGAAAGGGGGAAGAAGAAAAAAGCTTAAGGAGAGGGTGAGTCTAAAATTATCACCCTTTTTTATTATTAAAATATCGTAAGTTGAGTGTTTATTTAAAATTATTTAAATTTGCGCCTCATTGACATAGAAAGAAAAACTGAAAAAATCAAAAATACAATCAGATGCAGAACAAAGGTGCCATAATATTCCTTGCAGTAACTCTAATACTGGTATCAATTTACCAGCTTTCATTTACTGCTGCAACTTACAAGGTAAAAAACGATGC
>JAGPFZ010000059.1 GCA_018056245.1 Bacteroidales bacterium
CTCCTTGTCTTTTGCTCTTGAATAGGCATTTTTAAAATGATCAATAGCCTCATAGTACTCTCCTGCATTAAAAAAATCGTAAGCTCTGTTAACTTTATGCTTTTGTGCGGAAACAGTATAAGATTGTAAAATCAAAATAATCAGTATTATTATTTTATTTCTCATCCGGTGAATTTACCCTTATAAAATTAATACCATTATTTGGCAAACGTATCTGCCGGCTTAAAATTATATGCAAAAAGAATTTGTTTTACTTTAACTGACAAACAGAAAAAGAGTTTAAATCTATGGCGAAATAAAAAAGTCTGCCTGAAATATTTTATTGATGCGAATCAATTAAATTAATCATTCTTATTTTCAGCAAGTAAATAACATCTCTCTGTATTTTGGCAGAGGCCATTTTTCATTGTCAACTATTCTTTCAAGTTTGTCAATATGTTCACGAATTCTTTCGAGATAAGGTTTAACATTGCTCTCATAAGCAACAGCCTTCTGGTACAAATCAGGTATTACATTTGCTTTCTTTCTCTCCTCTATCATTTCATAAACCAGTTTATTGATTTCGGAAATATGTTCCGAAATATTATTGACCATTTCTTTTCTTTTACCTGCAAGTCTTTCCATATCTTTTTCGCCGAAGATTTCTCTTATGGCTTTTATATTACTAAGAAGAGAGGTCATATAGTCAACAGCAATAGGAACAATATGGTTCAATGCAAGGTCACCAAGCACACGTGCTTCTATCTGTACCTTTTTGACAAACTTCTCATATTCCACCTCCACTCTGCCACATAGTTCTCTTTCTGTAAATACACCGGTATCGACCAGTACGTTACGTCCCTGTGGTGTAAGGTAAAGTTTAAGTGTATTTGGTACACTTGTAATATTATGCAGCCCTCTTCTTGCAGCTTCCTGTTTCCATTCTTCGCTGTATCCGTCGCCTTCGAATCTGATTCGTTCTGATTCAATAATATATTTTTTAAGAACCTGAAAAATGGCTTCATCTTTTTTACGGCCTTTTTTAATTATTGCGTCAACTTCCTCGCTAAAAATTTCAAGTTGTTTTGCCACAGCAGCGTTAAGAACGATCATTGCTGCGCCACAGTTTGCCGAAGACCCTACTGCTCTGAACTCAAACCTGTTACCTGTAAAAGCGAATGGTGAAGTACGGTTTCGGTCGGTATTATCGCGAAGTATCTCTGGAATTTTACCAATGCCTAGCTTAATATCAGTTTTAAGTGCAGGCGGCATTTTATGATCTGTTACTTTTGAAACTAACTCATTAAGTATGGAAGAGAGATAGCTTCCAATAAACACCGATATGATAGCAGATGGAGCTTCATTACCCCCAAGACGGTGAGAATTAGGTTCACTAATAACACTCGCAGCTAGGAGTTCCTGATTATCGTTAACCGCTTTAATAACATTTATAAAAAATGTCAGAAATTGTAAGTTAGTTTTAGGATTTTTACCGGGTGAAAGCAAGTTTACACCTGTATTTGTTTCTATTGACCAGTTATTATGTTTACCTGAGCCGTTAATACCTGCAAAAGGTTTTTCGTGAAAAAGTACTCTAAAACCATGACGGCGTGCAGTACGCCGCATTACATCCATAATCAACTGGTTATGGTCAACAGCAATATTAATTTCCTCATAAATTGGCGCGCATTCAAATTGGTTAGGCGCAACCTCATTGTGTCGTGTTTTTATTGGGATTCCGAGTTTGTAAGCTTCAAATTCAAAATCTCTCATAAATGCCATCACTCTTTCGGGTATAGAGCCAAAATAATGGTCGGAAAGCTGCTGGTCTTTCGATGACTGGTGCCCCATTAAAGTACGGTCGGCGAGCATCAGGTCTGGCCGGGCGTAATAAAGTGCCTCGTCTATCACAAAATACTCCTGCTCCCATCCGAGCGTTGCGATAACTTTTGTAACATCTTTGTTAAAATACCGGCATACCTTTACAGCAGCTTTATCGAGTGCCGACAGCGCTTTTAACAAAGGAGTTTTATAATCAAGAGCTTCACCTGTATAAGAAATAAATATAGTAGGAATACAGAGTGTTGTACCCACAATGAAAGCCGGGGAGGAAACATCCCATGCTGTATAGCCTCTGGCTTCGAAGGTGTTTCTGATACCGCCGCTCGGAAAACTCGAAGCATCAGGCTCCTGCTGAATAAGAAGCTCACCTGAGAATGTTTCAATCATATTGGTTCCGTTCGTCCTTTCCAGAAAAGCATCATGCTTTTCCGCAGTAGCGTCGGTAAGCGGATGAAACCAATGGGTATAATGTGTAGCACCGTTTTCAATTGCCCACGCCTTGAGACCTATAGCCACTTCGTCGGCAATCTGCCTGGTAATTGGAGCACCTTTTTCAATTGAAGTTTTTACAAATTTAAATGCCTCCCGGGGGATATATTTCTCCATTTTGGGAAGGTCAAATACATTCTTTGCAAACAAATCGGAAATATTAACTCCTGGAGTGTCAATTTCCACCGGTTTTCTTCTGGAAATCTCTTTTAAAGCACTAAATCTTAATTCTGCCATAATTTTTTTTTGCAAAAATAGTATTTTTAAAATACACCCCAATATTTTTAAATATATTTTTTATTTATTATATATTTTACAAATATTACCCCCTATTTTTTTTATTTATTAGGTTCAAAAATAGTGTGATTTTATTATTTCTATTAAAAAAACAAAATCCCATACTATAAAAATTTAAAACGACTTTAATCTCTTCCTTAAGTCTTTTTTTAAGAAATAACGAACACGAATACTAAAAAAACTACCTGAATCATTTAAAGTAATTTTGTTATATTTGCCGCTTATTAAAACTAACTGTAAAAAAGTACAATTTTCATGGCAACTCTTCAATATTTACGTGAAAAAGCAGGTGTTTTTGTTGCGGGATTTATAGGTCTAGCTCTTTTAATTTTTGTAATCAGTGATTTTTTCGGGGGCGGACGTACTCAGAGAAGAAAGGAAAGAAAGTATTACGAGATTGGCCAGATAGCCGGAGAAAAGATAATGTATCAGGATTATGAGAAGCGCATTCAGTCGCTTCAGGAAATTTATAAACTATCCGGTACTACTAATCTTGACGAAGCCACTCTCGAAAACATTAGAGAGCAAATGTGGCAACAAATTATCAGGGAGAAAATACTTGATAAAAATTTCGACGAACTTGGTATTGGAGTAAGCAGTGAAGAGATTGACGAACTGGTATTTGGTAGTAATCCTCATCCAATAGTTACACAACTTTTCACCGACCAAAATACCGGTATTTTCAACAGGTCTTTACTTGTAAATTTCCTGAAATCAACAGAGACTGACGAAACAGCAAAGAATTACTGGCTTTTCTTTGAAAATGAAATTGTTACAGACAGAACCACTACTAAGTTCAACAATCTTGTAAACAAGGGGCTTTATGTAACATCAAAACAGGCCGAATTTGAGAATAACACATTATCCAGAACCGTTGATTTTAGTTATATTGTCAAAAATTACAATACTATTCCCGATACAGCAGTAAGTGTTACAGAGAAAGAGATCAAACAATATTACGACACTCACAAGGAGAATTACAGAAGAACTGCACAAAGAGATATTGAATATGTTATTTTCGATATTACACCTTCTGAAGAAGATTACAAGCAGGCAGAAGAATGGATTAACCAGATCAAACCTGAGTTTACTGCAGCTGCCGACCCTGTACAATTTATAAATACCACATCTGATACAAGGCATTCAAGTATTTATTTCTCATTAAATGAAATACCAGATACACTAAAAGATTTTGTAAAGAAAGAAAATAAAAACGAGGTCTTTGGCCCTTATTTCGAAAACGGCTCTTATAAACTTGCAAGGCTTATTGACGTAAGTTTCAGGCCTGATTCGGTTCATGCACGGCACATACTTATTTCACCAAAATCAGACGTTACTATTCAGAGAGCCAGACAAATAGCCGATAGCTTATTAAAAGTTATAAAATCGGGAAAATCTTTCGAATCTGTTGCGCGTGAAATTTCGGACGATCAGGGCTCGGCAAACAATGGCGGCGACCTTGGCTGGTTCAAGGAAGGCCAAATGATCGCACCTTTCAATAACGCATGCTTCACAAGCAATAAAGGCGATCTCAAAATTGTCGAGACAAACTATGGTGTCCATATAATCGAGATAGTCGATATGTCACCTAAAAAGAAAAAATATGATATAGGCATTGTTGAAAGGAAAGTTGTTCCGGCTTCTCTGACAACACAGAAAATTTATAATGAAGCAAGCCGTTTTGCCAGTACAAACAATACTTATGAAAAGTTTAACAAGGCAGTAGCAGAAGGTAAACTTAATAAAAGAATTGCCACTAATGTAACGCCCCAGCAGAAAACCTTACCAGGCCTTAATCAACCAAGATATCTGATTATGTCACTTTTCCAGACAGAGCCTGGGAAAATCATTCTCGATGCAAATCAACAGGCAGTATTTGAAATAGATGATAAATATGTTGTGGCCTATTGTACAAAAGCTGTTGAAGAAGGAATTGCACCCTTAAATGAGCTAAAGAATGATATTCTTTTCATTCTTGTAAGAGATAAAAAAGCTGAAAAAATATCTTCCGAACTGAACGCACTGGTAAAATCAGGCAAGACTCTCGAAGAAATTGCAAGGACAACAGGTTCTCAAATAATGGAAGCTTCCCAGATAAACTTCAATTCTTATTCGGTACCAGGCGCTGGTGTGGAACCAGCTCTTATTGCCGCTGCAACGGTTGCACCTCAGGGGAAAGTCTCATATCCCGTAAAAGGAAATAACGGAGTATATTTACTTACCGTCAGCAATGTAACAATAACACCTGAAACCGACATGAAACTCTTAAAGGAAAGACTCCTATTAACCTACAGTATGAGAGGAATGTATGAAGCTTATGAAGCTCTGAAAAAAGATGCAAACATTATTGATAAAAGATATAAGTTCTATTGATTGCCTGTAATGTTTTTTCCATTCGAGCTGTATTAATACTTAATATATCTAAAGCTTCTTTATTTTAGTGGAATTTTTCGGTTCAATTCCAATGTCAAATACGATTTTTATCCATTAAAAAAATCAGATCAGTAACCTCATTGCGTTCAAGATGACAAAAAGAGAATTGATTTGATGGAATATCGCTCCTCCAATCATATTAATGATTCCAAGACTTGCCAGAATGAACATCAGGATATTGAATCCCAACGCAAAAAATATATTTTGTTTAATAATTGCAAATGCTTTCCTGCCCAACTTTATTGCTTCCGGCACTTTAGCTAAGTCATCTTTTGCCAGAACAATATCTCCACCCTCTAGGGCAATCTCTGTACCTGAACCCATAGCAATCCCAACATCGGCTTGAACCAAAGCGGGGGCATCGTTAATTCCGTCGCCAAGCATGATCACTTTTTTGCCTGAATTTTGAATTTCTTCGATCATCCTTATTTTATCCTCTGGTAGCATTTCTGCAAAGTATTTATCTATTCCCAATTCCCTCGAAATTTTTTCCGCAATGCTTTTATTATCTCCAGTCATCATCCAGATATTCCTTATTCCTATCATTCTTAAATTCTCAATTGTATCTCTTGCTCCTTCTCTCAACTGGTCACTCAAACAAATTACCCCGCACACTTCTTTATCGTGAGCAACTATAACTACTGTATGACTCTTCTGCTCCTCTGCCTGAACATAAGAAACAATTTCCACAGGTAACTTAACCCCCTGTTCCTTAATTAAATTAAGGTTTCCTAAATAAACCATAGTATGGTCATATTTTCCAATTAATCCCTTCCCTTTTATTATTTCAATTTTTTCAGGTTCTTTAGGCATGATTCCAAATTCTTTCGATTTCTCCAGAATAGCCTCAGCCAGATGATGTTCCGATTTCGATTCCAGGACGGCTGCCAGTTCTATAATCTCTTTCTCGTCGTGATTGTCAAATTTTTTTATCTCTAAAACCTGGGGTTTCCCTTTTGTCAGAGTGCCTGTTTTGTCGAAAATAACCGTATCTATTTTCCCCAGGTTTTCCAGATATTCTCCGCCTTTAATCAGGATTCCTTTCTTTGCCGCCTTACCAATACCAGCAACAACTGCCACAGGAGTGGCAATAATAAAAGCGCATGGGCAAGCAACAATTAAGATGGTTATTGCTCGCGTAATATCGGCGGTTAACAATCCGATTATTAAGGCGGCAAGCAGAACGCCCGGAACAAAATATTGAGCGAATTTATCAGCCAGTCGCTGAACATTGGCTTTTTTATTCTGAGCTTCCTCCACTAATTTCTGGATTCGGGATAAGGTAGTGTATTCTCCGATGCGCGTGGCTTTGATTTCAAAGTATGAGCCATCAGAAATAGAGCCTGAGAGAATCTCTTCTCCTTTTCTTTTAATAACAGGCCTTGATTCTCCGGTAATAACCGACTCGTCAACCTGTGATTCATCGGTTAAAAGCTCTCCATCAACACCCGCCTGCTCTCCGGGTTTAATAATAACTATGTCTCCTGCTTTTACATTTTCTATAGGAACAACTAATTCCTCGCCGTTTATTCTCACCCTTGCTTTTTGAGGTTTCAACTCTATCAGTTTCTTGATTGCCTGATTGGTTTTGCCTTTGGTAAACTCTTCCAAAAACTCACCTAAAAGCATAATAAATATTACCGTGGCAGCTTCCTTGTGAGCATCAACCGAAATAGCAGCAATAACGGCGATAGAAACTAAAACGTTTACATTGAGATTTTTGGACAGAATAGTTTTGACCGCATTTTTAAGAATCGGCCACCATCCAATGATTATAGCCAGAACAGCAAA
>JAGPFZ010000060.1 GCA_018056245.1 Bacteroidales bacterium
CCGTGAGATATCCCCGGGTAAGAACAATAACTTTAACCCCATCTGCCTGCTTCATTTACCTTGGTTGCTCCGGACAGTACAGGACTTCGTTTTGTTTTGCAAACTCATCCGCAGCCTTAGGCCTTATTTGAAGTTCCTGTTCGTCAGACCGGGACTTTGCCTCCGGCTTCCTTCTGATCCCTCCTCACGAAGGACACCCTTGCCTTTGGCTAACGCTTCCCACTGTCAGGGCGCGTTCGGGACTCTCACCCTATAGTTATCGCCCATGCCGGGCGCACAATAAAAAGGACGCCTTTAAAAGCGTCCTTCTCTTGTTAACTACTAACCCCAACCAATTAACCTGAAAACCAATTATATAACAAGTAACATTAGATCTTTTATTTTTGCTTTACGGGAGGAATTGCATCTCTTTCTTCGAGCCATTTCTTCTGTTCAGGAGTGAGTACTTTCAATACATTTTCTTTGTATGTATTTCTCATATTTTCTGCTTTCTTCTGATTTTCTTCGCGGAAAACTTTCATCTCTTTCTGAAAATTCTGTTTTAGTTTGTCAATTTCTTGCTTTTGTTTTTCGGTAAGGTCTGGAATCCTTTCAATAGCTGGTCTTTCATTCCATCCAGGTCTCCTCGTTGGAGGGGGTATTATGAATCCATGTCCACGGAAACCGAAAAATTCAGGGCCATAAAATGGCGATGGAGCAAATCCTCTACCGGCTCCATAACCGTAAAAGTGCCAAAATCCCTTGTAACCGGGGAAATAACCCCATTCTCCTCCTCTATAGCCTCTGTTTCTGAATCGTGCCGTGTCATTTTGCATCGTTTCTGGGGCACGCCTCATCTGCATATTCATATCCGATCTCTTCATTCTGATTGAGTCGTTCATCCGTCCTATTCCCCTCTGGCCATGCAGGGTAGAAAAACCTGCTGTCAGAACTATTCCTGCAATCATTATTTTCAAAATATGTTTCATGGCTTTAAAATTTCATCTTGTTTATTTAATTTGTTTTTAATTAGACATTTGTTGAGATAAAAAAATTCCAGAATCTGCCATAATTAACATATTGTTAACATTGTGACATAATAATAATGCAACCTGTGAAATCTAAAGTGGGTTTTTTAAAAGTTTCTTTTCCGGCATTTTGCCGGATTTTGATAAATAGTTTCAAGCCCGGGTTAATTTCTTCTTATAATAATCCTTGGTATTGAGAATGACAGAAATTACAATAGCAGCTATAAAGGCAATCAGAGTAACTGTGTCGACCAGATCAGCGTTAAAATTGAGGCCGGTGATTCTGTCGGCGAGGTATTTGATATAAGAATTGGGCAGATCTGTTTTTCCCAGTTTCTCCAGCACCCTGAAATGCCAATCAGTAAACGGGCAATAGCCTGGCACTCCGACAATCATTCCCAGAAAAAGCCAGGAAGAGCCTGTGAGAATGAGTGTGATAAGGTTCAGAACTCTTGTTTTCTTCCATACCCAACCGATGATATTAAAAATTGTGAGAGAGGTATGAAATATTACGAAGAAAATATCAAGAAGGAAATATATCATTCCTTTTAATTCATGCCTTCATCAAAATATATTTTATTCTTAATGAGGCTTATTAAGCTTTATCGAACTTATGCAGGCAAAATATTATTGCATCTCAGATTGCTCTGAAGAAATAATAGTTTATTTTTTCGATTTCAGCCATTGATGGATAAGGGTAGAATAAAATATCGTCTTTTGCGCCGACATAAAAACCAGTCTCTATTGTGCGGTAAAGGAGAGTTCCAGTATAGATTCTCTGAACTGTTTTCATCTGCTTCTTTTCTTCAGTTTTTATTATTTCGAGGCAGTCGCGCAAATGAGATATGGAGCCGTATGGCAGATGTTCTGCAGAGCCTTCAAGAGGGTCAACTGCAAGTTCTCCTAGTTTAAGATCTACGAAGAACAATTTGGGGACATATATAGGTTGAGAACCTTCGGTTAAAACCTTAAGGAATTCGTGAGGAGGCAGGTTACTGGCTATCTGTGGATTTACAGGACATAATTCCTGATATAAAAACATGTTTTTCCCTACATATTTATTCTTATCGTAAGGAGCTTGTTTAAGAGGAAGGACGTAACCAGTATCAGTTGTAAGATAAAGATCCATCAAAGCTGTAAGGGGTATAGACTCCAGTACCCGGTAAATTGAAAGGTATACGGAACTTTTTGGTGAGCCGTCTTCCTTGGGAACACATTTCCTGTTGAGGTAATCAAGATTAATAAGCGACTTAACTTGCTCAAAATCAATCTCAAAAAATATTATCTGGCTTTTATTAGATTTCTTTGTTCCTGTAGCCATATAACAGCCGAAATCTTCCGGAGGAAGCATTGAACCTATCAATGCTTCCGGTGCAGTTGTGAGGTAAATGTATTTTTTCATAGCCTGCTGTTTTAGAAACTTTTATTTATATAACCATTTTAATAGTAAAGTTAATCAAATATAATAAATTACTGAACCAAAATCAAATTTTCAAATAACGTTAAGAGAAAAGAATTTATATTTTATTTAAAAGTTAACAGGAATGTTTTAAAATAATTCAGATTTATTGATTAATTTGATAATATTTAATTTGATTATTTATCAATTAATTGACTAACAAAACATTTAACCATGAAAAAAACGAAAAAAATTAAACGTCGTGAATTTTTGGGATCAGCTGCTGCCGCATCCCTCGCATTCACAATTGTACCGCGTACAGTGCTTGGAGGACGTGGTTATGTAGCTGCATCCGACAAAATCACACTTGGTTATGTTGGCTGCGGCACGCAGGGTTTGAGGGAAATGGCTCCGTTGCTTACTCATCCTTCGATCCAGATTGTTGCGGTATGTGATCCTAATAAATACACTACCAATTATATCGACTGGTCTATGAACAGTGTTCGCGACACTATCAGACAGACACTCAAAGAACCAAACTGGGGTGAAAATATTAAAGGCATTCCCGGTGGAAGTGACATAGGGCAGGAATTCGTGCAAAAATACTATGCAAAGGTTAGAAATATAGCAAACTATAAAGGATGTTTGTCATATAATGACTTTCGTGAGATGCTTGAAAAGGAGAAGGATCTGAATGCAATAAAGATAATGACACCCGACCATCTTCCAATGCAGCTGTGGCAGTTGCTTCTATGAACAAAGGTAAACACGTTGTGACTCACAAACCTGTTGCAAACAGAATAAAGGAATGGAAAGTAACTTATGACACAGCCAGAAAAACGGGTTTAAGTACACATCTGCTTGCATGGAGTCGCCAACTCGGGTGTGCAGTTATCAAAAAGATGATTGACGACGGTATGATAGGTACTCTTAAAGAAATACATAACTGGTCGAATCGACCTGTTTGGCCGCAATGGCAGGAAAATCCGACCGACACACCGCCAATAACTGCCGGGTTCGATTGGCAGTTATGGCTTGGCC
Source organism: Bacteroidales bacterium (assembly GCA_018056245.1). Lineage (GTDB taxonomy): Bacteria > Bacteroidota > Bacteroidia > Bacteroidales > VadinHA17 > LD21. The sequence goes on from JAGPFZ010000060.1 coordinate 3,448, forward strand.
CTGTACCTGACCGGCCTCATCATCCTAATTATACTCACGCCGTTTTCCGTGGCTGGTACGATTTTGGAGCAGGCAGTATTGCCGATATGGGTCATTACAGTCTCTTTCCTCCCTTCCTTACACTGGGGATAAATACACCGGCTCTCAGTGCGGAAGCTTATGGTACGACTACTTGTGGTTTCAAAGAAAATGTTGCAGTTAGCATAATCAATAATGTGGCATTTCCACTATCGTGTATGATAAAATTTAAATTTGCTGCACAAAAGTCTCTACTGCCTTTTGAACTTTTCTGGTACGATGGTGGTATGCGGCCATTCGTTCCAGAGGAACTCTCATCACAAGGGAAATCTCTTTCACGTGAAGGAATGATGATTGTAGGCGATAGAGGTAAAATCGTAGCAGGGTTCCGTGGTGAAGATCCTGTGCTACTACCTGAAAGCAGAATGAAGGAATTTGTTCCTCCTTCAAAGGAGCCTGAGGGCCCGTCAGGAAATGACGTATGGATAGATGCTTTCAAAAACAACAAACAGTCGCCAGGAAGCTTCCTTTACTGCGGACCTGTCACAGAAACTATACTCCTCGGTGCTGTGGCACTCAGGGCAAGAAAAAAGGTCGAGTATAATTCGGAATTAATGAAAATAACTAACGACGAAGCTGCAAATAAATTCCTTACACGCGAATACAGAAAAGGCTGGGAAATGTAAAAATTACAGTTTAATTTATTTTTATTTTTTCACTAAAAAAATTCAATGTCTTTAATATGAAACTTACAGTTTTGTATTGATTAGAGTGAATTGTAATACTTTTCATTTTTATTCTTTATAAGATTTAAAGCACTGCCTGCTTTAAACCATTCAATCTGGGTTTCATTGTAAGAATGGTTTACATATATCTCATCAAGGCTGCCGTCATCATGATGGAGTATTAGATTTATATGAGTCCCGGGAGAGAACTTATTTAGTCCGACAATATCAATTCTGTCTTTTTCGAGGATTTTGTCATAATCGTTTTTATCTGAAAAAGTCAATGCAAGCACTCCCTGCTTTTTCAGATTTGTTTCATGAATACGAGCAAATGATTTCGCGAGGATAGCTTTTACATTCAAATATCTTGGTTCCATAGCTGCATGTTCTCTTGATGAACCCTCGCCAAAATTTTCCTCGCCCACAACTATTGAAGCCTTGCCAGATGACCTGTAAAATTTTGCAACATTGGGTACAGACTCATAATTTCCTGTAATCTGATTTAGTACAAGGCTAGGTTGACCGGTGAAAAAGTTTATTGCACCGATCATGTAATTATTCGAGATATTTTCGAGATGACCTCTGTATTTAAGCCAGGGCCCAGCCATTGAGATATGGTCGGTTGTACATTTTCCTTTGGTTTTTATCAATAAATGTAAGCCTGTAAAATCCTTTCCGTCCCATTCCGGAAATGGAGATAAAAACTGGAGCCTGTCTGAAGAAGGATTGATTATTATAGAAATATTGGTTTTATTTTTTGAGTTCTTTTGTAATCCTTCTTTTTTGTTGAGGAATCCTTGCGGAGGCAAAACAAATCCTGAAGGCTCATTAAATTTAACTTTTTCACCCTTTGAATTGGTTAGATAATCGATTAAAGGGTTAAATGTCAAATCGCCGGCTATTGTAAGGGCTGTAACAATTTCCGGAGAAGCGACAAAAGCATGTGTATTGGGATTACCGTCGTTGCGTTTTGCAAAATTTCTGTTAAAAGAATGAATAATAGTATTCACATGATTTTTATCTGAACATTTACGTTCCCATTGACCTATGCAAGGGCCGCATGCATTTGCAAATATTTTTCCACCTATTTTCTTAAAAGTTGACAGAAAACCATCTCGTTCTGCTATTGATCGTATCTCTTCAGATCCTGGTGTTACTGCAAATTCTCCTTCTGGGGTAAGATTTTTTGATAATGCGTCTTCGGCAACAGAAGCAGCTTTTGAAATATCCTCATAAGAAGAATTGGTGCATGACCCAATCAGACCGGTTTCGATTTTAACAGGCCAGCCGTTTTTTTTGGCTGTCTCTTTCATTCCTGAAATGGGTGTCGCAAAATCGGGAGTAAAAGGTCCATTGATATAAGGCTCAAGCTCAGAGAGGTTTATCTCCAACACCTTGTCGAAATATTTTTCAGGGCTTACATACACCTCCATATCGCCTGTAAGGTGTTCGCTTATTTTTTCGGCCAGATGTGCCACGTTCTTACGGCCTGTTGCAACAAGATAATCCGACATAGACTTATCGAATCCAAAAACTGAGCATGTGGCTCCTACCTCAGCTCCCATATTGCAAATTGTTGCCTTGCCTGTGCATGAGATTGATTTTGCACCTTCGCCGAAATATTCAATAATGTATCCTGTTCCTCCGCTTACCGTAAGCATTCCGGCTAGTTTTAATATAATATCTTTTGGTGATGTCCATCCTTTAAGTTGGCCTGTAAGAATAATACCTATCAGTTTTGGGAATTTAAGTTCCCATCCCATTCCCGACATCACATCAACAGCATCGGCACCGCCAACCCCGATGCCTATCATTCCAAGACCGCCTGAGTTTACAGTGTGTGAATCGGTCCCTATCATCATCCCGCCGGGGAAAGCGTAATTTTCCAAAACTACCTGATGTATTATTCCTGAACCGGGCTTCCAGAAGTCAAAATCATATTTATCGCAAATAGAACTCAGAAAGTCATACACTTCTTTGTTGCCTATCAGAGCCGACTTCAGGTCTGATTCTGCTCCTTCTTTAGCCATAACAAGATGGTCGCAGTGTATGGAAACAGGAACGGCCGAATTCGCTTTCCCAGCATTAATAAACTGTAAGAGAGCCATCTGGGCAGTTGCATCCTGCATAGCAATCCTGTCAGGCGCAAATTCAACATAATCTTCTCCACGTTTGTATGGTAAAATAGAATTTCCCTGAAATAAATGGGTGTAGAGAATCTTCTCGCTTAAAGTTAAAGGCTTATTAATAACTTTTTTAATTTTTGAGATTCGGTCGGGCAATCTTTCATAGAAGGATTTTATTATTTCAAAATCAAGAACCATACTATTTTTAATTTTTTATCATTTTAACTTGTCTATTAACCGCCATTTTTGAAAGATAGGGATAGACAATTATGAAGTTTATTTTGTAGTTTCATTTTTAATCATGTTTGTTTCATGGCTCAATAAATAGTTAATACTCTGAAGTATAATCTTCAGTAACTATAATTTATCACATATTTAACTTGACTTCGTCTGCCGTAGTCCCGATTTATCGGGACGAATGTGGAGATAAGGGGAATCGAACCCCTGACCTCGTGACTGCCAG
>JAGPFZ010000004.1:0-71966 GCA_018056245.1 Bacteroidales bacterium
CCCTCCTGGAGTATTGAAAGACGATCTTCAGGTGTAAATTTTCTTCGTTGTAATGTCATAGTTCCCAAATTTAATCAGACCTAATTTGTTTTTCAAATTATGTCCAGCTATTTGGGGGGTTAAGACAATTTCAGTGATCCGGATAATCTTGTCCTTGTTAAAGAACCCGCAGAAATTGACCTTCTTGAAGATGAGATGAAAAAACTCTTCACAGGTAAAAGCTATAAGGAAAACTACAGAATCCTCTCCCATGAAGTCAGAAAACTCAATGAACAAATTCCTCCTTTAATAAATGCATACATGAACCTGTCGCCCACAATGAGGACCTTCGGGACTTTCATCAATCATAAGTTCGGTGATGTTGAGGAGACCGGCATAATGATAACTCTGAAGGATATATATGTTGAAAAGATAAACCGGCATCTTGCTTCATATAAAAAAGATTATGAAATAAAATTATTTTCGAATAATCCGCGCCGAATCTAATAAGCGCGCATATCTCTCCCTTCGATATAGTTTATGAACGACTGATTGACAACTTTGTTTCCTCCCGGAGTGGGATAATCGCCTGTGAAATACCAGTCGCCCGTATGACCCGAACAAGCTTTATGAAGTCCTTCGACCGACTGATAAACAACAGTAATTTTAGCATTAATATCATCTTCTTTGAGCATACGGGATATCTTGAGAGAAATTTCCTGCCCGGTAAATGGCTCATAAATTTCTTTTACAAGGTTTTTTATTTCAGCGACAGGTTTGACAATTTCTTCTTTTACCCTTTCGTAAAGTTCATATATGAATGACAATTTCCCGGATTCTTCAAGAAGCTCTACTGCAGCTCTGAAAGCAATAAAGTCACCAAGCTTTGCCATGTCAATGCCATAACAATCGGGGTACCTTATCTGAGGCGAAGATGAAACTACTACAATTTTTTTCGGGCCGAGCCTGTCGAGTATGTGAATGATACTCTCGCGCAGTGTCGTCCCTCTTACTATAGAATCATCAATAACAACAAGATTGTCGGTGCCTTTCCTTACTGTCCCGTATGTTATATCATATACATGACCGACAAGTTCATCGCGGCTTTTGTCTTTAGTTATGAAAGTCCGGAGCATGACATCCTTAACTGCTATTTTTTCCACTCTCGGCCTCATTGATATAATCTTCCTTAGATTAGCCTCATTAATGTTTTTCGACTCTTTCTTGAGTGCCTGAAACTTATAGTTGTTAAGATAATCCTCTATTCCTTTTAAAAGGCCATAAAATGCACTTTCGGCCGTATTCGGAATATAAGAAAACACCGTATTGTCGAGGTCGTGTTCAACAGCTTCGAGTACAGGCTGAGTTAGCAGTTCACCAAGTTTTTTCCTTTCATTGTAAATTGCCTCGTCTGTGCCTCGCGAAAAATAGATTCTTTCAAAAGAACATTTTTTCAACTCGCCCTGTTCTCTCACCTGCTCCACCTTTACTTCTCCTCCTGCTTTGATTATAACAGCATGTGCAGGGGGTATCTCCTTAACTTCATTTGAATCGGCATTGAAAACTGTCTGAATAACAGGCCTTTCAGAAGCAACAACAGTAACCTCGTCGTCGGTATAATAAAATCCCGGCCTTATTCCATTCGGATCTCTTATGGCAAATGCATCGCCATGTCCGATAAGACCTGCCATTATATAACCGCCGTCCCATTCCCTGCTCGACTTGCGCAGTATCGAAGCAATATCGAGATTCTGGCCCGCAAGCACAGATGCTTCTTTTTTCGAATAACCCTGCCCTCTGTAAAAGTCTAGCAAACGTTCATTCTCCTCGTCAAGCCTGTAACCAATATTCTCAAGTATAGTGAAAGTGTCGGAAAAATCGACAGGGGTCTGACCAAGACTAACCAAGTTATCGAATATCTCAGATACATTTGTAAGATTGAAATTACCGGCCATTACAAGGTTTCTCGATCGCCAGTTATTCTGACGTATTATCGGATGAACCTGGCCGATGTTATAAGCACCGTAAGTGCCATAGCGCAGATGACCAAGATATACGTCGCAAATAAAAGGAATATCCCTGATCTTCAGAATTGCTTCGCCTAAATTTTCAGGTAATTTTGAAATTGCTATATCAACATCTTTGTAGATTTTCTGAAATATTTCGATAATTGAATCAGGTTTATTCGATCTTTCCCTGAAAATATATTGTTTACCTGGTACAGCCGACAGCTTTATCCCTGCCAGTCCGGCTCCGTCCTGCCCCCTGTTATGCTGTTTCTCCATCATCAGATATATCTTCTGGAGGCCGTACAACCATGTTTTGTATTTCTGGAAATAATATTCGTGCGGCTTGCGTAATCTGAGCAGTGCAATACCGCATTCATGTTTTATCAGTTCGCTCATATTCAGTCGTTATCCAGATCGGGAAAATTTATTATGCAGGGCACCATATAAGCATTAGGATATTTATTTCTGATCATATAAAGAGTTTTTGTTCCTTCCATTTTTGTTCTAAAATCGCCAACCCTCACAAGAAAATAACCGGGTTTGTCATATTCGATATAAGAAGGTATGTCGGGAAAATCAACAATAAATTGTGCTCTGACTTTATTTGATTCCTCACGTGCGTTTCTGTTTGAACTACGGTATATCTGTATCCTGAATCCTTCCAGCCCCCCCCTTAATTTATTCAATAAAATGTAACGGCTTAAAAGTGTATCAACTCCCGGCTTATGATTTATGGATAAACGGCCGCTCCCTTCCTCAGGTAAAGTAACCGGGAAAATATAGGATGCCTTTATAAACTCCTGTGCATTACAATTACATGCTACTACTAATATAAAAATATAAACCACTACAACCTGCATCAACACGTATTTCGAAATATATTTCATAATTAGCTGCTTATACCTTTAGTTTATTATAATTAAATAGGTGAAAGAATATCGGGTGATTTAATTACAATATAGAATAAATTGTTTTTCGAACCACCAATTACAAGTTCATTGCTATACCCCATGATCATACAATTACCGTAAGCATTATCCCTCGAAGGATCGCAAGCGGAATAAGTACGGATAATGCCGGTAATTGTTCCGTCATAACTATTAAGTATATTAACTATCAGACATCTGGAGTTAAGAACATAAAGTTTATCGTTCTCATCGGCAAAAAGGGAGGATGATTCATTTGAATATTCGAGATATTTTTTCCATCTTATCTCGCCTGTATTGCTTACCGATGCTGCAAATGCAGCTCTTTCGTTGCTACCGGATACCGGAAACTCCGTGTATCCCGATATATAAATATTATTTGAATTATCGCATATAATATCACGACTCGATGCACCGAAATCCGGATTGTTGTAAAGTTCCTTCTCCCACAGAGGTCTTAAAACCCCGTCATAAGCTGCAACTATAGCTTCCATTTTCCCTTGTTGACCTTCACGTGATGCAGCAAGGTAAAAATTTCCGGCGTCATCAGTACTTAGACTCTCTACTTCAAAAAAATAATCAAATAGAGTCTCACTTCGTCGTATTATTTCACCGGATTCATCAAAAACCACAAATGCAAGTCCGTAGTTTCCCGCCGAAACTGTATCGTTGCCGCGTGAACCGACTGCAAGGAAAGAACCGCCGGCCGTCCTCACAAGAGAAGTCTTTTCTACAGCAAATGGGTAGCTAAAGACTATGTCACGGATAAGATTCCCTGAATAATCCAGGAATGAAATTAGAAGGCTCTCTCCGGCAGATCCTGTGGAAATTATGCTGCTATCGCCAGGAATAATTGCAGTGAATGAGCCTATGGTATCGGACTTATATTCAAAAAGTCTTTCGTGTTTACTATTCAGGAAGAGGAGGTAAGGTTTTCCGGAAAGTGTACCGCCGCATATTATTCCCGTATCGGAGGCAGATGCAATACAAAATGCTTCACCCTCGCCTATTGTCCTTTCCCAGATAATATTGTCTTCCGTTTTGTTACAGGCTGAAAATATAAAGAGTAAAATAACCAGTAAATAAGATTTATGCATTATTCAGTTTATTATTACTCTGAATTATTATTGCTCATTGCATAAGCACTGTAGCAAGTTCATCAGTCATTTCTAGATTATGATAAACGTTCTGCACGTCGTCGTCATCTTCGAGAGCTTCAATAAACCGCAATACTTTTCTTGCTGATTCCACATCAAGTTTTTTTGTTTCATTAGGAATTCTTTTCAACATTGCCTCTTCGGGTTCGATACCGAGTTCATGAAGTTTTTTGTTGATTCTTCCAAAATCTTCCCTTGCACATATAACTGTTATTCGTTCTCCATCTGATTCTATCTCTTCAGCTCCTGCATCAATAAGCTCAAGCTCGAGATCGTCAAGGTTAATTCCTTCTGGCTTTATTGTAAACACTCCTTTGCGTTCGAAAAGGAATGAGAGCGAGCCGTTTGTACCAAGGCTTCCGCCATGTCGGTTAAATGTGGCGCGTATTGCCGAGACAGTCCGGTTATTGTTGTCGGTCAGACATTCAACGAACACTGCGACACCGCACGGGCCGTAACCTTCGAAGGTTGTTTCGACATAGTTTGCAGCTTCTGAGCCTGCGGCTTTTTTTATAGCTCTTTCAATATTGTCTTTCGGCATATTGGCCCCTTTGGCATTCTGGATTGCCAGCCTCAACCTCGGATTCAGCTCAGGATCTGTTCCGCCTTCTTTGGCGGCAATAGTAATTTCCTTTATTATTTTTGTAAAGATTTTCCCTCTTTTTGCATCGGCAGCCCCTTTTTTGCGCTTAATGGTTGACCATTTACTGTGACCTGACATAAAACTTTTTATTAATATCTATGGCGCAAAAATAATTAATTCTTTTTAACGATATTTATCAAGATAAGAGAAATATCTTATATACAGACTTTTTATAGCGATTCGAAGACTTCAGACGCTTAGCGTTCCCTTTGTCCGCCTGCTTCGTCCCGTTTTGCAGTAATATATAGGCCGAAGTCCGTAGCAGCAGGCGAAGGTGGAGCGCTCTGTGCTTCTCTTTATCCTCCCTCTTGCCTTTAACTTATTTTTAATACCTTTGTGCCGCTTTACCATCAATTCAGCGTAGAAGGTGAACGACAAAAAACTCTATATCGAAACCTACGGCTGTCAAATGAATGTGGCCGACAGCGAAATCGTTGCTTCCGTGATGAAAGAATCAGGGTACACTATTACCGATTGTGCCGGCGACGCCGACCTGATACTGATAAATACATGCTCCATCCGCGAAAATGCCGAAAAGAAAGTGCTCAACAGGCTGAAAGAAATAAAATCTCTTAGAAAAAGAAAACCAGATATCACAGTAGGCGTCATTGGCTGTATGGCCGAGCGAATGAAGGAATCCCTTCTTGACAGCGGACTGGCGGTCGACCTGGTAGCCGGGCCTGATGCTTATAGGACTCTTCCATCCCTGGTCGAGGAAGCAAAAACAGGCTCGAACAGAATAAATGTAATTCTTTCATCGGAAGAGACTTATTCCGATATTATGCCTGTAAGGTTTGATGATAATGGAGTCAGCGCTTTCATCTCTATAATGCGGGGATGCAACAACATGTGTTCTTATTGCGTGGTTCCTTATGTAAGAGGAGCCGAGAGAAGCCGCAATCCGAAATCAATAATTAGAGAAGCTGAAGAACTGTTCGTCATAGGATACAGGGAAGTGACTCTCATCGGACAAAATGTAAATTCATATCACCGGAAAGAAGACGGTAAAGATATCTCTTTCTCTGAAATCCTCAGAAAGGTAGCTCAAATAAACCCCCTTCTGAGAGTGAGGTTTTCGACATCCCACCCGAAAGACATCTCGGATGAACTGCTCCAAACTATAGCCGCACACGAAAATATATGCAAACATATTCATTTGCCGTTACAGAGCGGAAGTGACCGCATACTTAAACTGATGAACAGGCAGTATACACGCGACTGGTATATGAAACGCATAGAGGCAATAAGGAAAATAATTCCGAACTGTTCTGTTTCGACCGATATAATTGCCGGTTTCTGCACCGAAACGGAAGAAGACCATAAAGATACTCTCTCAATGATGGAATGGGCAGAATTCGATTTTGCTTATATGTTCAGATACAACGAACGCCCGGGCACAAAGGCCGCAGAAGAACTCGCCGACGATGTTCCCGGTGAAGTTAAAACAAGGCGCCTTAACGAAATAGTAACTCTTCAAAATAGCCTTTCGGCCAAAAGCAAAAAAGCAGATATTGGAAAAATATATAAGGTGCTCGTCGAAGGCCGGTCAAAAAAATCTGAAGAGTATTTATCGGGCCGTAACTCACAAAATAAAACTGTGGTATTCCCTGCGATAAATTTCCGAAAGGGCGATTACGTCAATGTGATGGTAGAAACGTCAACCTCTGCAACCCTTATTGGCAGGGTTATTTAACATTTTTCACTTGAAAATCACATTTTAAAATTGTAAATTGCAACTTATTAAATAATATTCTTATTAAATAATATTAATATGAAATATATATCATCCTTTTTAATAATCTTGATTTCCTTTAATCTTACATGCCTTGAAGCACAAAAAGCAAATAAGAAGTTTTATATCACAGGTAGAGTTGTTGATTCAAACAACAATCCGGTAAGCAATGCAATAATACTTATCAATAATAAAAGAGTGAATCAGACAACTGATGAAAATGGATTTTATAAAATAAAAGTGAGTCCGACCGATACAATGATTACTGTTTTTATGCTCAATGGCGGAATGAAAGACGACTTTATTAAAGGAAGAACAGTTATCAACTTTTCTCTGCCGGGCAAAGCCGAAGCAAGTCAGATAAAATCGGAAAATAATGAGGACGAACAGGAGATAAATATTGGGTACGGAACAATGAAAAAAAAGAATCTGACAAATACTGTCGAAAAAATTGACGGAACAAATTCAAAATATGAATCATATTCAAATATTTATGATATGATTAAAGGAGAAGTGCCGGGTGTTCAGGTAGTAGGTAAGAAGATAACAATTCGAGGCCCGTCGTCAATTAATCTTAGTTCCGAACCTCTTATTATAGTAAACGGCGTGGAAGTTTCAAGTATTGACGACATAAGTCCTCAGCAGGTAAAATCCATTGAAGTGCTTAAAGGGTCGGCCGCATCTATTTATGGAGCGAGGGGCGCCGGCGGTGTCATTTTGATTACACTGCTCGGCTCCGAAAAGAATTGATCTCTATTTATTACGTTTCTTTATTTCGATCATCAGTTCGTCAAGCTGTTTCTGCGATATTTCTGCAGGCGTATCGATCATTATGTCTCTTCCGGCATTATTTTTTGGAAAAGCTATTACTTCTCTTATTGAATCTTCGCTTGCAAACAAGGCCACCCAACGGTCGAAACCAAATGCTATTCCCCCATGCGGTGGAGCACCATATCTGAAAGCATTTATAAGAAATCCAAACTGCTTGTTAGATTCTTCTTCAGTAAATCCAAGAGCTTTAAACATAAGTTTCTGTAAAGAAGAATCATGAATTCTTATGGAACCCCCTCCTATTTCAATGCCATTAATTACCAGATCGTAAGAATTTGCTCTTACTCTGCCAGGATCCGATATCATAAATTCTATATCCTCAGGCTTGGGTGAAGTGAATGGGTGATGCATGGCAGTGAATCGCTTTTCTTCATCGTTCCATTCAAATAATGGAAAATCTACAACCCATAGCGGGCTGAATACCTCTGGGTTTATCAAACCAAGCCTTTTACCCATTTCGAGCCGTAGTTCCGAAAGAGCAGTAAGGCTTTTGTTTCGCTTACCTGCGATTATAAGAACAAGCGAGCCTGGTTTTGCGTCTGTAACATTTATTACTCTTTTCAATTCCTCGCTTGTAAAATATTTATCAATAGAAGATTTCACCATTCCATCTGCCGCATATTTTATTGTAACAATTCCTGATGCTCCAATCTGAGGCCTTTTTACGAATTCATTAAGCTCATCAGTCTGTTTCCTCGAATATTCCGAAGCTCCTTCCGCACAGATACAGCCGATGAATTCAGCATTGTCGAACATTCCAAAACCTTTCCCTTTTAAAATGTCGGAAACCTCAGAAATTTTCATTCCGAAACGCATATCGGGTTTATCTGTTCCGTAATATTTCAGTGCATCTACCCATGAAAGTCTGGGAAATGATTCATGAAATTCAATTTTTTTAAGTTCTCTGAAAAGATGTTTTGCAAGGCCTTCGAAGGTTTGAAGCACATCATTTTGCTCAACAAATGACATTTCACAATCTATCTGGGTGAATTCCGGCTGACGATCGGCGCGCAGATCCTCATCGCGAAAACATCTGACTATCTGATAATACCTGTCAAAACCTGCAATCATCAGAAGCTGTTTAAAGGTTTGAGGTGACTGCGGGAGAGCATAAAATAATCCGGGTTGAAGTCTGGAAGGCACAACAAAATCACGGGCGCCTTCGGGTGTTGATTTGATAAGTGCCGGAGTTTCAATCTCAATAAATCCTGCCGAATCGAGATACCGTCTTACTTCCCGGGCCATTTCATGCCGCAGGATTATATTTTCCTGAAGGCAATGACGCCTGAGGTCGAGATATCTGTATTTCATCCTTAGCTCTTCGCCTCCGTCTGTTTCATTTTCGACGGTAAAAGGAGGAAGATCACTCGGATTCAGTATCTCAAATCCATCAACCACTATCTCAATATCGCCTGTGGAAATCTTTGGATTCTTGTTGATTCTTTCTCTTACTTCTCCTTTTACACTTATAACATATTCTCTGCCAAGTTTTCTTGCTTTTTCGCATAAAGCGGCGTCTGCTTCCATATCGAATACCAGTTGAGTTATGCCGTACCTGTCGCGAAGGTCGAGGAAAGTCATACCTCCAAAGTCTCTCGAACGTTGTACCCATCCGCTAAGGATAACTTTTTTGCCAGCATCCGAAAGCCTCAGCTCACCGCATGTGTGTGTTCTGTACATTTTATTAATGAAAATTTCAGCAAAAATAAAAAAATAATAACCAGTACATATTTAATTCTTTGTAACAAAGCGAAATGTTTATCATGAACCGAAATAAAATTTTCTTAATATATTTGTTAGATTTTCCGAACATTATGCTAAAGGTTGCAGATGATGAGAAATATATGAAAATTGCAATTGAAGAGGCTATAAAGGCTCTTGAAAAGGACGAAGTACCAGTAGGTGCAGTAATAGTAAACAACGGAAAAATAATTGCAAAGGCTCATAACCTCACTGAAACTCTCAAAGACCCTACAGCTCATGCAGAAATGCAAGCAATAACTGCCGCAGCCAATTTTCTCGGAAGCAAATATCTTACCGGTTGCACTATTTATGTAACTGTTGAGCCATGTCCTATGTGCGCCGGCGCCCTGGCATGGAGCCAGGCAGAAACTCTGGTCTATGGCACACCTGACGAAAAAAAAGGTTTTACAAAAATATCCCGATCTCTGCTCCATCCAAAGACAACAATACGAACAGGGATTCTTGAAAACGACTGCAAAGAATTAATAACTGATTTTTTCAAAAATAAAAGAAAAAATAAAGTATAATTACATCCCAATAGCTAAAAACAAAATCTATTATGACTATTGAAAACAGTAAAGCAATAATAAATCTCCGTATCAGATTGTTCGCAGTGACTGTGATTTTCATAGTTTATATCATTCTGGCTTATTTTGTCAAAGTGATTAAATTTCCTATCCTTGGATTAACAGATACATGGTTTACTATTATCCTTACGGGATTATACCTGGCCTACCTGCTTTATCCTATGTTTCTGAGTTACCAGTATATTTACTATTCGGATGAAGGCGAAAAAATAATATTCAGATATTTTACAGCAGGTTTTATCGGCGGAAAGAAAAACTCAATAGAAATCGACAAACGTTTATATGCAGGCTTTCGACATGAGAAGAAGCTTTTCGGACTAATTCAAAATATTACGTTGCTTCAGCATGTAAAAGGAGGAATAGCCAAGTACCCTCCCGTTAATATCAGACCCCTGAAAAAGGAAGAAAGAAATAAAATTCTTTATTCACTTCATCAGTATGCTCCTGCCGATTTAAAATAAATGAATGAAAAAATATTATTAAAATTATTGTAAAAATGAAATACTAATTACATCTTTACACCCTTTTCTAAATAAATTGCTTATCTTAATTAAAAACTCTTAATATGGACATTAATAAAATCATGACTAACCTCGAAAAGAAACATTCCGGTGAGGTTGAATATTTACAGGCTGTTAAGGAAGTCCTGAAATCAATTGTGGATGTTTATAATGAAAACCCTCAATTTGAATCTGCAAAAATTATCGAAAGAATTGTTGAACCAGATAGAGTTATCATTTTCAAAGTTCCATGGCTTGACGACAAGGGAGAAATTCAAATAAATATAGGATATAGAGTGCAATTTAATAATGCTTTAGGACCTTATAAGGGAGGTTTGAGGTTTCACCCCAGCGTTAATCTCTCAATTATGAAGTTCCTTGGCTTTGAACAGATATTCAAAAATTCACTTACAACACTTGCGCTAGGTGGGGCAAAAGGTGGTTCTGACTTTGATCCTAAAGGAAAATCCAATGCTGAAGTTATGCGTTTTTGTCAATCATTCATGCTTGAACTATGGAGATATATAGGCCCTGAAATTGATGTCCCTGCCGGTGATATAGGAGTTGGAACTCGTGAAATTGGATTTCTTTACGGGATGTACAAGAGGATTAAAAGCGAACACTCTGGGGTTTTAACTGGAAAGGATATTAACTGGGGAGGTTCTTACATCAGACCGGAAGCAACAGGTTATGGATGCGTATATTTTGCAAGCGAAATGCTTGCAACCCGCGGTGAGTCATTTGCCTGCAAAAGAGTTGCAATATCAGGCTTTGGAAACGTGGCATGGGGTGCTGCTCTTAAAGCTACAGAGCTTGGTGGAAAAGTAGTCACAATTTCAGGGCCTGACGGATATGTGTACGACCCCGATGGAATATCTGGCAGAAAAATAGAATATATGCTTCAACTACGAGCTTCTAATAAAGATATAGTGAGCCCATTTGCAACGGAATTCAAATCTTCCGAATTCCATCCTGGAAAACACCCATGGGAAGTGCCTGTTGACATTGCATTACCTTGTGCAATACAAAATGAACTTGATGCCCATGACGCTGAAAACCTGATAAGAAATGGATGTATCTGCGTCTGTGAAGGAGCAAATATGCCATGCACTTATGAAGCAGTGGAGATATTCCAGAAACACGGATTGTTATTTGCTCCGGGAAAAGCTGCTAATGCAGGCGGGGTTGCAACATCGGGACTTGAAATGTCGCAGAATGCAATGAAATTGAGCTGGAACAAGAGCGAAGTGGACAACCGTCTGCATGAAATAATGCGTAATATCCATGATCAATGCATTAAATACGGAAAACGCCCCGACGGATATGTTGATTACGTTAAAGGTGCAAACGTTGCAGGCTTCCTCAAAGTGGCAAACGCCATGTTCGATATGGGAGTAATATAAATAGTTACATAATTATCATTATTTGTTTGTTAAGGGAAAATCATATTTTTTGATTTTCCCTTTTTTAATATCTTTGCTTTATGTCTCAATTCCTTGTGCAATGGCAGATGTTCCTCTGACTTATAAGATTGCTTTAAGCCTTATTCCGCATATAGGCGACATAAATGCACGCAAACTTGTTTCCCATATCGGTAGTGTGGAAGCTGTTTTTAACGAACCATACCGTTCTCTTATAAAAATCCCGGGTATCGGTTCTTCTCTTGCAAAATATATATGTGAAAAATCGTATATGAAAATTGCTGAGAAAGAAGCCGAATATGTTGAACAAAAAGGAATTAGAACATATTTTTATCTCGACAGTGACTACCCTTATCGGTTGAAACAATGCGAAGACTCACCGGTGCTGTTCTATTTTAAAGGCAACTGCAACCTGAATGCCCCAAGAATCCTGAGTGTTGTTGGAACCAGAAATGCAACTTCGAGAGGAAAAGAAATCTGCGAAAAAATAATAACCGGCCTGGCTGCAAACAACCCTGAACTTATCATCGTCAGCGGGCTTGCTTATGGAATAGACATCACCGCCCATAAAAGCGCTATGGCTAATAACCTTCCGACAATTGGCGTCCTTGGCCATGGTTTTAAAACAACTTACCCTTCTGTTCATCGTTCAATAGCCAATGCCATGCCCGAAAACGGAGGCTTGCTTACTGATTTCCAGTCAGATGAACTTCCCGAAAGAAATAACTTTATAAAGAGAAACCGGATAATTGCAGGTATTTCAGATGCCACACTGATAATTGAATCAGCTATAACGGGCGGAGCACTGATTACAGCTGATATCGCAAATTCCTATAACAGGGATGTATTCGCAGTGCCTGGTCGTATTGATGATATCTGGTCAGCCGGTTGTAATAATTTAATCAAAAAAAACAGAGCAGCCCTTATCGAAAGCCATGAGGATATCGAGTATTTCCTAAACTGGCAGCCGGATATATTGAAAAAACCTATCCAGCGTTCCCTTTTCAACGATCTGACCGCAGAAGAAAGAATGATTTATGAACTACTGAACAGGGAAGGAGAAATTAACATTGACCAAATTTGCAGAGAAACGGATACTCCGGTTCATAAACTTTCTGCTTTATTGCTGGAAATGGAATTTAAAGGCCTGATAAAATGTTGCCCCGGGAACGTTTATAAAATTATAAGTTAAATGAAAAACCAACATGCCTGTAACAACATAAACCCTGAAAGAATTTAAAACCTATAATAAAACATATATTTATCATTTTAAACCTATGAATCTAATTGATACTCACTCACATATTTATCTGCCTGAATTTGATGAAGACAGAGATGATGTTGTCGAAAAAGCAGTTGAAAATAAGGTAACAAAGCTTCTGATGCCGAATATTGACGCAGAGTCAATATTGCCTATGTTATCTGCGGTTGAACGTTATAAAGGTATTTGTTACCCTATGATAGGCATACACCCTTTGTCGGTAAAAAATGACTTCGAAAATCAACTCGCAAAAATGAAATCCTTGATAAGCCGTCATCATTTCGTGGCAATAGGTGAAATAGGCCTTGATTTCTATAGAGACAAAACCCATATAAGTGAACAGATTTCAGCTTTCCGTAAACAGTTGGCTCTTGCACTTGAAACAGGACTACCGGCAGTAATTCATATAAGGAACGCCTTCCCTGAAGTATTTCGTATTATTGACGAATTCAAAGGCACAGGACTTAATGGCGTTTTTCATGCCTTTTCGGGAGGTGGCGAAGAAGCCAATAAAGCTTGCAACATGGGTTTTATGCTGGGGATTGGCGGAGTGGTGACATTTAAAAATTCATCTCTGCAAAATGTCGTAAGAGAAACAGATCCCTCCTTTCTTGTCCTTGAAACCGACTCACCTTATCTGGCTCCTGAACCTTTCAGGGGGAAAAGAAATGATAGTTCAATGCTTTATTATATTAACAATAAACTAGCTGAACTCCTGGGCAGTACAACTGATGAAACCGCTGAAATAACAACACAAAATGCAATTAAACTTTTCCGACTCGATGAACCGATATAAAAATTGTCCGCTTTTTTTAACTGGTTTCCGATAAACAGACTTACTTAAGCAGTGTATTACATAAGGTAAAATATGTCTTTCAAAACCGCATCGTTCAAACTTCAGAAATCGAGCAAATAATGATGATTTAATAACAAATAGTCCGATGAAACAAAAATATTGGCAATTTTTTCCTTATTTTGCTGCAGTTATTCCCGATTTTACATTAAGGAATATTAATATATATATATAAAGGAGAGATGCAGGAGTGGTTTAACTGGCACGCCTGGAGAGCGTGTGTCCGCTAACCGGCGGACCGGGGGTTCGAATCCCCCTCTCTCCGCACCGGCAAATTAAACCTCCGGCACCAGCCGGAGGTTTTAGTTTTTCCGGACGACGAGTCAGGCTTTGCCTGAAGGAGGAGTAAGGAAAAACGAAAACGTAAGGCACGCAAAGCGTGACGAGGGAATTTGACGGTGCAAGGCCCTCCCTCATGGGATCATGAGCGAAGCGAATAATCCCCCTCTCTCCGCACCGGCAAATTAAACCTCCGGCACCAGCCGGAGGTTTTAGTTTTTCCGGACGACGAGTCAGGCTCTGCCTGAAGGAGGAGTAAGGAAAAACGAAAACGTGCTGCGTTTGCGTAAGCGAACAGGCAGGCTAAAACACGAAAAAATTTTATCTTTTATATCTTCCCATAAGCTGCCCCTCTCCCAGCACATATCCCTTCATCGCCTTAAGTAAATCAGCCTTAGTCAGACCTTCTTTCACATTCAGCATATCGGATAAAGCATAGATTTTAAAATAATACCTGTGTATGCCACCAGGTGGGCATGGACCTCCATAACCTGCCTTGCCGAAATCATTCTTCCCCTGAAGAGTACCATCAGGCAATTTCCATGAAGGACGAACATTCTCCGGAAGTTCACGGAGATTTCCAGGAATATTGTATATAACCCAGTGAACCCATGTGCCGGCCGGCGCATCAGGGTCATCACATATAATTGCAAATGACTTCGTCCCTTCAGGAACGGAAGTCCATTTTAACGGGGGAGAAACATTAGCACCATCACACGTATATTTCGATGGAATCATACCTCCTTCTTCAAATGCCGGACTTGTAAATTGAATAGTCATATCATCCTCCTTAATATATTGTTGTTCAAATTGATAACTGTTTAATAAAAAAACTACACTTAATGAAAATATAGAACATTGAAACATTTCCTGTTAATATTTAAAAATTCTGCAGATTTAATCCAGCTTAAACATTTCTTTTAAAAAGAAAGAATATATAAACAAATTTAATAAAAAATTATTACTTTATCAATAATTCATTGAAAATATAAAATCAGCTTTTTATCATTAAATCCTGAGTTTGTCAGTACAATTAATAAATCCTGTTCCAAACTCATCCGGCAGTCAGACATTTAATAGAAACATTCTCTTATATTTATTAATTTAGAGCCATAGCGATTCTGCAAAAATACATTGCATAATTTAGCCCAGAAATAAATGAAACTATTAATAGATATACCTGAACCGATTCTTTTCAACCCTCTGAAACATCACATAGGTTTTATCAGAGAATTTATAGAACAATATTCAATAGCAAGCGGTTTCAATAAGTCTGAATTTTTTAGAATCCTTGGTCACATCGGAGGTTCAGTAATGGATGTCTATACAGGTGACCTTACATGTGAGGATATTTTCAAAGAATCGTATAAATTGCTTAACGATTGCAACTTACTCATAAAGGAAAATTTTTTGAAGTGGGCTGGAATCAAATCGAAAGAATTCAGAATAATTCAATTGTCCGATAGCTCGAATTGGGTTGTGAAATATTATGACAATGAACGTCACTGGGCACATATTTTCCCAGCACGTTCAAGCTCTCACTCGTTCAGAATAAAAGCCAACACTCTTAAATCGGCAATACTTTATCAGGTACTGATCGGGAAAGATTTTGTTACAGAAGAAGGACTTAATGCGGCCAGGGTTGCCGGTGGTTTATCACCAATAAAAGATGTTTTCGACGCCGAAGCAATAACCGAAATGATTGATATCCTCAGAAGCTGACGAAATCCCAACTTTCTTTCCTCTTCCGCCCTGCTTCTAACTTTTCCTTTTATCTATCCCCCTTTTTACTTTTTATAGAGTGTGATCCCGGAGCGACTCGAACGCTCAACCAACAGAACCGGAATCTGTCATTCTATCCATTGAACTACGGGACCTTATCAACATAACTAATACACTGATATTACTCTATCTTCAGATAAACTTATATTGCAAAAATATAATTATTAGCACTTTTTTCCAAACACATGGTAAGATTTAACTAATCGAACCGATATTCTCCATAATCTTTAATATTCTTCGGAAAAAAATATGGCAAAGTTTTCCTATTTTCGCAAACTTGAATGAAGGCAGAATATTCTTTCTCATTTACATTTTCCGACTTCATATTTAAAACAATATCCAATGGACTACAATTTTAGGGAAACAGAAAAAAGGTGGCAAAAATATTGGGAAGAAAACAAAACTTTTAAAACCCCTGATGACGTATCAAATCCTAAAAAGTACTATGTTCTTGATATGTTTCCGTATCCTTCGGGTTCAGGTCTTCATGTTGGTCATCCTGAAGGATATACAGCTACCGACATAGTGGCAAGGTATAAAAGGATGAAAGGTTTTAATGTGCTCCACCCAATGGGATGGGATGCTTTCGGATTGCCTGCAGAGCAATATGCTATTCAGACAGGCACCCATCCTGCAATAACTACAAAAATCAATTGCGATACTTTCCGACGTCAGATAAAGGAGCTGGGATTAAGCTACGACTGGGACAGAGAAATAAATACTACAGATCCAAAATATTACAAATGGACTCAATGGATTTTTATCAAAATTTATAATACATGGTTTGATGAAGAGGCTGGGAAGGGAAGACATATTTCTGAATTGCCAATTCCGGAAGAAGTAAAGGAAAAAGGACGTGAAGCGATAAGGAAATACATTGATTCAAAAAGACTGGCTTATTACGATAATGCCCAGGTTTGGTGGTGTCCAAATTGCAGGATCGTTTGCGCCAATGAGGAAGTTCTTTCTGACGGTTCTCATGAAAAATGCGGAACTATAGTTGAAAAAAAGAACCTGAAACAATGGATGCTTCGAATAACTTCTTATGCTGAACGACTTTTGAAAAGTATTGACTCACTCGACTGGCCTGAGGGAATCAAAGATATGCAGAGAAACTGGATTGGCCGATCTGAAGGAGCCGATGTTGATTTTGCTGTTGATGGAATGGAAGAGAAAATAACAGTATTTACAACAAGACCGGATACATTGTTTGGCGCAACCTACCTTGTGATCGCTCCTGAACATCCTTTAGTGAAAAAACTTACAAAATCCGAAAGAAAAGCTGATGTTGAAAATTATATACAGGCAGCTTCTCTTAAGTCGGATCTTGATCGTACAGATCTCTCCAGAGAGAAGACAGGCGTCTTTACCGACAGTTATGCAATTAATCCGGTAAATCTCAATAAAATACCAATATGGGTAGCAGATTATGTACTTACAGGCTATGGTACAGGAGCAATAATGGGAGTTCCGGCACATGACACTCGAGATTTTGAATTCGCTATTAAGTTCGGGTTACCTGTAATCTGTATAATGGACCCCGATACTGATGACGAGGAACAGAGAAAACGGATACTCGCTGGTTATGAATGCTGGACTGAAGATGGCCGCTATATCAATTCATCAAATAACATAACCGGCATCAATATTAATGGACTTAACAAAGAAGCCGGCATATCAAAAATAATTGCATGGCTTGAAGAAAATAAACTGGGTAAAGCAAAAGTGAATTACAAATTACGCGATTGGTTATTCAGCCGACAACGCTACTGGGGAGAGCCTTTCCCCGTAATTCACTGGGAGGACGGTGAAATTTCAGTTCTTGACGAAAATGAACTCCCACTTGAACTGCCACCACTCGAAAATTACCAACCTGGAGAAACAGGAGAATCACCACTGGTCAATGCAACCAACTGGCTAAATGTTACCGACGCAAACGGCAGGAAAGGAAGACGGGAAACCAATACTATGCCACAGTGGGCTGGTTCATGCTGGTATTACCTGAGATTTATCGACCCTAAAAACGACAATGAAATATTCGACCCTGCAAAAGAAAAATACTGGATGCCAGTCGATCTCTATATAGGAGGAGCCGAACATGCAGTGCTTCACCTTCTCTACAGCCGATTCTGGCACAAAATATTATTCGACCTGGGTATTGTCTCAACCGATGAACCATACAAGAAATTATTCAATCAGGGTATGATACTTGCCTTTGCTTATGAAACCAATAAAGGCGCAAAAGTATCGAGCGATATGGTTGTTGAAAAAAATGGAAAATATTATCATAAAGACACAGGAGAGGAACTAAGACAAATAGTTGCTAAGATGTCAAAAACTCTCAAGAATGTGATCAATCCTGATGATGTGGTGAACAAATATGGCGCTGATTCACTTAGGCTTTATGAAATGTTTATGGGACCTCTCGAAGTAACCAAACCATGGGATGAGAAAGGTGTAAAAGGTGTTTTCGGATTCCTCGTCAAGACTTTCAGGTTCCTTTCGGATAAAAACAATATTTTCGTGGGAGATGAAGACCCGAAAGTACTTAAAGTACTTCACCAGACAATTAAAAAAGTAGAAGGAGATATAGAAGGATTAAAATTCAATACCGCTATTTCTTCAATGATGATTTTTATAAACCTTGTAACCCGAAAGGGTAAAATAACAAAAACTAGCGCCGAAGCTTTCATAAAAATATTGTCTCCATTTGCACCTCATGTTTCAGAAGAATTGTGGAATTTGCTCGGACATGAAAAAACTCTTGCTTATGAACCATGGCCTGAATATAATGAGGAATATCTTAAAGAAGATGTATTTGAATATCCTGTATCCTTTAACGGCAAACTCAGGTTTAAACTCGAGCTCCCACTTTCAATGAACAAAGATGAAATATCAGCACGCGTCCTTTCGGATGATAGAACTACTAAATGGCTTGCAGGCAAAAAACCAGATAATATAATTGTAGTCCCGGGAAAAATTGTCAATGTGGTAATCAAATAACGAAACCTACATTATACGCTTACCTATGCCGGATAAAATCATTTCATACTTTAATGGCACAATAATTTATTTTTTATCCACTTTAATTTTATTTGGCACATTACTTTGCAAGCCAATACAAAAAACAAATTCTGACCAGCCACAAGTGAATAACAGTGTAATTAAAGAAAATAAAACAGAGTCTGTTTTATATGGAATTCCGGCCGATTCGTTTAATATTAGCAAAGGAATTATTAAACCTAATACTTTTTTATCCGATTTATTGTCTCACTACGGAATTTCTCCTTCTACTGTTGAGACACTTGTAAAAAATTCGAAAGATGTGTTTGACGTAAGAAAGATCAGAGCCCGACATGAATATATGGCTGTGACGGATTTTGCTGACACTACACGGCTGAGATACTTCATTTACAAACATGAACCGGGTCTTTCATATATCTTCAGTTTTAATGATTCACTAAACATTACACCATATATTACAAAGCCCGAATCGTTAATCAAATTTTCATCCTTTACCATTGAAACCTCACTGTGGGATGCAATGGAAAAAGCAGGCGTAAATCCCGAACTTGCAATAGTTCTTTCAGAGATATTTGCATGGACAGTAGATTTTTTTGGTTTACAAAAAGGAGACAAATTCAAAGTTATTTACGAAGAAAAAATTTTAGACGAAAATTATGTTGCTCCCGGGAAAATTTTCGGAGCGTCTTTTATATCTGGTAAACGCGAATATATGGCAATCCCTCTGATACAGGATGGAAAAGAAGATTATTATGATACCGATGGGACAAGCCTTCGCAAGGCTTTTCTTAAAGCTCCTCTTAAATTCAGTCGCATATCATCCCGTTATTCTGCCGGAAGAATGCATCCTATTTTAAGAATTGTTAGACCTCATTATGGAGTAGATTATGCAGCACCTATCGGCACACCGGTTTATACAGTAGGCGACGGAGTAATTACAGAAACAGGGTCGGACGGAGAAGCCGGAAAGTATGTCAAAATAAAACATAATAGCGTCTATTCCACAGCTTATTTGCATTTGAGTTCATATGCCAGAGGTATTACACCAGGTGCTGCAGTCAAACAAGGAGACTTGATAGGTTTTGTAGGAAATAGTGGCCTGTCAACAGGCCCACATCTCGATTTCAGATTCTATAAAAACGGCTATCCAGTTGATCCACTTAAAGTGGAAGCACCTCCGTCTGAACCTGTAAAAAAAGAAAATATAGAAAAATTTAATAAAATAAAGTTCGTCATCTCTCTTCTCTTAAGCCAAATTGATTAATACTTTCACCTGTAATTATTTTTTCAATTACCTCAGGGTAATATCTGTATTCAAGTTCATGAACTTTTTTTGCAAGAGAATCAACTGTCTCTTCCGGATTAATCGGACAATGCGCTTGAAAAATAATATCACCCTCATCATATCCCTCATTAACATAATGTATCGTTATCCCCGATTCTTTCTCACCAGCTTCTATGACTGCCCTGTGAACTCTGTCACCGTACATGCCTTTTCCGCCATACCTGGGCAATAGTGCAGGATGAATATTTATAATTTTCCCCTTATATCTGTTAAGAATATTTTCAGGCACAAGCCATAAAAACCCAGCCAGAACAATAAAATCAATATTGTTTGAAATAAGTGTTTCAAGTACCTCATCTGTTTCATAAAATTCATGATGGTCGAAAATTTTTACAGCAATATTGTATTGCTTCGCTCTTTTAATTACATAAGCTTTCGGATTATTTGACAAAACAAGAGCTACTTTTGCACTTTCTTTGTTCAAAAAATATTTAATTATGTTTTCAGCATTGGTCCCTGATCCAGATGCAAAAATCGATATATTATTCATTTACAATATATTATACTAAATGCTTAATTTCTGCTATAAAGATTGTAATTTACTTTATATGATTGATTTATAAAAATTTGTAATCATTTTTACATAAAAATAGGTTAAATCATTTGAAAAATATTGTACAAATATATTTCTTTGCACTAACTTTAAATTGAATATTAACTAAAATTTAAGATTATGTCAGACATTGCCAAAAGAGTAAAAGAGATTATCGTTAACAAACTGGGAGTAGATGAATCCGAAGTAACTCCAGAAGCTAGTTTTACCAATGACCTTGGAGCTGATTCTCTTGATACAATTGAGCTCATTATGGAATTTGAAAAAGAGTTCAATATTGGAATACCAGACGACCAGGCAGAATCAATCAATACAGTTGGAGAAGCGATTAAGTATATCGAGGAGAATGCAAAGTAATTTTGCACTCTAATAATGTTTTCTATGAAAAGAGTTGTAGTAACAGGAATGGGGGCTTTGACTCCAATAGGAAATACTTTGCCTGAATATTGGGAAGCATTGAAAAATGGTGTCAGTGGTTCAGATTTTATTACAAAATTCGATACAGAAAAATTTAAGACAAAGTTTGCCTGTGAGTTAAAAAACTACGATTCGAATAAATATTTCGAAAGAAAAGAGGCCAACAAAATTGATGTTTATTCGCAATATGCTCTTATTGCAGCCGAGGAAGCAATTCAGGACTCGGGCCTGGATCTTGACAAAATCGACAGAGATCATACAGGAGTTATATTATCCTCCGGTATAGGAGGTCTGGATACTTTTTATAATCAAATCAAAAGTTTTGCACTTGGTGACGGTACTCCAAGATTCAGCCCCTATTTCATCCCCAAAATGATAAGCAATATTGCCGCTGGACTGATTTCCATGAAGTACAGCTTCAGAGGTCCGAGCTTTTCGATCGTTTCAGCATGCGCTTCTTCGACAAATGCTATAATTGACGCTGTAACCTACATAAAGCTTGGCAAGGCTTCTGTTTTCATTTCGGGAGGTTCTGAAGCAGCAATAAATGAGCCTGGTATAGGAGGCTTTAACTCAATGCAGGCGCTGTCAACTAATAATGAAGAGTATAAGACAGCGTCCCGTCCTTTTGATAAGACAAGAGACGGTTTTGTAATGGGCGAAGGGGCAGGTGCTCTCATACTTGAAGATTACGAACATGCAAAAGCAAGAGGAGCCAAAATATATGCTGAAATTATTGGCATTGGAATGTCTTCTGATGCATATCATATCACAGCTCCTCATCCTGAAGGACTTGGCGCAATAAATGTTATGAAATTTGCACTTGAAGATGCCGGGCTTAAACCGGAGGATATTGATTATATTAATGTTCATGGCACTGCCACACCTCTTGGAGATATAGCCGAAGCAAAAGCTATTATAAAAGTGTTCGGTGAACATGCTTATAAACTCAATATAAGCTCTACTAAATCAATGACCGGGCATTTGCTCGGTGCTGCCGGCGCAATTGAAGCAATTGCCACTATAATGGCCGTAAAAAATGATGTCGTTCCACCTACAATTAATTTCAAAGTCCCTGACCCTGAAATTGACCCTAATCTAAATCTGACAATTAATAAATCACAGAACAGAAGAATTTACGCCGCTATGTCCAACACTTTTGGTTTTGGCGGTCAAAATGCTTCCCTTGTAATAAAGAAATTTGAGAATTAGCACTTTGTTTTCGCGGGGAAAAAACGGCACATTGTTCCTCAACAGGAAGATTTTTAAATCAGATATCGGAAAGATACTTGGTACAAAACCTGGTAATCTTCGTATTTATGAATTGGCCTTAATACATCGGTCAGCATCACTTACTCTACCAGACGGCAGCAAAATTAACAATGAACGACTTGAATTTCTGGGCGACTCAATATTGAATTGTGTATTATCCGATTACCTTTTTAAGAAATTTCCCGAAGCAAATGAAGGCTTTATGACTAAAATCAGGTCAAAAATAGTCAACGGAGACGTACTAAATCAGATTGCTCTATCAATAGGAATTGATAAAATATTAATTTCCAATCTTTCACCCCTCAATAACACTAAAAAACTTTATGGCAATGCTTTTGAGGCTTTTACCGGCGCCATTTTTATTGATAAAGGATATGCAGGCACAAAAAAATTCATTGTTAATCAGGTTATTGGTAAATACATTGACTTTGAAAAACTAATAAACACCGATAACGACTATAAAAGCCTTGTCCTCGAATGGATACAAAAAAGAAAACTGAATCTTTCTTTCATAAACAACGAGGATTACGACAACAAGTTGAAAAAGCCAATTTTTTCGTCTCAGATTATTATTGACGGCAAAAAATATGGTCAGGGTTTGGGTAACTCAAAAAAAGAAGCCGAACAGGAAGCATCGCGGCAAGCATGGGAAAAGATAAATATATGAAATCGGGTAAAAAAATTACCAGGATAAAACTCGAAAATGTTGTCAATGAGATGAATTCACCTGTCCTCGGAATCGTTTCAGCAGAACCTGATTATAAAATATCTATTGCGTTAAACAGGAAACTCAATATCTCACTTAAAAAAACGATTCCTTATGAAATAAGCAGCAACAAACAAAGCTTTAGCAGGTTTATTGATTTTTCAGGAATGCCTGAAACTTCTTTTGTACTGGTTTCCAATAAGTCGGGAGACTCTTTCCTTTCTAAGAAATATAGCCGCATTGATTATTTTCTCAAACTTTCAGGTTCTATTCACATACAGGAGTCAGGAAAACTGCTATCAAGTTTGAGAGAAATCAATGGCATAGTAGCAATATTTCCCCTGAAAAGCAACGAATTCGACATTAATATTTTTAATCCTTATTAAGTTCCAAAACAAAATCCTAAAGGCTAAATACTGCCATAAACTTATAAATGTAATAATTTATCCGGATATTCAGCTTTGCAAGTGATGAATTATCAAAAAGAAAAGCCGCCGGAACCGGCGGCTTACTTTTTGATAACCCTAAAACTAACCTAACCTATGAAAAAAACCTCTTATTTTAATGCTCAAATATCGTGCCAAAACGATACAAAGGTATAAATAATTTTTTTATTAGAAAATTTAATATCAGGAAAATTACATTTTTAACAAAATTTTAATATTATATTAAAAATATTAAGAAATCATTATTAAATTAAAAAAGATAAAGTTAACCAGTCATGCAGGTTGTTAAAGAAAGTTAAATTGTGTTAAAAATAAATGAGATACAACTACTTTTGTAAATAATGAAAAAGAAATTAATAGTAATTCTTGCCCTTTTCTTTTTTATTACTATTTCCGGGCTCACACTTATCCAGTTATATTGGATAAGGAATGCTATTTCAATTACCGACCAGCAATTTCGCTATCAAGTAAATAAAGTTCTTGAAACAGTTGTAATGAACCTTGAGGAAAAAGAATTAATTAACAGAATAATTGAAGAAATTGATACTTCAAGCATAAATCAAAAAAATATTGCATTACCTCCTAATGCCTCGACCAATGAATCGTCAAGTTATCCAGGGGAGACAAAACGTTTTGAGATATATGGCCTCAATTATTTAGAAAAACCAATTGTTGTTGATAGAAAAGGACAGCAAATTATTATTTCTTCGGAAGATGAAAATTTCTTATTTGCAGGCGACACACTCGAAAATGTTACCGAAACAATGGTGCCCGGCATAAAAAAACGCATTGCTAACAAAATAATTTCCATTGAAACAATAATGGGAAAAATGCTTAGTAATACTCCTGATATTAACGACAGAATAAATCCTCAAGTTATTACCAGTCTTCTCGACGAGGCTCTAATGAATGCAGGAATTCCGCTTAAATATGAAGTTGCCGTTACTTCGGGTAGACCCGGAATAGTGTGGAAAACCCCCGGATATAAAGATACACCTGGTATAAATCGATTTATGAGACAACTTTTCCCGAACGATCCTGTTCCAGGCCAAAACCATTTGATCATCTATTTCCCTCAGGAACGTCAATATAAAATTGAAAAAATTGGTTTCCTCGGACTTATGTCAATACTTTTTACTTTACTGCTTATTTTTCTTGCTACAGGAACATTTATTGTCATCTTCCGGCAGAAAAAAATATCCGAGATAAGAAACGATTTCATACACAATATGACACATGAACTTAAGACGCCCATTTCAACAATTTCCCTTGCTGCCCAGATGTTATCAGATAAATCTATATCGAGTGATATAAAAGATGTTGATAGCCTTGCCAAAATTGTGTCGGACGAGAGTCTCAAACTTAAATATCATGTAGAAAATGTATTGCAAACTGCAATTTTTGAACATGCCAAACTTAAACTCAATCTGACCGAAACTGATGTCCACGAAATACTTAACCGTATAATTGAAGGGTTAAGCCTTCAAATAAAATCTGTTAACGGAACAATAATAAAAGACTTTCAATCTAAAAGCCATGTGATACAGATTGATGAAGTACATTTTTTAAATGCTGTTTCTAACCTTCTCGACAACGCAATTAAGTATTCAAAAGATAAATTGGAAATCACTGTTTCAACACGCGATACGAAAAACAATATTATAATTACCATCGAAGATAATGGCATTGGAATTTCTCATAAAGATCTGAAGAAAATTTTTGAGAAATTTTACAGAGTACATACAGGCAATATTCATAATGTTAAGGGATTCGGCCTTGGTCTGAGTTACGTCAAAAAAGTCATCGACGACCATAACGGCACTATTAAAGTTGAGAGTCAGCCTGGGAAAGGAACAAAGTTTACTATATACTTACCTAAAAATAGAAAACAATGAAAAAAAGAAAAATTCTTCTTGCGGAAGATGATAAAAATCTGGGGGCACTTCTGCGGAATTATCTTAATATGAAAAATTTCGATACCACTCTTTGTGCAAATGGGAAAGAAGCTCTTGAGGTTTTTTTAAAAGAACCGTTCGACCTCTGCTTACTTGATATAATGATGCCCGAAATTGACGGAATTACTCTTGCAAAGGAGATAAGAAATAAAATACCAGACATGCCGATTATCTTCCTTACTGCCAAAAATATGAAAGAAGATATAATTGAGGGATTCAAATCGGGCGCTGATGATTACATTACAAAACCATTTTCAATGGATGAGCTTATCTATCGTATTGAGGCTATATTGAGGCGAGTATCAGATAAAAAGGATTACAAAAAGGAAGAAATTTATAAAATAGGCGAATATACATTTAACACTCTTAATCGGATACTTACATGGCACGATAAGTCACTTAAACTTACAACAAAAGAATCAGAGCTTCTTGAACTTCTTTGTTCTCATAGAAATGAGATACTTGAAAGGAATTATGCACTTAAGGCTATATGGGTTGACGATAACTATTTCAATGCCAGAAGCATGGATGTCTATATAACAAAACTTCGTAAATATCTTAAAGACGATCCATCGGTCAAAATTCTTAATGTCCACGGGAAAGGTTATAAACTAATATCATAACAAATTACCCTGACTCAGTATTTTCCTAGTCAGGGTATATATAGAAATGTCAGGTTAGTAGGTTTAGAATTTTGACTGTAGGATAAATAATTTACATGAGCCCAAAATATAAAAATTTTTTTGTTTTTAAAATATCCTATATGGAGGTGATATATTCAAAGTAAAATTGAATTTATTCGAGTTTAAGTACTGCGAGGAATGCTTGTTGTGGAACCTGGATATTCCCTATCTGACGCATTTTCTTTTTGCCTTTCTTTTGTTTTTCAAGTAGTTTTCTTTTGCGTGTAATGTCTCCACCATAACATTTTGCAGTCACATCTTTTCTTACTGCTTTTACAGTTTCACGTGCAATTATTTTCGAACCGATAGCTGCTTGAATTGCAATTTCAAATTGCTGACGTGGAATGAGCTCTTTCAATTTAGTACACATCTTGCGGCCAAAATCATAAGCATGACTTCGATGGATCAGTGTTGACAATGCATCAACCATTTCCCCGTTAAGCAGAATATCAAGTCGAACGAGCTCGGCTTCATGGTATGAGGTATAATAATAATCGAAGGATGCGTATCCTTTTGAAATACTTTTCAGTTTATCATAAAAATCGAATACGATTTCTGAAAGCGGCATTTCAAAAGTAATCTCAACTCTGTCCCGTGTAAGATAAATTTGATTTATAAGTGTTCCCCTTTTTTCAATACAAAGTTTCATAATAGGGCCGACATAATCGGCAAGAGTTATAATCTTTGCGATTATGTATGGTTCTTCTATATGTTCAATCTGAACCACAGGTGGAAGGCTTGATGGATTGTGGATTTCAATTTCTTCTCCTTTTTTTGTATAAACTTTATACGACACATTCGGAACTGTAGTAATAACATTCATATTAAATTCCCTGTCGAGTCTTTCCTGTACTATTTCCATATGCAGGAGGCCTAAGAACCCGCATCTGAAGCCAAAGCCCAGAGCTGCTGAGGACTCAGGTACAAAAGATAGAGCTGCATCATTAAGCCTGAGTTTTTCAATTGATGACTTCAGATCTTCATAATCATCAGCATTTACCGGATATATGCCTGCAAAAACCATGGGTTTAACTTCTTCAAAACCTGAAATCGCTTCAGTACAAGATCTTTCGATATGAGTTATTGTATCGCCAACACGTACTTCCGATGAATCTTTAATACCAGAGATAATATACCCCACATCTCCGGTGCCCATAAAATCACGTGGTTGAAGTTTCAGCTTAAAAACTCCTATTTCATAAGCTTCATACTCTTGGCCAGTTGAGAAAAACTTTACAAGGTCGCCTTTCCTAATCGAGCCATTCATTATTTTATAATATGCAATTATACCACGGAAAGGGTTATAAATAGAATCAAAAATCAAAGCCTGTAAAGGAGCATCGGGTGAACCTGAAGGAGGAGGTATTTTTTTTACAATATCGTTTAATATCCTTTCTACGCCCATTCCTGTTTTTGCGCTTGCCTCAATAATATCTTCTCTCGGGCACCCCAGAAGATCAACAATTTGGTCTTTTACTTCTTCCGGCATTGCAGTTGCCATATCCATTTTATTTAAAACAGGTATTATTTCAAGGTTGTGCTCTAGAGCCATATAAAGATTAGATATTGTTTGTGCCTGTATCCCTTGCGTTGCATCAATAACAAGCAGAGCCCCTTCACATGCGGCAATCGATCTCGACACTTCATAAGAAAAATCAACATGGCCTGGAGTGTCGATTAAATTAAGTATATATTTCTGGCCTTCGAAAAAATATTCCATCTGTATTGGATGGCTTTTAATCGTTATCCCTCTCTCTTTCTCGAGTTCCATATTATCCAGTACCTGGTCTTGATGTACTCTTTCCGAAAGAGTGTTAGTTTTTTCCAGAAGACGATCGGCCAATGTGCTTTTACCGTGATCGATATGAGCTATTATACAAAAGTTACGGATATTATTCATAATCAATGATGGATAAAGGCGATGCAAATATAAAAAATAATTACAACCTTATATAAAATAAAAGCCCCTTACACGGTGGGGTAAAGGGCTTTTTATATCATAAATTCCTCACTTTTACATCATGTCTCCTCCCATTCCGCCTCCCATACCTGGGCCTGGAACGGCAGGTTTTTCTTCTTTCTCCTCAACAACTACAGCTTCAGTAGTAAGGAACATTCCGGCAACAGATGCAGCATTTTCGAGTGCAATTCTTGCTACTTTCACGGGGTCGATAACTCCGGAATCATATAAGTTCTCGTATTTATCGGTCTGAGCATTGTAACCATAATCATTTTTACCGCCTTTTACTGCCTGAACAATTACAGCACCTTCACGCCCTGCATTTTCAGCGATTTGCCTTAACGGTTCTTCAATTGCTCTCTTTATAATATCGATACCAATATTCTGGTCCTCATTATCACCTTTAAGTCCATCAAGTGCTTTCAATGCACGTATATAAGCTACGCCGCCACCGGGTATAGTACCTTCCTCAATTGCAGCTCTCGTTGCATGAAGAGAATCGTCAACCCTGTCTTTCTTTTCTTTCATTTCAACTTCAGATGCTGCACCTATATAGATTACAGCAACGCCACCCGATAATTTGGCAAGACGCTCCTGAAGTTTTTCTTTATCGTAGTCAGAAGTTGTAACTGAAATCTGTTGTTTTATCTGATTAATTCTGGCTTTGATCTGCTCTTTGTCGCCGGCGCCGTTAACTATAGTTGTATCATCCTTGTCAATGGTAACTTTTTCTGCATTACCAAGCATGTCTAATGTTGCATGTTCGAGTTTTAAGCCCTTTTCTTCAGAAATAACGGTTCCACCTGTCAGAATGGCAATATCTTCAAGCATCTCTTTCCTCCTGTCACCGAACCCAGGAGCTTTCACCGCACATACTTTTAATGTGCCGCGTAGCTTGTTGACAACAAGCGTTGCAAGGGCTTCTCCTTCAACGTCCTCAGCTATGATAAGAAGTGGCCTCCCTGTTTGGGCAACCGATTCAAGTATAGGTAGCATGTCCTTCATAGTCGAAATCTTCTTATCATGAATCAGTATGTATGGATTATCAAGCTCGACTTCCATTTTTTCAGCATTAGTCACAAAATATGCTGAAATATAACCACGGTCGAACTGCATCCCCTCAACTACCTCTACTGTAGTTGCCATCCCTTTTGCTTCCTCAACAGTTATTACGCCTTCTTTATGCACTTTGCTCATAGCTTCGGCTATCAACTTACCAATCTCTTCATCATCGTTAGCAGAGATACGAGCAACCTGCTCAATCTTACTAAGGTCGTCGCCCACTACTCTGGCTTGCGATTTCAGACTCTCAATAACTTTTGCTACAGCCTTGTCAATGCCTCTCTTTAAATCCATTGGATTAGCTCCGGCAGTAACATTTTTCAAACCAACATTAATAATCGCCTGTGCCAGAACAGTTGCAGTGGTTGTGCCGTCACCTGCATCTTCTCCTGTCTTGGAAGCAACTTCCTTAACAAGCTGAGCACCCATATTTTTATATGGATCGGAAAGTTCAATCTCCTTTGCCACGGTAACCCCGTCTTTCGAAACAAGAGGTGAACCATATTTCTTTTCAAGTACTACATTCCGCCCTTTTGGACCAAGGGTTACTTTTACTGCATTTGCAAGGATATCAACTCCTTCTTTCAGGAGTGCACGAGCCTCAACATTAAATTTAATCTCTTTTGCCATATTGTTTTAGTTTAATTTGATTGATTAAAAATTTTACTGAATAAACAGAATGTCAGACTGCGACAAAAGCAAATATTCTTCACCGTCAATAGTGAGTTCCTGCCCGGCATATTTGCCGTAAAGCACAACATCACCCTCCTTCACTTCCATTTCCTCGTCTTTTTTAGGAGCTCCAACAAGAATAACTGTCCCTTGACGCGGTTTTTCTTTTGCTGAATCGGGAATTATGATCCCGCTGGCAGTCTTATCTTCTGCTTCATGAGGTTTTACAAGAACCTTTCCTGCCAGAATTTTACCTTTAATTTTTGCCATTTTTATTATTGTTTTAGGTTTAACATTTATTAGCTGTAGTATTCTTGCATATATTATGCCAATATTATGCCAAACATATATTAATGTCAGTTTGATATTTTAATCTTCTTATTCAACCTACGTTTTTTGGCATCTGGAAATAAAAAAATCGGCATATTGATTAGCTTGCCAAATTAGTTTCTTGACAAAAATAAAAATGTCAGTTTATGACAAACTGACATATAAAAGTTTAAATCTTAAGAAAATTTTTCATTGGCCTGGTTCCTGCTGATTTCCCTGTGTAGAAGGATTTGCACCTTCAGCAGGTGGCACTGCAGTCGGAAGAGTGGGTATTGCATTTGGGTCAATAGCATTCTGAATCTGATTCTCGATCCTAGAACGCTGGTTCTCACCGCCTCTTGGTATAACCGCAGTTGCAACCAGAGAAAGAACGAGTATAGATATCGCAATACCCCATGTAGCTTTTTCGAGAAAATCGGCCGTTTTCCTAACACCCAACGACTGACCTGCAGAACTCCAATTAGAAGCTAAACCTCCACCTTTTGAGTTTTGCACCAACACAATAAGTATTTGAAGGCAGCATGCGATAATTATCAATACCGTAATAAAAATATAGACACCCATTTCAATCTGACTTTATATTTTTTCTAATTTCTTCGATTTGAGATGCAAAATAACTACTTTTTTCTGGATATTTCATACACAATTTTTCATATAGCTCTATAGCTCTGGAAAAATAACCCTGGTTAATATATATTTTTGCCAGAGTTTCGGATACAAATTCACCTTTTTCTTCAGTAAATGGTTTTGAAATATCAATAACAGACTCTTCCTTTTTCTCTTTTGACGGTTCTATTCTTGGATTGGCAAGAATAAATTTCTCAATAAGTTCTGCCTCTGATATATGGGGATCTGAAGCTATATTTATAGTATCCTCATTAATCTCCTCCTTTTCTTTCGTGTTAATTGAATCTTTTTCGAGTTCAAGTAGCTCTTCCCTGCTTCCGTTCAATGAAAGCGATGGATCCATATAAAATACGTTCTCTTCGTATTTAGTTTCGCCGTCATCATAAATAATTTTAAGTATTGCAGAATTATCGAATTCAGAATCTGTTGCAATATAAATTGTGTTATCCTTATCTTTTACCGGCTCTTCAAGCAATTCTTTTTTTTCTTCCTGTTCAAACATTTTTGTGAGTTCTTCACTATTTCGACCTATATCTATAACTACCTGAAGATTTTCCACACTATCATTTTGAGTTACGACTCCATGCTCGACTTTAGCCTTTGACGAGTGATAGAAAAAAGTATTGATTAGTTTATCAGAATGAATAAGATAATATAGTACTTCTCTGTTTGCAATATTCAGAGCAGATTGATGAAGTTGATTTTCAAACCTCACGTCACCTGTATTATATAAACCCTTGAGAAGAAGAAGGTGAGCACTTTGAAACCATGGATAAATGCCGGTAAGTTCTTTCAATTCAGCAGTAATCTCACGGTCAATTGAACCGGTGTTTTCTATAAGATTCAAAAAATCCTTCCTGTTCATTATATTACCAGTTTACAAAAGCAGCATTAAAAATATCCTCTACAATCAGTTTAATTATTTCGTCGGAAAGTTCTTTTTCAACATCGCTAAGGTTCAGGCGACTGTCATAATCTTTATATCTGGTAAAAATCCTTTCATAACTATATTGAGGCTCAACAGTATTTGTGAACTTGACTTTAACAGAAATCGTGAACCTATTCATAGCAGCTCTTGAATCGGCTGAAGCAGTAATAGGCCTGGTGTTATAGTCTGTTATTTCGCCTTCGAAATTTACATCTCCAAAACCATTGACTAAACTCAATCGTGTTTGTGCTCTGCATTTATCTATCAATTCATCGGTAAGCGACTGACTGAGACCAGGCTGAACAAGGCTTGCCCGGTTCTGAAAATATTGTACGCTCAATGTCTTTACCTGTGGTGAAATACTTGCACCTGAAAAAGAATATGATATCTTGCATCCAACGGCAGAAAAAAATGCAAAAAGAAATATAAAAACTAATATTCCTGGATATTTACTACATTTTAATGTCATACTCCTTTATCTTACGGTAAAGTGTACGTTCTGATATTCCAAGCTCTTTTGCAGCATATTTTCTTTTATGATTATGTTTCTCTAGAGCTTTCTTAATTAGCTCGGCTTCTTTATCAGAAATAGAAAGAGATTCGTCTCTGATTTCTTCAGTATCCTGTATGACTGCCGGTTCATCTTTTGATCCAAAATCTTCAACCGGTTCCATATTTATATTATTCAAGTTATTAACAGCTTTATTAATACTTTCAATATCCGTCCTCTTTTTAAGAGTAATTGGAGTTCCTTCTCTCAGACTTTCATCCCTCTCTCTGTTAAGAATTTCAAAAATTAATTTTTTTAAATCATTCATATCGCTCTTCATATCGAACAGGATTTTGTAAAGAATTTCCCTTTCTGAAGAAAAAGATTTTTCATCAGTGCGGTAAAGAGGAGCAGGTAATTTTATATTTGTATAATCGGGAAGATAATGTTGAAGTATCGTTTCAGTTATTTCCCGCTCATTCTCGATAATTGAAATCTGCTCCGTAATATTTTTAAGCTGTCGGACATTACCCGGCCATTCATAATTAAGCAACATAACCTGTGCTTCGCTTGTTAATTTTATAGGCGGCATTCTGTAACGTTCTGCAAAATCTGCAGCAAATTTACGGAACAGAAGAATAATATCCTCTCCCCTGTCCCTTAAAGAAGGTACCTTTATTGGGACTGTATTAAGTCTGTAGAAAAGATCTTCTCTGAATTTACCCTCAGCTATTAATGAAGGTAAATCAACATTACTTGCAGCAATTACTCTTACATTGGTTTTCTGAACTTTTGATGAACCCACCCTAATAAACTCTCCGGTTTCAAGTACACGTAAAAGTCTTACCTGTGTTGACAGTGGTAATTCGCCAACCTCATCGAGAAAAATCGTTCCATCATTAGCTACTTCAAAATATCCCTTCCTGCTGTCAATGGCACCTGTAAAAGAACCCTTTTCATGGCCAAAAAGCTCCGAGTCTATTGTCCCTTCCGGTATAGCACCACAGTTTACCGGAATATAAGGACCATGTTTCCGCGCGCTGAAATAATGAATTACCTGAGGAAATATTTCTTTACCTGTTCCACTTTCACCTGTTATTAATACCGAAAGATCGGTTGGAGCAACCTGAATAGCAATATCAAGTGCCTGATTAAGGCCTGGATGATTCCCAATAATACCAAATCTTTGCTTAATACTCTGTAAATCTTTCATTCTTAACTTAACTATCTTGCAAATTTAATGATTTTTTTTGACAGTCAGAAATTCAAATTTTGTAATTTAGCTTAATGAAAACAATAAATGATATCAAAATTACAGGCATTATACCAGCCCGCTACGGATCAACACGATTCCCTGGTAAACCACTTGCTCTCCTTGGTGATAAGACTCTGATAAGACGTGTTTATGAGCAGTCTTCTATAGCCTTAAAAGAAGTTTATGTGGCAACCGATGATCAGAGGATAATTGATGCTGTCAACTCATTCGGCGGGAAAACAGTAATGACATCTACCACTCACAGAAGCGGAACCGACCGATGCGCCGAAGCTATCATCTCAATTGAAAAAGTTACCGGTAAGCCTGTGGATGTAATTATAAATATTCAGGGCGATGAGCCTTTCATCCAACCTGAAAATGTCCGACTTCTTGCTTCTTGTTTCAACGATCCTGCCGTTGAAATAGCCACTCTTATACGGAGAGTCAGCCCGGAGGAAGACCTTTTTGACCCTAATCATCCTAAAGTTGTCGTTAATATCAAAGGCGATGCAATATACTTCAGCAGGTCGGTCATACCTTATATCAGAGATGCGGAAAAAAATGAGTGGAGTAGCAGACATACCTATTTTAAACACATAGGGATATATGGATACAGAAAAGAGACTCTTCTGAAAATAACTTCACTGAAACCCGGGACTCTTGAGATTGCAGAATCGCTTGAACAAAACCGCTGGATCGAAAACGGATATATTATCCGTACAGCTGTGGCCGACTGGAAGAGTATAAGTATTGACACTCCGGAAGATCTTGAAACTGCAAGAAAATTCCTCGAAAAATACAATTCCTGAGTAAATACGTAACCGTCAGACAGAATTTAAAAACATATAATTTAATAAATTATTTCTGCTGAAAAGTAACTCTTTCATGATAAATTAAATCAACGATTTAAAATATTCCTTTTCTTCTGTAAAATCTATGCCGGGTATTTTCTTTTCAATCGCTGAAATCCTGTCAAGAATAGTTATGGAAAATTTTTTAACTGATTCGCCCGCAGGAGACATTAACCTGTGTTTCCTGGCCTTTACTATCTCCATTACTTCATTTAAAAAATAAATAGTTTCATCACTGAAATATGCATGTGAAAAAGCATTAAAGACATAATTGACAGCAAACGAAGAAGGATGCACCATATCGTCGTTGTAAAACCTGTAATCGCGAAGGTCATCCATAATTAGTTCATAGGCTGGGAAATAGCGCGGTAACGAAGGATGTAAAAGTAACTTTTCAATTGAGAGAAAAAGCACCGATTTGCTAACTTGATTCCCATGAGCACTCTCTTTCAGATAACGCACAGGGCTTACTGTGAATATTGTTTTCAGCCTGTTGTTGAAACTTTTAATCTTATCAAGCAAAGGCATCCAGAATTCACATATCGAGTCAACCGATAAAATCTCCTCAACAAAATAATATGAAGGAAGCTTATGACAGTTTGAAACAATCATTCCGTTTTCTCTTAATCTGTAAACCCTTGCTGTTCCAAATGTAAAAAACAGAAATGAAGCCTCTTTTAAAAAATCATGGGCTTTTATAATTGATTCATTTATCTTTTTAAGAGTTATATCAGAATTATCCGATGAAAATTCAGTATTATGAAAAAAACTATGATATAAATTATCATATCTGAAAAGATCGTCTCTACCGAATAATCTTCTATCCATAATAATATCAACTGCATTACCGACAGAAACAGGATTATACACAGATCCAAAAGGATTAATCATTACTTTCATTTTTAACTCTTCCATCATGCGCCCTGTTTCAAAAGCAAAACACGATCCAATGAACAGCACAGGGGTAAAATAGCTTATTTTCTCACGTGAAGGCTCTATATCAAAAGTAGTTCGTAGTATCATATCTCAATATTTTTCTCTTTTTTCATTTAAAGAGACGATAAAAATAAAGATAATTTTCAAGTGTAAAATCTACAAATTTAAAATATTTCTTTTAACCATAATTTATTTTCATTTCTATATTTTACTAATCTGTAATCATTTGCAATATATTCCTATTTAGAATAAATAATTTATTATATATTTATAGATATATGGATATATATATCTTAATATATTTTATTATCTTTGCATAAGTATAAATTTATAAAAATATCAACAATGACAACAAATGAATTTAACGATAAACTGATAGAAATGAATAGCAACCTTAGAAGGTTTGCCATGAGTTTAACTGCCGACAGAAATGATGCATCCGACCTGATACAGGATACATATCTTAAAGCAATTACTTTCAGGAACAAATTCGTTGACAATTCAAACCTGAAAGCATGGATCTTTACAATTATGAAAAATACTTTTATAAATAATTACCGCAGAAGTGTCAAAAAAAATAATTTAATTGACATTACAAAAGACCCCTGTTATGTTAATCTTTCCGAGGATAAAGGTTTTGTTTCGACCGAATCTAATTATTCTGCAAAAGAAATAATACAGGCCATAGAAAGCCTTGATGATGAATTTAAAATCCCTTTCATAATGCACATTGAAGGATATAAATACCAGGAAATTGCAGAAAAACTCAATCTCAAAATAGGAACGGTAAAAAGCAGAATTTTCTTCTCACGCCAGAAGCTTATGAAAATACTTAGAGATTACAATTAGAAATAACAGCTATCAGTCTTCAATTAAAAAAATGTAATTTTGTCACTGAAAAATATTCTGATCACATGCAGAAAATTATTTCATTAGACACGAATGCAAGAAATGCTTTGTACGACATTACGTCAATGGTTTCTTCTATTGTAAAAGAAAGCGGGATAAAAAACGGCCTTGTTTCAGTTTATGCCAGAGGTTCTACTGCGGCAATAATGATTCAGGAAAACTGGGATGAGTCTGTTCAGAAAGATGTTGTTACACTTCTCAATAAGTTGATCCCTCATGGTATATGGGAACACGACAGGCAGGATAATAACGGTGATGCTCACCTGAAAGCAGGTATTGTAGGTGCGTCCGAAACAATTCCAATTATCAATGGTTCGCTCGGCCTTTCAACATGGCAGAATATTTTCTTCTGCGAATTTGATGGCCCACGTAACAAAAGAGAGATAGCCGTTACAGTAATAGAAGATAAGTAACAAAATAGTCTCTCACAGGTTCATTTCTCTAATTATCGGTTTTATTTAGTATAATATCAATATTTTTTCTGAACTTTTCGAATCCTGCCCGGGACACTGGTGTATTTCCGAAGATTCTTTCAAATTTCTCCTCTGTCATTGATAACCATTCGTCTTTTGTTAAATATTTCAGTTCTTCTGAAATATCAAATTCGTGATGATTATGGTTTTTTGCATTACGGTTATAGGGGCAAACTTCCTGGCAGAGGTCGCACCCATAAATCCGATTTCCGAATAACACTGCCAGTTCAGTAGGGATAGGATTTTTATTTTCTATTGTAAGATTTGATATACATTTTCTTGCATCAACTGTATAGTCACCATTAATTGCTCTGGTTGGGCATCTCTCAAGGCATTCCGTACAGTCGCCGCATTTTTCATCATCATGTGGAGTATCATATTGAAGTGATATGTTCACCAGAATAACTCCAAGAAAAAAGAATGAGCCCTTTTTTTCATTTATTAAAAGTGAGTTCTTGCCCTGTCGGCCAAGGCCTGCTTCAACTGCCCATAATTTTTCGGCTATAGGCCCTGAATCACAAAAAGTTTTACCTTCAGCACCTGGTGAGGAAGATTTGATAAACTCGAGCAGTATGTTCAATTTGCCGGTAACGACTTTATGATAATCCATTCCGAAAGCATACCTCGAGACAACAGGAACATCATTATGAATCTGGATATTATCTGTATAATAATCCATTCCGGTCACGATTACTGAAAGTGCATCCGGTAAAAGTTTGAAAGGATTTATTCTTGTTTCAATATCACGGCAAAGCCAATTCATTTTATCATTTTGTCCCTCCATGCACCATTTACTGAAGCTTTGTTCATATTCTGAAAGACGTCTGGCAGGGGCAATGCCACAAAGATCAAATCCAAGTGAAAACGCCTTCTCCTTTATATCCGACGACAAACTCATTTTAAACTTCAGGTTTACTACTACAATTACATAAGACCAAGTTCAAGCCGGGCTTCATCACTCATCATATTTATGTCCCATGGAGGATCAAATGTCAGCTTGAGATCACATTCTTTTACACCGCGTATGTTTGTAACCTTGTATTTTACTTCTTCCAGAATATCTCCGGCAATAGGACAGCCTGGCGCAGTTAATGTCATTGTAATATGAGCTACATGATCATCGTCAACTTCTACTTTATAAACCAATCCCAGATCGAATATATTTATTGGAATTTCCGGATCATAAACAGATTTCAACACTCCTGTAATGCGCGATTCTATTTCTTTTTTTTCTGAAGATTCCATTTTTATTGTTTTTAATAGTTAATGAAAAAACATGGTTTTAAATCTCTAATTGTAAAAGTATTTTAACCATAAACTTTTGCACTTTCTATATTCTCTAAGTAAGGGAAGAATTATTAAACTAAGGCATGTTATTTTTGTCTTTTAATTCAAAGGCCATAGCATAGAGTTTTATTTGTTTTATCATGGCAAGCAGACCGTTGGAGCGAGTAGGCGACAGGTTTTGTCGCAAACCTATTTTATCAATAAACCATAAGTCGGCGTTTTTTATCTCTTCCGGAGTGTGACCTGACAAAACCTTTATAAGAAGCGATATTATTCCTTTAGTAATTAGTGCGTCGCTATCTGCGCTGAAAGTAATGATTCCATCATTGAATTCCGGGCAAAGCCACACTTTCGACTGACAGCCTTCAATTAGATATTCATTTGTTTTTTTCGAAGGATCTAATGGAGGGAGTTCTCTCCCCTTTTCAATTAGAAGACCATATTTATCCATCCAGTCGTCGAATTCCGAAAATTCATCCACTATCTGTTGCTGCGTTTCGTTGATAGTCATATATTTATTATAAGATTATAATAACATTCCAATAACTTTCTTAACACCGTTTGCAAGTAGATCAATCTCGTCATAAGTGTTATAAAAGCATAATGAAGCTCTTATAGTTCCGTCTATTCCCATACGATCCATAAGGGGTTGTGCACAATGATGGCCTGTTCTGACGGCAATGCCTAACTTATCGAGTATCATCCCGGCGTCGTACTGGTGTATTCCTTTAATGATGAAAGAAATAATTGAGATTTTGTTTTCACTATTTCCAATTATCTTAACTTTGTCGTTTTCAGAAAGTTTTTCAGTGGCATATCGTAAAAGTTCGCTCTCACGGGCAAAAATTTCATCAATTCCAGTTTCGATAATATAATCAATAGCCCTGCCAAGTCCTATTGCGCCAGGGAAATTTGTTGTACCGGCTTCAAATTTGAAGGGGAGACCGTTATAAATAGTTTTTTCAAAAGTCACTTTTTCTATCATGTCTCCTCCGCCCTGGTAAGGAGGCATCTCATCTAGATATTTTTCCTTTCCATAAAGCACTCCTATACCTGCCGGTGCATAAATCTTGTGTCCTGAAAAAACATAAAAATCACACCCTAAATTTCTTAAATCGGCTGGTCGATGAGGTATGCCCTGAGCTCCGTCAACAAGAACAGGTATGTTAAAATTATGAGCAGCATTAATTATTTCTTTTACCGGAATAGTCACTCCAAGTGCGTTTGATACTTGAGTCACTGCCACAATCTTTGTTTTTTCTGTGAGCAACTTAAGATATTCTTCAAAAATTATTTCACCGTTATCATTAACAGGAATAATTTTTAGTTTTGCGCCTTTACGTTCGCACAGCATCTGCCATGGAACGATATTTGAATGGTGTTCGAGGTTACTTATAAGAATTTCGTCACCCGCCTTTACATATTTTTCTCCAAATGAGAAGGCCACTGCATTTATTGAACCTGTTGTTCCTGAAGTAAAAATAATTTCTTCTTTTTTCTCGGCATTTATAAACGATCTTACCCTTTCTCTGGCATTCTCATAGGCTTCGGAAACTATATCGCTTAAAAAATGAACCCCTCTATGAACATTTGCATTGTAGTTTTTATAAACTTCATCAACGGCATCAATGACGCATTCAGGTTTTTGTGTTGTTGCAGCATTATCAAAGTAAACAAGTTTTTTACCATAAACCTCTCGTCTAAGGAGGGGAAAATCATTTCTAATACTTAAAATATCTTTCACTTGATTATTTTTAATTTGTTTTAGCTGCATTTTATCATGCATAATGCACATCTTGTGAGTTCTCCCCTAAGCCGCTGCATTACAAGTTCGTTCATTCTTTTGCGGAGTGGTTTAACCGGTATACCTTTTATGACTTCATCAGCAAATGCAAACATAAGCATCCTCCTTGCTTCATCCCTGCTTATTCCTCTTGATTGCATATAAAACATAGCATTTTCATCGAGCTGCCCCACAGTTGCTCCATGACTGCATCTAACATCGTCAGCAAATATTTCGAGTTGTGGTCTGGCATTCATTTTTGCATCGGGTGTAAGAATAATACTGCTCGTCTTCTGGTAAGCAGAAGTGCCTTGAGCACCTTTTGAAACATAAACTCTTCCAGTAAAAACGCCCGTTGCTTTATCGTCGAATACACCCTTAAAGAGCTGATTGCTCGTACAGTTTGCAGCAAGGTGTTCCACATTGACGTAATTATCAATATGTTGACTTTTATCGGAAAGATGCAGCCCGAGAAAGTTGCATTCTGCTTTTTCTCCCTTTAGAAGGCAGCTTGTGCTGTTGCGGACAAGTCCTCCGTGAAGGGTTATGTTGTTTGAATAGACAACCGAGTTATGTTCCTGGCAAATAAATGTATTCAGTATTTTATAAGCATTATTGTGTTCGTTCTGAACTCTTATTATATCGAATCTTGCATTTTCATCTACATATACTTCTGTAATATTGTTTGTTAGTAAACGGCCAGGGGATAATGTATGATCACAAATAATCAGACTGAAAGATGAATTTTTTCCTGCAATTATCAAGTTGCGGTTCTGGTTAAAAATATCGGCTTCAGAATCAACAAAGTTAATTAACTGAATTGGCTTGTTCAGGTTTGTGCCGTCAGGAACATAAATAAAAACACCGTCGAATGCCATTGCGGAATTAAGAGCAATAAGTCCGTCATTTTCGATGCGGGCATATTTGCCAAAATGTTCTTCAACCAGGGAGGGAAATTTTTTTGCACCATCTGTAAGACTTCCTAACCAAACATCTCCGGGTAATTCATTTAAATTATTATTTACAGGAGGATAGAAGCCATTAAAAAGGATTATTCCATATGAATCAATATCTTCGATGCTGCAACTGAATTTTTCGGCTTTCGCAAAATCTTCCGGACCCGGTATAAATAAATCTTTATAATCATAATCAAAAATTGTCGCAAGGTCAGTATATCTATAAGCTTCATCCTTTTTTGTTGGAAATCCGACACTTGCGAATCTGTTTATTGATTCTTCCCGGACAGAATTAAAAAGAGGAAAGGATGATGATTTAATTCTGGAAACATTATCTTTATATAGTCTGTAATATTTATCTGTTAATTCGGTCC
Source organism: Bacteroidales bacterium (assembly GCA_018056245.1). Classification (GTDB taxonomy): domain Bacteria; phylum Bacteroidota; class Bacteroidia; order Bacteroidales; family VadinHA17; genus LD21. Next base: position 40,998 of record JAGPFZ010000004.1, read on the forward strand.
GGGCTTCCATGTTAGTTAATTTTTTTCGACCTCATTTTTTATCCATTCGTATCCTTGTTTTTCAAGTTCGAGGGCTAGTTCTTTGCCGGCCGATTTTACTATTCTGCCGTCATAAAGTACATGCACATAATCGGGGATAATATAATCGAGGAGTCGCTGATAATGAGTAATGACAATTGTTGCATTATCTGGTCTTTTTAACCGGTTGACTCCATTTGCCACAATTTTTAAAGCATCTATATCGAGGCCCGAGTCTGTTTCGTCGAGAATGGCGAGTTTCGGTTCCAGTATAGCCATTTGAAATATTTCGTTTTTCTTTTTCTCTCCTCCTGAAAAACCCTCGTTAACAGAGCGGTTAGCGAGTTTGGAATCAATTCCTACAAGTTCTTTTTTTTCACGCATCAGTTTGAGAAAGTCAGACGATGATAACGGTTCAAGCCCTTTATGCTTCCTGTGTTCGTTAACGGCTGTCTTGAGGAAGTTTACCATACTTACTCCAGGTATTTCTACGGGATATTGAAAACAAAGAAAGATACCTTCCCATGCTCTTTCCTCAGGGCTCATCTCAAGGAGGTTTCTGCCATACCATGTTACTGTTCCTTCTTTTATTTCAACAATGTTTCTTCCAGCAAGAACTGCTGCAAGAGTACTTTTCCCGGAGCCATTTGGTCCCATAATAGCATGAATCTCTCCTTCTTTCACTTCAAGGTTGATTCCTTTTAATATCTCCTTGCCCTCTATAGATGCTCTTAAATTCTTAATAATGAGCATAATACATGATTTTAAATTATATAATCATCCAACACTTCCTTCGAGACTTATCTGTAGAAGCTTTTGGGCTTCTACAGCAAACTCCATCGGTAGTTTACTAATAATTTCCTTTGCGTATCCATTAACAATAAGTCCCACAGCATCTTCTGTAGGAATTCCACGTTGATTGCAATAAAAAATCTGGTCTTCTCCAATTTTTGAAGTTGTTGCTTCATGCTCAACAGTTGCCGAAGGATTTTCAACTTCTATTGTCGGGAAAGTATGGGCTCCACATTTATCTCCCAGTAAAAGTGAATTGCATTGTGAATAATTCCTTGCATTATCTGCATTCTTAAGAATTTTTACAAGTCCTCTGTAACTGTTCTGACTCATTCCTGCTGAAATTCCCTTCGAAACTATCGTGCTCCTGGTATTTTTCCCGATATGAATCATTTTTGTTCCGGTGTCTGCCTGTTGAAAATGGTTTGTAACAGCAACCGAATAGAACTCACCTATTGAATTATCTCCTTTCAAAATACAAGAAGGATATTTCCATGTTATTGATGAACCTGTTTCAACCTGTGTCCATGAAATCTTCGAATTATCGCCATTACAGATACCTCTTTTTGTGACAAAATTAAATATTCCTCCCTTGCCTTCTTTGTCGCCAGGATACCAGTTCTGAACCGTTGAATATTTAACCTCCGCATTTTTTTCCGCAATTATCTCGACGATGGCGGCATGAAGCTGATTTTCATCTCTCATCGGAGCGGTGCATCCTTCCATATAGCTCACATAACTTTCCTCGTCTGCAATTATAAGAGTTCTTTCAAACTGGCCGCTATTCGCCGAATTTATCCTGAAATAAGTTGAGAGTTCCATAGGGCACCTCACTCCTTTAGGGATATAACAAAAAGAACCATCGCTGAAGACTGCAGAGTTAAGAGCAGCAAAAAAATTGTCGGTGAAAGGCACAACCGAACCCATGAATTTTCTTACAAGTTCGGGATATTTGTGCACAGCTTCACTGAATGAACAAAAAATAATACCCATTTCTGCAAGAGTTTCTCTAAAGGTAGTCTTGATAGATACACTATCCATAACAGCATCAACTGCAACGCCGCTCAGGATTTTTTGTTCCTCAAGAGGAATTCCAAGCTTATCAAAAGTCTTTTTAAGTTCCGGATCTATTTCATTTGTGTACTCGTTTGCAGAACCTCTCTTTGGGGCAGCATAATATATTATATCCTGATAGTCAATTTCAGGAATTTTAAGATTGGCCCATTTCGGCATATTCATCGTCTGCCAGTAACGAAATGATTTTAACCTGAAATCGAGGAGCCAGTCAGGCTCACCTTTTTTAAACGAAATAAGTCTTACAATATCTTCATTTAGTCCCTTAGGTATCTTATCCGTCTCAACATCGGTATAGAATCCGTACTTATATTCGCCGGAAGTAACTTCATGTATTATATTATTGTTATTCTTTTCAGGCATAATTTCGCATTATGAAATGAAAAATATCCATATTGCTTTAGTAAAACAATCTGATTGCACTTTTGTTAATTAGAAGCAATCTAAATAAGAATGCAAAATTATAAATTATTATTAGCGTCCAATCAAAAAATCTAATAAATTACAATTTAGTGTATTAACTCTCCAAATAGACGGACAGAATCAATAATATTCAAAAAACCGAAATTGTTATCTGAATACCATATAAACTTCAAAAGGGGATATTACTATTCCTTTAGCAATCTCGGTCCTCTTATTACGCCGCGTTCAGAGTTTCTAAAGAATTCTATTATATAATCCCTGTCGGGTGAAGGTTTGAAATTCTTTTCGACAAACTCCAGCGCCTTTGAGGTATTCATACCGTTTTGATAGATTGCTCTATAAATATTATGTATCTCATTTATTCTTTCTTTTGTAAACCCTCTTCTGGTAAGGCCAACCACATTTACCCCCATGTATGCCAGAGGCTCCCTATCGGCCTTTACAAATGGTGGCACGTCAATTCGCACCTTTCCGCCACCGCCTATAATAACATGACCGCCTATTCTCGAAAACTGGTGAACGAGGGCTCCGCCGCTCAGGATAGACCAATCATCAACCTTTACCTCTCCTGCCAGTCCAGTTGCATTTCCTATTATACAATTATTGCCTATCTGACAGTCGTGCCCTATATGGGCGCAGGCCATAATAAGGCAATTTTCACCTATGACGGTTTTCCCAACAGCTGCCGTTCCTCTGTTTACAGTTGCACCTTCTCTTATTGTTGTATTATCTCCGATTTCAACTGTTGTTTCTTCTCCCCGAAATTTAAGATCCTGAGGTATGCCTGAAATGACAGCATCAGGAAATATCCTGCAATTCTTTCCTATCCTTGCTCCTTCCATTACAACTCCGTGAGGTCCTATCCATGTTCCGTCGTCAATAGTTACATTAGCTGCAATGAATGCAAAGGGTTCTATGATTACATTCTCTCCCAGAATGGCATCGGGGTGTACATATGCTAGATTCGAAATCATTGATACCATCTCAATTTCATTTGTTTTTGATAACCTGGGCTACCATTTCGCCTTCAACAACAAGTGTATTACCTACGAATGCCTGAGCGAACATTGCAACTATACCCCGCCTTATAGGGTCGGTAAGTTCCAGTTTCAGGATAAGAGTATCTCCAGGTACAACTTTATGTTTGAATTTAACTTTGTCAATTTTAAGAAAATAAGTGGAATATTTCTCCGGTTCATCCACTCCGCTTAGTACAAGTAAGCCTCCGGTTTGAGCGAGAGCTTCAATAATAAGTACACCGGGCATTACAGGCTCCTCTGGGAAGTGACCTTGAAAAAATGCCTCGTCGCCTGTAACATTTTTAATTCCAATAACTGTTGTCTCATCGAGATGAACTATTTTGTCGACAAGCAAAAAAGGATATCTGTGCGGCAGTTTGTTTTTTACCTGCTGGATATTGTAAACTGGAGGTATAGTTGGGTCATATACAGGTATATTCTTTTTTGAAAGAGATTTTTTTATTTCCTGTCTTATAATTTTTGCAAATTTAGTGTTGGCATAATGGCCGGGTCGCGTTGCTACCACTTTCCCTCTGATAGGCTGACCCACAAGAGCAAGATCTCCTATTATGTCGAGAAGTTTGTGACGTGCAGGTTCATTTGGAAATATGAGATCGATGTTGTTCAGTATTCCGGCCTTATGACCGTTGATGCCAGGCCGGTTGAACAGCTTTGCAATACGATTGAATTCTTCCTGCGATGCCTCCTCCTCAAGAATGACAATAGCATTATCAAGGTCGCCGCCTTTTATCATGCCAGCATTAAAAAGAGGCTCCAGTTCATGGAAGAAGACAAATGTACGGCATCTGCTAATCTCCTTCTCAAACTGGTCAATAGAATCGAGAATGGCATACTGGTTACCGAGTATTTTTGAATTGTAATCAATCAGAACATTTATGCTTAAATGGTCATCGGGATAGACAATTAGGTCAATCCCCCGCTCTTCATCGGAAAAAGCTATTTTCTGCTTTACGTCAAAATAATTTCTCTCCTCCTTCATTTCAACTATGCCGGCTTCTTTAATAGCTTCGACAAATTTCTCGGAGGAACCGCTCATAATAGGAGCTTCAGGGCCGTCGAGTTCTAAAAGCGCATTATCAATCTGCATACCATATAAGGCAGCCATAACATGTTCAATGGTTGAAACTGATACACCGTTATGTGAAATCGTAGTCCCTCGTGAAGCTTCTGTGACATAATCGGCAATGGCTTCAATTACGGGCTTTCCAGGAAGATCAACTCTGCAAAACTTATAGCCATAATTTGCAGGAGCGGGTTTAAATGTCATTTTTACATTTAAACCCGTATGAAGACCTTTACCGTTAAGACTTATTTCTCGTCCAAGTGTTCTCTGTTTTTCCGACATTACCTGCAAAATTGGAAATATCTACAAAAGAACAAATTTTTTCGAACATTTTAAAAAAATTACCGATATAACAATACCAGTTGTGGAAATATCCTTACTATTTATTTTTCAGTTTAAGAATATCTTGTTTCAACGATTCGATAACAGAATTTATCTCGGGTAGTTTCCTGAAAAAAACATACGATTTTATATATTGCTTATGTTCAAAGGCAGGAGAACCTAATAGAGCGGCGTTTTCTTCTTTGATATCTCTGATAACGCCCGACTGGGCGCCAAGTTTTACTCCGTTTGCAAGTTTAAGGTGCCCGGAAATTCCCACCTGACCTCCAAACATGCAATTCTTTCCAACCTTCGTCGAACCTGCAATGCCTGTCTGACCAGCCATGACAGTATTTTCACCTATTTCTACATTATGTCCTATCTGAACCAAATTGTCTATTTTAACACCTTTTCGGATAAAAGTTGACCCCATTGTAGCTCTATCTATTGTAACATTGGCTCCTATTTCAACGTAATCTTCAATCACGACATTTCCAATCTGAGGTATCTTTACAAACTGATTATCGCTATTCGGTGCAAAGCCGAATCCATCACTTCCTATTACAGTTCCGGCATGAATAATGCATGAACTACCTATAACACATTCGTGATAAATTTTTACTCCTGGATATATAATGCAATCATTGCCTATAATAGTTTTATCTCCTATATAAACATGCGGATATATTTTGCTTCCTTCACCAATGAAACAGTCATTTCCGATATATGCATAAGCACCTATATAAACGTTTTCACTGATTTTTGAACCGGGTTCAATTATTGCTGTTGGATGAATACCCTTTTTCTCAGGTTCCGATTTAGAAACCAAATTCAGAAGTGAAGCAAAAGATTCATAAGCATTGTCAACCTTTATCAAAGTTGCAGTAACAGGAGCAGATGGGGAAAAATTCCTGTTAACGAGCACAACTGATGACTTTGTTGTATAAAGAAATTGTTCATATTTAGGATTTGCAAGAAATGAAATTGCTCCTTCTCGTCCTTCTTCGATTTTTGCAACAGACGATACTCTGGTGTCGGGATTCCCTATCACCTCACCATTGAGAAACTGTGCAATTGATGATGCTGTGAATTCCATATTATAACTATTTTTCTCATCTACATTCTTTAGGGTAACAGAGGAAATATTTTGTTATACGCTCCGAGAGAACCCTGTGATCAAAAGCATCGGATACTTCCCGTATGCTGGCAATTGCGCCCGATTTAAGTAGTATCATAATTTCACTTGTTCCGTCCGGAGCATAAGCAAGGTTTGATATCTGATCTGAAAATACATAATAATGAACCATATCAGGTTTAACATCAAGCAACTTTATTGCTTTTCTCTGAAGTTCTTCAATACGCTCCTGACTGAACGGTTCATTCTGAAGTTCCACTGCAAAGAGGTTACGCTGCATAAGTCTGCCTGACAGATCGGCAAGAACTTTATCGGAATGATCACTCCAGTATTTTGCCGAAATAAGAATATCGCTGTCGTCGAGCCTTACAAAGTTCGACGCAATAAAATCCGGAGTAAATAGTCCGTTACCAGAAAATTCATTTTGCCCTATTTCATTGTAAAGGAAAAACTTAAGCGCCGGAGAAGAAAGTATTTCAACATCCTTAATAGCCAGTCCCTTTGCTCTCTTAAGTGTATTAACAAGCAGATTCTCCGATGAAATTACTGTTTTATGCATATAAACTTGCCAGTACATGAGCCGCCTTGCAATAAGCAGTTTTTCAAGAGAATAAATACCCTTTTCTTCAATTACGAGCTTTTCATCAGCTACATTGAGCATCCTTATTATCCTATCGGAGCCGACCGATCCTTCGATAACACCCGTATAAAAACTATCGCGTCTCAGATAATCGAGCCTGTCCATATCAGCCTGGCCTGCAATAAGCTCATGGAAAAATTTTCTTCTATAAAGTCCTGTGAAGATTTCAATAGCAAGATTGAGCTTTCCGGCAAATTCCTGATTAAGCTTCCTCATAAGTAAAAGAGACATCTCTTCATGAGTTATTCCCTTGATGATTGACTCTTCGAGTGCATGTGAAAAAGGTCCATGTCCGATATCGTGAAGCAATATAGCAATGAAAGCCGCCTCTTCTTCCTCGGAACTTATACTCACACCCTTGCTTTTCAGAGTCTGCAAAGCCATATCCATAAGATGGAGCGCACCAAGACAATGCTGAAACCGACTATGAGTTGCCCCAGGGAAAACATAGCTCGTTAGCCCGAGCTGCTTAATATTACGTAAACGCTGAATCCATGGATGCTGAATTAGGTCAAAAACAAAATCTCCCGGAATATTTATAAAACCATAAACCGGATCATTTATTATTTTTTTCTTATTGGTATTGTAAATCACCAGTCTTTTTTGCTGACACAAAAATATAAATTACTTTGATAACAAAGAGCTTGTTTTTTAACACATTCTTTCCATCTCCTATTTCTCCCTCCTTCTTCATTATGGTTTACTGAAAATTTTAATTTATTATCCGATATTTTAATCAAAAATATTGCAAATTTGGATTAAAATCTGCAACTTTTCAGAAAATAAACTGTAAAATTAAATAATGTGAGTACTGAATCCAAAACCTTTTCTTCACCGCTTCCGGGACGAGTTATTTCCGTTGATTTTTTCCGGGGCCTGACAATGTTTTTACTTATAGGCGAATCAACTCGTCTTTATGCTCATCTATTGGACTTCAATAATCCGGTTATTCATTTTATTGGTAATCAATTTCACCATCATGAATGGCATGGTTTGCATTTCTGGGATTTAATACAACCTTTTTTTATGTTTATAGTCGGAGTTGCAATACCTTTTTCAGTTGCAAACAGACTGAAAAAAGGAGAGAGTCAACGGCAAATTACTTTGCATGCAATAAAGCGTTCTTTTTTGCTTCTTTTTCTTGGGTGGGCACTCTATTTTACCGAAGCAGGGAAACTGGTATTCAGATTTCAGAATGTACTTGCACAGTTGTCGGTAACATACCTTGTGGCATTCTTCCTGCTTAATAAGAATTTCAGGTTTCAGGTGATTTTTACACTTTTAATTCTTGTTTTAATAGACCTTGCGTATCGCTTTTTTCCTGTAGAAGGATTTAACCACCCATGGGTGAAATATGAAAACCTTGGCGCCTGGTTCAATAATAAGATAGAAGGCGTTGAAAGAGCCAGTGAATGGGCAACACTGAACTTTGTTTCTACAACAGCCCATACCGCATGGGGCATGATGTGCGGAAAACTGCTTATGAGCGATCGGACATACAGTAAAAAGATTCAGACTCTTGTTATTGCAGGAATAGTTTGTCTTATTATAGGTTACGCTCTCGATTTCCTTAACATCACGCCAATTATTAAAAAGATAGCAACAGTTTCATTTGTATTTGCAAGTGGCGGCTGGGCTATTCTTGCACTTTGCTTCTGCTACTGGCTCATTGATGTAAAAAAGAAGTTTACAAAAGGCTCGAAGTTCTTTATTGTCGTAGGAATGAACTCGATATTTATCTATCTTTTCTGTGAACTCGGCTTTACAAGAATTATAAGCAACAGGATCGTTAATCCGTTCAGCAATCTTCTCTTCTCATGGAGCGGTGCTACTACGACAGCAATAATCACAAGCCTCGCTTCATGGGCTATCCTATGGTATATTTGCTACTGGCTTTGTAAAAATAAGATTTTCATTAAAATATAAATATTATTCAAATGGATGTCCTCTGCTGAAATCGGGCAAGTAGTTTGTATTGCTTTCCATCTCCTGAAGCCAGCCGTTTCGGAAATCGAGCTTTTCCATTTGCGCTACCACTTCCTGGTATTCTTTTCGAGAAAGGTTACGTCCAATAACCTGATGGTTTTTAACCTCAGGCGTCGGTTGATATTGCGACATTAACGAAATGCTTACCCCTGGTGATAATTCATTAGCAATGCTCCTTAGCAATTTTATGCTTTCGGCAGTATGACCCGGCAATAAAAGATGCCTGATCAGTATCCCGCTCTCGGCAATTCCATCATCACCAATTCTCAGAACCGAACCTTTCTGAAAATACATCTCTCTCAAAGCCTTTAAAGCAATCTCAGGATAATTATAAGCATCGGAATATTTATAAGCAATTTCTGGTGTAACATATTTATAATCCGGCAGATACACGTCAATTAATTCATTAAGGCTCCTGATGGTATCAACTTTATCGTAACTATTTGTATTATATACTGTTATAGGCTTCAATCCTCTTGAATTCAATCCTCTTATAATAGCTTTCACCTGTGGCACTACATGTGAAGGGGAAACAAAACCAACAGCTCTTATGCCTTTCGACATGATTTGCTCAATTATGTCAATGCATGTTTCAAACTCCATTTCAGGGCACATCGAAGCACACTCATGCCGGCTTATCTCGTAATTTTGGCAATACAAACAGCGCATATTACAACCGGCGAAGAAAATATTACAAATGCCATTTACACCGCTTATTGGAGGTTCTTCGCCACGATGAATACATATTGAAGCAATATTGAGCCCTGCATCGGCACCACAGTAACCCGCTCCAGCTTCAAACCTGTCAACACCGCACTCTCTGGGACATAAAGTGCATGACGACAAAACCTGCTGCTCCTCAGGCAGATATATATCTCTATATTTCATCCATTGATTTTATTATAAAGGAATTAATTCACAAAAACCTTTATATACTTTATATAATTACTGCAAATTTATATCAAACTATGCATTTAATCATTAAATAATTAATAATGATTTTTATAATTTAAAAATATTTATTATCTTTGTCGCCAATTCAAAAAGTTTCTGAAATAAGGGGACAGAAGTCCCCTGTTTTATTATCTGTTTAAATGGTAGATAAGAAAAAAATAGAAGAACTTGTCAGACAGTATATAAATGATACGGATATTTTCCTTGTGGATATTAAAGTAAACCAGAGAAATAAGATAACTGTAATTGTAGATACAAGGGAAGGTATAACTATTGAACAATGTGCAGATTTAAATCTATACCTTGAAAGAAATCTTAACCGTGATGAAGAGGATTTTGAACTTCAAGTTTCTTCGCCAGGCATAGGCACACCCTTTCATGTAAGGGAACAATATTTAAAAAGTCAAGGAAAAACGGTAGAAGTAATTGATTATGAAAACAATAGATATACTGGGACATTACATAATATAACCGACAACGGATTTGAACTCGAATGCAACCCCAAACAGACAGGGAAAAGAAAGTTCGAATCTGATAAAATAAAATATTTATCATTTAATTTTGACAAGATTAAATCAGTAAAAGAATTGATTGGTTTCAGATAAAAAATGAGGGCATTAACAGATGGAAAATCTTAATTTAACTGACACTTTTTCTGAATTCAAAGAACTTAAGAATATCGACAGACCTACGATGATGAGTGTTCTTGAAGATGTCTTCAAGAGTATTCTGATAAAAAAGTATGGCACAGCCGACAATTTTGACATCATTGTGAATATTGACAAAGGTGATTTCGAAATATGGAGGAACAGAAAGGTCGTTGCCGATGAGGATTTCGCAGACCCCAATACTCAGATACCTCTCTCGGAGGCAAAAAAGATTGACTCTGATTATGAAGTTGGGGAAGAAGTATCGGATGAAGTGAGATTTCAGGATTTCGGCCGTAGAGCAATATTGTCACTTCGCCAGAACCTCTCCGCCCGTATTCTTGACCTTGAAAAGAATAATATTTATGCAAAATATAAAGACAGGATTGGAGAAATAGTCACCGGTGAAGTTTATCAGGTGTGGAAAAAGGAAATCCTTGTACTTGATGATGACGGAAATGAACTTATATTGCCGAAAAGTGAGCAGATACCTACTGATCACTTCCGTAAAGGGGATACTATAAAGGCTGTTGTGATAAAGGTCGAAATGAAAAATAATACACCTTATATCATATTAAGCAGGACTTCGCCAGTTTTCCTTGAAAGGTTATTCGAGCTTGAGGTTCCGGAAATCTTCGACGGTCTTATCACTATCAAAAAGATTGTAAGGGTTCCGGGTGAACGGGCAAAAGTGGCTGTTGAATCGTACGATGAGCGTATTGATCCGGTTGGCGCATGTGTCGGCATGAAAGGTTCAAGAATTCATGGCATAGTAAGAGAACTGCGAAACGAAAACATTGATGTCATTAATTATACAGCTAATACTCAGCTTTTCATACAGAGAGCTCTGAGCCCTGCAAAAATCTCATCAATAAAGATAAATGAAGAAACAAAAAGAGCTGAGATATATCTTAAGCCAAATGAGGTTTCGCTTGCAATCGGGAAAGGCGGCCTAAACATAAAACTTGCCAGTCAGTTAACCGGATATGAGATTGATGTTTACAGGGAACCAGGAGGTGAGGATGAAGAAGATGTAAACCTCGAGGAATTTTCCGATGAAATAGAAGAATGGATAATCGAAGAGCTTAAAGCTATTGGCTGTGACACAGCCAAAAGTGTGCTAAATCTCTCGGTTAGCGACCTTGTAAAGCGGACCGATCTTGAAGAAGAAACTGTAAAAGAAGTAATTAATATACTTAAAGCAGAATTTGAATAATAGAAAATCAAAATTAATACGAACTTTATTTTTCGAATTAATTTGACCAGGAGGTTATCAATGAGTGAGGATTTAAAGGTTACAAGATTAAGCAAAGCTGCCCGCGAGTTCAATGTGGGAATTTCAACTATTGTGGAGTTCCTGCATAAGAAAGGATTTAATCTTGACCCTAACCCTAACACAAAAATTCCTCCCGAGGCTTACACTCTTCTGGTGAAAGAATACAGTACAGATATAAGCGTGAAAAAGGAATCAGAAAAACTGATGCTGAAAGATCTTCACAAGAAAAAAGAAACGGTATCACTAGAAGATATAACAAATAAACCTCATGCGGAAGAAATTGAAGCTGAAAATGAAATAATTATCAAGGATGCAACAAGTGTGGCAAAGGTTGAAAAGCGGCCAGAGATTTCAAAACCTGAAGTAAAAGTCGTCGGCAAAATAGACCTTGAGAAAACGTTGAAAAACGCAATTATAAAACCAGAAGAAAAAAAAGAGAGTGAGCCGGCAGAAAAAACTGAAAAAGGAGAAAAAATAGAACAAGTAATAGAAGAAAAAGATATTGAAACTGTGCAGGAACCAATTATACCACCTATTGAAGCAGCAAAGCCTACAGAATTTGAAGTTGAAGAAAAAACTGGTAAAGAAGCTGAGTTTGCCAAGGCTGAGGCTGAGGTGGAGCCTGAACCTGAATCTAAATCCGAAGTTACACCCGACACTGCGGTAACAGAAAAAGAAGAAAGTTTTATACACATTAATAGTCAGAAACTTGCCGGACCCGTTATTCTAGGAAAAATAAATCTTCCGGCTGAGGAAAAGAAAAAATCTACGGGAGTTAAAACAGAATCAGGAGAAGAAATAAGACATAAAAGAAAAAGAAAAAGAATTTCGAAGGAGAAAGAGATTGTCCCACTTAAACCTGGTAATACTGAAAAAACCGAACGAATAAAAACTCCTCTTAAGAAGCGACCTGTACGTGCTGAAATCGATGAGGATGAGGTACAAAAACAGATAAAAGAAACTCTTGCACGGCTTACTGCAAAAGGTAAAACGAAAGGAGTCAGATACAGAAGAGAAAAACGTGAGGCTATAAGCCAGAGACTAAAAGAAAAATCCGAACTGCAGGAACTCGAAAAGAATGTACTTAAAGTCACTGAATTCGTCTCTGCAAATGAACTTGCAGCTATGATGAACGTCCCGGTCACAGATATTATCTCAACATGTATGAGCCTTGGACTCTTTGTTTCGATAAACCAGAGGCTTGATGCAGAAACAATGGCTCTTGTGGCAGATGAGTTCGGATATAAAGTAGAATTCATAAGCGCCGAACTTCTTGAAAACATTGAGGAAGAGGAGGATAAACCAGAAGATCTTAAGCCAAGACCACCTATAGTAACTGTAATGGGACATGTTGATCATGGTAAAACAAAGCTTCTGGATTATATAAGAAATACAAATGTTGTTGCAGGTGAAGCAGGAGGTATCACACAGCATATTGGTGCATATAGCGTTTCACTGGACGGAGGGAAGCAAATTACTTTCCTCGATACGCCAGGTCATGAAGCTTTTACTGCAATGAGAGCTCGTGGCGCACAGATAACAGATATAGCAATTATCGTAGTTGCTGCCGACGACGGAGTTATGCCACAGACTATTGAGGCTATTAACCATGCTTCTGCTGCGGGTGTTCCTATTATATTTGCCATAAATAAGATAGATAAACCGAATGCAAATCCTGAAAAAATCAAAGAGGAACTTGCAAATCTTAATTACCTTGTTGAAGACTGGGGAGGAAAGTACCAGTCGCAGGAGATATCGGCAAAAACAGGCCTAAATATTGACCATCTTCTGGAAAAAGTCCTGCTCGAGGCCGAACTTCTCGATCTGAAAGCAAACCCCAATAGGCCCGCACAAGGCACAGTTATTGAATCTTCACTTGACAAAGGACGCGGCTATACTGCCACTATTCTTGTTAAGAATGGCACTCTGAGAGTAGGTGACATTGTTCTAGCTGGAAGTTATTATGGACACGTAAAAGCTCTTTACAATGAGAGAGGAAATAAGGTTGACGAGGCTGGTCCTTCCGCTCCGGTAATGTTAGTAGGTCTTAACGGTGCACCGCAGGCCGGAGATAAATTTATTGTTATGCGAAGCGATCACGAAGCTAAGGAGATAGCAAATAAAAGAGCACAGCTTCAGAGAGAACAGGAGCTGAGAACTCAGAAACATATTACACTCGACGAAATAGGACGCAGAATTGCAATAGGAAACTTCCAGGAACTTAACATAATAGTTAAGGGAGATGTTGACGGCTCAGTAGAAGCACTCAGCGATTCTCTTATTAAACTTTCAACCGACCAAATTCAGGTTAACATAATCCATAAAGCTGTAGGCCAAATTTCTGAATCCGATGTACTGCTTGCCGCAGCATCGAATGCCATCATTGTAGGATTTCAGGTACGACCTTCTATGAATGCACGTAAACTTGCCGAAAAAGAGCAAATTGATATTCGTCTTTATTCAATTATCTACGATGCTATTGAAGAAATAAAATCGGCTATGGAAGGAATGCTTATGCCTGAAATAAAAGAAGAAATAGTTGCAACTCTTGAAGTAAAGGAAGTATTCAAAATTACCAAAGTAGGAACAATCGCAGGATGCCTTGTAAAGGAAGGTAAAATAAACAGAAATTCAAAAATACGCGTGATACGCGACGGCATAGTTATTTACACCGGAGAACTTGGTTCACTTAAACGATTTAAAGATGACGTCAAAGAGGTTGTGAGCGGCCTTGAATGCGGACTTAATATTCAAAATTATAACGACTTAAAAGTCGGCGATATAATTGAAGCTTATCAGGAGGTAGAAGTTAAAAAAACCCTTTAGCTTTTATTTTTCTCAAACCTTAATAATATTCAGGCAGACTGGCCTCCTAAAAGATTTCTGTATTCCTCAGGGCTTAGTAAATCGTTTATCTCGGCTGGATTAATAATTTTAATACATATCATCCATCCTTTACCATAAGGATCCTTATTCACAAACTCGGGATTTTTTTCAAGCTCACTGTTCATTTCAAGAATTTCGCCACTTACCGGCATAAAAATATCGGATACAGTCTTAACCGCTTCTACAGTACCGAAAGCATCTCCTTTATTAAGGGTTTCACCAACTGTCTCGATTTCTACAAAGACAATATCTCCAAGTTCGCTTTGGGCAAAGTCGGTAATCCCTACATATCCAGTATCTCCCTCAATTCTCAACCATTCATGGTCTTGTGTATACTTCAAATTTTCCGGAATATTCATAATCAGATGGTTTAACGTTTTTTAAAATCAGTTAACATCAATCCAAAAATAAAGAAATTTTTATTGATGAAAACAAACAGGCAAAATTTATTTATTCTGGCCTTACTATATTTTATTGTATAAGAGCAAATTTCAGGCTAAAACCAAAATTTGTATTAGAAGTTGGGAAAGTGCTCGCAACAAACGGATTGTTCATTGTATGATCGGCAAATATCTGAAGGTTGAATCTATCACTTAGAACATAGTCGGCACTAACACCTATAGTAAAAACCTTTGATCCGACAACCGGCTGATTGACATTTTCAATTATTTTTCTTGCTATTGTCTTGTTATCTCTCATCGAAAAGTCAAATCTCACATTCAAATCACTCTTCAGTGCTCTCTGTCTGCCTCCTGTTTTAATAATAATCTGTACATCGTCGAACCTGTATCCTGAGCCAACAATTATTTCGTTACTTCGCGCATCGGCTATCTGGTTGCTTGTAAGATTAAGGGATACCGTTCTTGATTTCCTCCACTCAAATCGAGTGGTGAGATTATTCTTCCAGTTCATGTCAACATTAAACAGAGGACTGAACTGCTCATTAATTGTGACAACATTTATCTCATACGGCGAAAGAAAATTGTTCTGAAAATCTCTTACATAACTTATTCCATTTTCATCAGCATTATACTTGAGATTAGTGGTAAAAGAACTCACCGAATAAGTACTTCGATACTGATGTGATATATTGATAGATCTGAAGATCGACTGGATAAAATCAAATCTCGACAGACCATCAAAATTAATTCTCCAGTTTGGCATCATTTTTAAGGCTGAAGGAAATGGTTCGAGTGATACCTTTTCAGGATCAGTTTTTGTATATGCGGCAAGGAATGCCGGAATAAGTACCTCCCTTGATGTTTTTCCAAATCCGTTTTTATATTTTCCTTCTATAGGAGTACCATTAACAGGATCAATATCAGGATAATAAGATGGATCTATTGCCTTTCTTTCGTCCGCTCTCCTCCTTGAAATAATTTCCGTATTATTAACGAATGCCTCATAAGTAGGTGAAACATAATCATTCTTTTTTGAGATTTTTTCGAAAGCCGTTCCCCACGAGATTATCGAAATCGTAAAATTACCAGAAACAATTCTGTTGCGTGTGCTATCAGGAAAATTCCCGTTCCTGTCTGCTATATAATATGCCGTAATAGCTTCGTTGTACCTGCGGTCGGCTGTAAGATCAATTCTTATACCAGGAAAAGGTTCAATCATGCTTCTAAATGAAATAGTTTGCCCTGTAATAAATGAGACTGGTGTATTTAATAACGTATCGGTTGAAAGCCATCCGTTTTCGACCGCTCTGTCGAAAAATTTCTTGTCGCCATAACCTAAAATAAAAGGCCAACCAGGTGATAGTATATTATTAAATTTTCCCATCCCAAGGAAATTTGTCTCAGGTAAATATCCGGGCAGAATCTGTCCTTGTGTATTTGTAAGTGTAATAGATACATTTCTAATTCCCATCAATGCCCTCACAAAATATTCACCAGCAACAATTTCAGGGCTGCGCTTCTTAACAACTTTCCCTTCAATTACAATTCTGGCATTGACTGCTTGTTGTTCAGGTGTAAAAGTTATTCTGTTTTCACTCACAACTGCCACTTTCCCTGGAATTTCTCTTCCTGCACTGTCATATACCTTCACAGAAACATCCGTTGTTTTAAGGTTATGAGTGAAAGCACGAGTTACTCCTTGTTTGAAACTTAATTTTTCCCTTGTATATGTAACTGTTTTGAACTCAGGTTTCATCTTTAACCTCGACTCAGGTCGGGTGTTTGTTTCAATATTCCTTAAAAACTTGAACTTGTTATAGAGAGCCGAGAAAGCAGCGTTGAAGGTAAGTGTCAGGTCATTATGATTTTTAATTGTATTGCCCGGATTTAATTTTATCGAATCAGGAAATAATGGAGCGGCAAGCCATGTATAGTCGGAACCGTAACGCAAATTGGAATTAGTCCAGTCGAGTAAAGGCAATTTATTAACTGGAATATTGTAATTAATATTTATAATGTGTGTATAAGTTGTTGTTCGACCGAAATTTTTAAGATTAGTAAGCACTGAATCTTTCCAATGTTCATATTCTGTTGCATAACGTTTTCTGTCAACCCCTCCTTGCGGCTCATCAATCCGAGCAATACTTGTTGCTGTGAAATCGAATTTTAACTGCCGTGTAATATCATACTTAAAATCATATATCCTGCTCCATTCAAAATCCTTACGATATGATGGTGTCACTTTCAGATAAGGATTATTTATATTTCTTAGTTTGACTTCATTGTAATACCTGCTAATATCGGTACGAAATGAGATGCTTCTTGGAAATGGATAAAAGTTAAAATCCTTAATAAGCCTGAATGCTGGAGAATTAAGAAATCTGACATTTCTGAACGGGGCGATATTTTTTGGCTGGCTTTCATAATTATAGTTTATACCTCCGTGAATGTTTTTTTCAAGGTCAAGTTCTGTTTTTATGTTGCTGCGGTAAACCTCGTTATATGTATAATTGAAGCTGAGATTAGCAGGGTCCCAAAGGTGAGGTTTTTCTCCCCTTATATTCACGCCGGCATTGCTTACTGTTAGTGTCTTCCGGTGAGCATAATCTTCGGAAATAGACTTTATCGAATCACGTTCCTTTCTGGTCTCCGCATTTAACAATGCATCTTTTAAAGGGATGTCAGGATCGAGAGGGTTAAATTGGGGTTGTATCCTCTCCTGTGAATATCCTAAATAAACCGGCAATCTTATGTTGGCTTCTTCGGGAAAGAATTTACCCAATTCAATGGTTGATGATAAATCATATTTAAGAATCTGTTCTTTGCTACGTTCATTGACCTTTTTTTCAATACTGCCCCATCCGGGTGTGCTTGTCTGACCCACAAGGTCTACAATTCCAATATCGGCCAGTTGTGCCTGCAAATGAGTATTGGCTGCCCATCCACTGTTTTCAACAAAATCACTAAGGCGAAGTTCATTAAACCAGACCTCTCCCGATTTCGGGCGTCCGTCGTCTAATGCCGGATTCCTGGTTTTAACCGGATTCCTGATCCCAACCATTATTACTTTAATATTACTAAGATTCGGATTACCTGATACTGAGACTCTGTTTTGCTTATCGTAATAGATAAAAACATCCGAAACACTCAGTGTCGAACCTTGTTTTTGCATTTCACTGTTCCTCGCCTGCTTAGCATCCTGTAATACTGAAAGGTCAATTATAAAACTATTCTCTTCAGGCCATACAATTTCCCTATGGCTGTCGTTGTCGTTGTTATATCTCCCCGGAGGAGTAAGCTTGAGAGGAATCTCATACTCATAAAAATTGCTTTTATAATCCGAGCCTATTCTGATAAAGGCCGTAAGTTCATTATCTGAAAGAGGCTCGCCTATTAAAGCTTCGGCATGTACTTCCATTCTGATCTGGCGGTATTGCCTTATATCAATATTTATATTACGGAATGCTGCCCTTGCATCACCATCTTCAAGGTCATGAACCCTGAACACCATTGACTGTTCGTTCAGTTGACGAAGCTGAGGATTTGAAGGATCAATAATCCTTGTGAAACCAGGAGGAAGCACATAGTTTACCGGCAACTTACCACTGTTCTCTTCTATGCTGACAGAACTTATTTCAAACGAACCGTCTTCCTGTTCCGGGATATTAGTCCTCTCACTTCCTTCCTTAAATGACATGTTATATTTTCTCCATTCAGCCCTTACAAGATCGAGTTTCGCGAATCTCAGTATAACGGGTTCCTCAAAATTGCGCATGAACATCCGCATAAATCTTATTGACTTAAAATCCCTGATTGAGCCCACAACTCTCTCATAATCGGTAATAGGTATTTTAAACTGATACCATTTCACTTTAGATTTCTCCCCATTGGCAAATGTTGCGGTATATTCGATTTCGTCAACTATAAAATTCGAACCCACTTTCAAATCTTCAGGCCTCATGCTCACTTTATACTGATAATAGCTTTCGGTTTCGCTCAGAGTATTATCTCTGTTTATATCTTCCATATCTGGAAGAGTAGTGCCGCTTGTCGGATAATTCTCAGGTGACATTTCGGCAGAGGGGGAGTTTCCTTCCGACCCGTTATAACGCTTATATCTGTCGAGAATACTAAGTCCAATTCTATCGTAATCAGAACCTCTGAAGTAGTGAAAGTCGTCGTTCGACGGGTCTTTTTCAAATTCATTGTAAGCCTCAATACTAAGAACAGAGCTTAAATTCTGCAAATACTTCTCATAAAATGTTTTTTCATCATCATCGCGTAATCCGTCAAAACCTACATCTTGATATTGACGCGACATCGGATCATTATCAAATGCATGCACCACAGCCTGAATTGTAGGAACACGCCCCCAAGCGGTGGTATCAACATTTTTAACATCAGGTGACCCGGGCAGCCCGTTTTCAAAGCTTTTGCGGGAATCTTTAAGAATATCCTCCGAAATATTTCCAAGATTAAAATAAATATCTCCTCCTTTATGGTCAGAATTTTCCACAAAAGGATCCATTAGCCAAAACTTAATATATTGTATGTTAGACTGCTCAAAATCGCTTGTAAGTACTTCTCTCATAATGCCTCCCCATCGTGAACTGGGATTATTTAGCGAGCCGTCGCTGTTCAATCCTGCCGAATAGCCCGAGGGAGTAGTATCAAAATTGTATTGGCCTCTTTCGGAAGGATAAAATGCAACGTTAAGTACGCCTATTGTTGCTGGCACTCCGCTCGGGCTTTCTTTATATGGAAAAATTTCTGTTTCGAATATTTCTCTTACAAAGTGGCTCGACTGTTCATCAGGATTATTCTTAATATGTTCAGGAGTTGATGAACCGTTTCGTAAAAAAAGAGGATCAATCACATACCAGGCCAGCCTTGCTCTGTTAAAACCGCTTGCAAGATTATTATTAAGCCTTGCTTCGGGGAACATCATATCCTGACCCTGAGGAATACTTGCAAGTGTCCATGCATTGAACGATTTAAGGTCGAGAGGCATTTCACTGGCTTCAAAATCGTCTATATATGAATTCCCTGCATTCGAAATTGCTTTCGAATGACCTGGAACAAGATTGGCAAATTCGCCGAAAAATGAAACTGCGGAAGGGGCTTTTGTTCTGATAAACGGAAGCTTATCAATTACATTTGTAAGCATCTGTGATTGTGATTTATAAGAAGTGTTCAGCCCCCATATTGTATTTGATATCGGTTCCTCGCCAAAATTGACTTTTTGTGTATATGGCCTTTCATTCAAATGCAATATTGTTCCGCCGACATTGAAATTATCCGAAATGCGATAATCAAGATATGTTCCGACGAGTGTCTTAGTCTGAAATCCGAAAAACTGGTTGCTTTCAAGCGACACCTGGATAGGTGTTTCCGAATCAATAAGTGCCTGGTTAATAATCCGCACAGTACCAAGGTTATAATCAACCGTGTAATCGCTATTTTCTGTTAGAACTACACCGCCTGCAGTTACTTTAATCGCTCCCTGTGGAATGTTTGTAGCATTTAATTGTATCTCGGAGCCTGCCGCCGAAGAATATTGTCCGGTAAGCTTGAATTTATTTTTCTCGGCCATCTGTCTGGCAATAGTCTGAGTCGAATCATATAATTCCTGAAAAACATATTTGTCGGCAAGCTTTTTATCCGTAAACTGTTCGCGAAGATAACTCCCAAAGGGTTCATTTACCGGAAATATTATTCTGCCGCGGTCTGGCATAATAGTAGCATTCTCAATAAAATCGAATACACCATCAGGTTCTCTGTCAAGCCTCGAATTGAGATTATCAAGTCGCAATACTTGTAAAAGTATTATATCCGACAGGTTTCCTTCCGGAAGGTAATTAATCGAATTGCCTGTATTGTCGTCCTGGTATAATATATTTAATTCAAAATTTTTTCTTTCAACTCTTCCAGAACCAAGAGAATAGATGTTTTTCATCATCAGTTTCCATGTAGGAAGTTTAGGACTAAGTGTCGTTCCTTTCAGAAGCTTAAGTATAAGCGCTTGGGGTGCCGCAACTCCGTCGGTTGAAAACTCTCCGACTTTATATGTCTGGCCATTATACGTATATTCAAAAGCAACTGCAAGGACTTCATCGGTATTAAGTGCGGTATTTAATGAAATAAATCCAAGCTGTTTGTTAACCGTGTATTCTCTTTCATTAAGCTTTCTTGCATTTTCAATTTTCTCGTAATCTCTTCCTGTCTGAAAATCAGGATAAAGCGGACTTAGAACATCTGTAACTTTATCCATCTCACGAACATCCGGATAATTCTTAATTAGTTCATCATAAAGTCCGTTTATAGAGTTATCGGGATTTGGCCTTGCACCTGGTTGTTGCTGAAAGGCAGGAATATCATTATAGATATGCTGGCTGTTTTCGGCAAGATCCATAAAAGCTACAATGTTTCTATTACTTCCTTCTTCGAACCTGCTTGTTTTATTTGTTATCCACACTTCTATCCTTTCAATGTTGAGGCCTGAACTTATAATCGGGAGGTATTTCATTGCATCATCAAAGATATCCCTGAAATATTGCGACAGGAAAAAGTGTCTGTTTGCCTCATAATTATCCACAAATATTTCGAATGTGCTTATTTGAGCGCCTCCTTTTACTTCCATCACCGAAGACTCTCCTTTTTGTTGGGAAAGAACTGATGTCATTGTAAGTTTTCCGAACTGCATTTCTGTCTTAAGTCCAAAAAGGCTGTAACTACCTGTAATAAGAGTTCCCGGAAGAGGAAGAGTGACATCGCCTGCTTCTATTTTCTTAATTATTTCATCCTCTTTACCGGCATACTGAAGCTTTATTCTGTTTTCAAATTCGAACATAGCTTCTGTATTATAATTAACCCCCAGCTGAAGCTTGTCGCCGATGGTTCCAGTCACATTCATCTGTATTTTTTCCTTGAAGTCGAACGTGGGAATACTTCTAAGTTTTTCTGAGAGAGCCGGGTTTTGAGTGCGTGAGATATTAATTCCAAAAATGAGCTCAGCAGAACCTTGAGGGATAATATTTATTACATTGCTTCCGAAGATTTTGTCAAAAGCCTCTCCGCCTATTTCGATTGGTGGAATAATTGATGAACGGTATCCTGTTTCATCACCTGAAAGACGCATATTCCAGTATTCTCTCATTGCTCTATCGAATTCGTATTTGCGGTATTCTTCGGGGCTCATCCTCACTGGTAACCGGTAATCGAGAGAGCCTGCTTTCTGATAAATTATATATTCGTTTTTATCAGGATCATATACGACTTTTGAAGTTATGTTTTTAGGAATATTAAGAAATAGAGGCGAACTTGTACTATTTTCCCATGGGATCCCTGAAATATCTTTTAGTTTAAGCACCTGTTTTTTTGTTGTATCCAGGGGAGTAACATTTTGTCCATAAGACTGAAGGAAGATAATAAAGCTAAAGATTGCAGAAAATACGATACGGAAAATCTGCTGTAGATTTTTATATGAAAAACAAGATTTCAATATTTTTTACAAGTTTTTCAATGCTCTCTTGATAAGTTCCTCCACAGTTAACTTTTTATCTTCACTGATAATCCTGTCGAGAACTTTCATGACAGCATTTCTGGAAAAACCCAGCATTACTAATGCAGATAACGCCTCTTCATGTTTGGTATTGTCCTCACCAATGAATATTTCGGCAGCAGATTTCTGTTTACCAATTTTATCCTTAAGATCAATTATAATTCGTTGTGCAGTTTTGATTCCGATACCTTTTATTCCTTTCAGCAGATTTACATTTGCTTCATTAATTGCTTTAGTTATATCGGCCGGTGTGAGCGATGAAAGTATCATACGGGCGGTATTTGCTCCTATACCTGAAACTGAAATAAGATGACGAAAAATATTTCTTTCCTCCTCATCGGCAAAACCGAAAAACTGACGGGCATCTTCACGAATTACTTCGTGAATAAGAATTCTGTAACTTGTTTTATTTTCAAGCTTTGAATAAGTATTAATAGATATATTTATAAAATATCCTATTCCTGCTGTTTCTACAACTACGTAAGTCGGTGAAAGTTCTGTTATTGTTCCGATAATGTAATTAATCATATCAGTTGTTCAAGGTCAAGGCTATTAATTTCAGGTGGAAGTTCCTCAGGATGTCCGGAATGAATATCAACTTCAGAATGTTTCAGAGTGTTTTTGGTAATCTCAGAGTACATTTTTCTATTTCGATAAATATCACATGCAAGATATATAGCATGTCGGAAAGAATTTTCTGATGCTACTCCTTTACCTGAAATTTCAAATGCGGTCCCATGCACAGGTGAAGTTCTTACTGCAGGGAGACCTGCTGTAAAATTTACTCCGGTATCAAATGAAAGAGCTTTAAAAGGAGTAAGTCCCTGGTCGTGATACATTGCCAGCACAGCATCAAATTTAGCGAATATCCCTGCTCCAAAAAATCCGTCGGCCGAGAAGGGCCCGAATGCCATTATCCCTTCCTCTCTTGCTTTTTGGATTGCAGGGATTATTATTTCCGCTTCCTCATTTCCAAGAAGTGAATTATCGCCGGCATGAGGATTCAGTCCAAGAACTGCAATAGTTGGTTTGCGGATAGCAAAATCAATCACAAGAGAACTATTCATAATTCTTAGTTTCTGCAGTATGGCATCGAAAGTAATAAGTCGGGGTACTTCTTTAAGTGGTACATGGCCCGTGACGATCCCGACCTTCATGTTTTCACTTATCATAAACATAAGTACTTCTTCTACACCAAACTTTGATTTCAAATATTCGGTATGGCCGGGAAAATTGAAATTTGCTGATTGGATTGATTTTTTGTTTATAGGAGCAGTAACCAGAACATCTATTTTCCCCTCTTTCAAATCATTTACAGCTCTTTCCAGAGCAATAAATGCTGTTTCTCCGCTATGAGAAGTTGACTTTCCCAATTCTACTCTTACATCATCACCAAGGCAGTTAATTATGTTAGCTCTTTTATTATTGGCTTCACCTGGATCGCGGATGGAATTAAAGCTGAAATTTTCAATATTCAATACTTTCCTATGATAGGCTGCCACTTTTGGCGAACCATAAACAACCGGGACAAAAATGTCAAAAATATTGTTATCGAGCAGGCATTTAATAATCACTTCATAGCCAATGCTATTGATATCTCCATGAGTTATTCCGACAATAATCTGTTTATTCTCCATTTTACTATTTATTATTTATTTTACCCGAAGCAAGTTTCCTAAGAAAAACTGTAAGAAGCCTTAGCCCTGAACCAGGTCCTTCCTTTAATCTGTAAAAGTCGTCTTTCTTTAAAATACCGGTTCCTGCAATATCCAGATGAATTAATGGGTATTTTGCGAATGATTCGAGGAATTTGCCGGCAGTGATTGCACCAGCTTCTCTCCCGCCATTATTCTTAATATCTGCCACATCCGATTTCAAAGATTCACTGTATTCATCCCAGAAAGGCAGACAGGCGATTCTTTCATATACATCATTCCCAGCCTCTTCGAGTATTTTAAAATACTCTTCATCTGCATTACCCATTGCTGCAATAGCCTGGTTCCCAAAAGTCATAGCCGCAGAACCTGTTAATGTGGCAATAGTTATAATAAGCTCCGGTGCGTAATTGCAGGCATAGCTTATCGCATCGGCAAGCAAAAGCCTTCCTTCTGCATCGGTGTTCCCTATTTCAACGGTTGAACCATCAAACATTCTGATAATATCTCCCTGAGTATAAGCATTTCCTCCGGGGCGGTTATCGGTTGCAGGCAACAATCCAATAACATGAACCGGCAATTCACACTTTGAAATCACATACATGATACCTGCAACTGTGGCGGCACCAGCCATATCAGCCTTCATCTGGCTCATATATTCCCCGGTTTTTATGTTCAAACCTCCGGTGTCATACATAATGCCCTTACCTATAAGTACCACAGGTTTATTGTTTACACTTTTTTGTGGCTTCCATTCGAGGATACAAAATACAGGTGGATCAACACTTCCGCGATTCACAGCAAGAATACCACCCATCTTTAGAGCTTCAATTTTTTCTTTATAAAATACTTCCACAGAAAAACCTGCCGAATTTCCAATCTTTTTTATTTCTTCGGCAAATGCATTAGCATTAAGATAATTCGGCGGCTCATTTATTAAATCGCGTGTCATATAAACAGCTTCGCAAAGCGTACTTAACCACAATATATTTTGATTTACCCCGATATTATAAATAAGAATTTTAGAAGGAAATTTCCCACCATTCTTTTTTTCTTCTTTTGTTTTATACTTTGAAAATGAATAAATGCTCAGTATGAGCCCTTCTGCAAAAGCTTCTTCTGCGCCACTCAACGAACCATCCGAAGCAATTACAATTTCAGAGTGACTGTTTGACTTGATTAGCTTTTTCATTACTGAAGCTTTTTTTCGCAGATCCTCCAATAGCTTGTATCCGGTAAGTTCAGTATTCAAAGGGACAATATACGTGCATTTAAAATACGAATTAATAAATACAAATTCATCCTTTTCTTTAAGCCTCTTTTCAGCATATTCTTTTTCACTTCGGCTCAGCATTATATAAGGCGGAATTTCTTCATTCCCCACAATAAAAATAACCGACTGTTCAGGAGATATTTGAGATACCGATTTTACATCTATTTTTATCATAATAATTTATTTTAATAACATAAAATCTTGATAAATTTGACTATTATAATATATATTTACTATTTACGTATCATCAATACACGAAAATATTTTAAATTAACTCTTTGAGAGAAAGCGTAAAGTTAATTAAAAAATCTAACTCTCTCCATGAAATTTCTACAATTGTAATCATTTATATATCAACAATATAAAATAAACTTGTTCAATCTTATAATGAAATTTGAAAGTATTCTTAATCGTGCTATAAAGATGGAGCCTATCTCTTTTAAAGAAGGGATGATATTATATGATCATGCTCCGACCTCGCTTCTTATGTTCTATGCCGATCAGATAAGGAAAAGACTTCATCCCGACGATAAAGTCGGCTGGATAATAGACAGAAATGTCAACATCACCAATATATGTTTCTCGCAATGTTCATTTTGTAATTTTTGTCGCCGGAAAAATTCGGATGATGCATATATAACCACTATAGAGCAGTATCGGGAAAAAATTGACCAATTGTTTGCACTGGGTGGAAAACAGCTTTTGTTGCAGGGTGGGATGAATCCGGATCTTGGACTTGGATTTTATAAGAATCTTTTTATCTTGCTTAAAAAAGAATATCCGGCCTTGAAGCTTCATGCTTTAGGACCTCCTGAAATAGTATATCTTGCCAGAAAAGAAGGATTAACTTTCAGGGAAGTACTTCTGGAATTAATTGATGCCGGCCTTGATAGTTTGCCTGGCGCCGGTGCTGAGATTCTCTCCGAAAGAGTAAGAAAGAATATTTCGCCGGCGAAAGCAACTGTTGATGAATGGCTTGAAGTGATGCGCGAAGCACATAAACTGAATATTCCAACATCGGCTACAATGATGGCAGGGCATGTTGAGACGAGAGAGGAACGTATAATACACTTAATTAAATTACGTGAATTGCAATCTGAAAAGCCTGAAGGTAGTTATGGTTTTATCACTTTTATTCCCTGGCCTTTTCAGCATAAGAATACGCGGCTTTACAGAGATTCAAACATTACTAATAGTATCAATGGCCTTGAATATATCAGGTTAATTGCAATAAGCAGGATAATGTTAAATAATATTCCTAATATTCAGGCTTCACTCCTTACTGTAGGAAAAGAAATTGCAATGATGTCACTTCATTCGGGCGCAAATGATCTTGGATCAATTATGATTGAAGAAAATGTAATCAGCGGTGCTGGCGATATTCAAATATTCGATTCGGACACAATATGCACAATAATAAATAAAACCGGTTTTACACCGATAAAAAGAAACCAGAAATATGAACCTGAAAATTAATCTTTATTAAGAATTTCTTTCTTCTCCTCTTCAGGATCATCTTTGGTAGCCTTCCTGAATTCTTTCAGTCCATGTCCGATGCCTTTCATAAGTTCAGGTATCTTTCGGCCGCCAAACAGAAGCACTACAATTAACAAAATTAAAACAATCTCCAAAGGTCCTATCTTTCCCATTTTTTTAAATTTTAAAAAACATTACAAAGTTACAATTACTTTGATAAAAACAAAATAGAAAATATTATTTATTCAGAAGTCTTACTATATCATTTGCATTTGCATAAATCAACAGAGCAAAAAGGAATATCATACCTGCTATCTGGGCATATTCGAGGAACTTATCGCTTGGTTTTCTACTGGTTATGACTTCATACAACAAGAAAAGAATATGTCCGCCATCAAGCCCGGGAATTGGAATAATATTCATAACTGCAAGAATTATTGACAAAAAGGCCGTAAGATTCCAGAATGACTGCCAGTTCCATGTTCCCGGAAATATGCTTCCTATAGTAATAAATCCCCCAAGCGACTCATACCCCTTAGCTTCCTTCGAAAATATCAGCTTAAACTGTTTAAGATAATCACCTATAGTACTAATACCAAGTTTAATGCCTTCTGGAATTGATTCCAGGAAGCTATAATTGACAGTCTTAAGCTCAAAAATATTTTCATACGATCGCATTATCTCAAGGCGTCCGTTTTGATTTACAGTAACCGGAATATTTAAATTCTCACCGTTTCGGACAATATTCAGGGTTACAACTTTCCCTTTATTCTTCATAAGGTAATTCTGGAACTCGTCAAAGAATTCAAATTGGATATTATCAACCCCTTTAATTTCATCGCCTTCTTTTACTCCTGCAACTTTTGCAGGTGAATTTTTCCCAAAGCCGCTCACAATAAAAGTAGAAAAAGGAAGCCTTGGCTCAATTCGTCCTCCTCCTTTTATTGCACTATTGATATATGCCTGTGGAATGTTGACATTGATTATTTCCCCATTTCTTTCTACCTGGATCGTTTTCTTGTTATTGAGAATTATCTCCTTTTGAATCTGATAAAAATTATCTATATACTGACCGTCAACTGATAAAATTTTATCTCCATTTCTAAGTCCTATTGAATATCCGACACTATCGGTTACAATCCCGTATTTTACGCTGGAAGTGGGTAAATATGTTTCTCCCCATTTGTAAAGAATCACGACATAAATGAGTATTGCAAATAGGAAATTAAACAAGACGCCGGCGACCATTACAAGAAGTCTCTGCCATGAAGGTTTTGACCTGAATTCCCATGGTTCGGGAGGTTTTTTAAGCTGTTCCGTATCGAGCGACTCATCAATCATTCCTGCTATTTTTACATATCCTCCAAGTGGTAACCATCCTATTCCATATTCGGTCTCTCCTTTCTTAAATTTAAAAATAGAAAACCATGGATCGAAAAAAAGATAAAATTTTTCCACTCTTGTTTTAAAAATCTTCGCAAAGATGAAATGGCCAAATTCATGCACTATAATCAGAATTGAAAGGCTTAAAATAAATTGAAGTATTTTTATAAGTACAGTCATCTTTTCAGTTGTAAATTATTTGTAATATAGTTTTTTGCTATTTCTCTGCTTTCAAAATCGGCTGACTCAAGGATTTCAAGGTTTATTTCACGAACAAAGGTAGTTTTAGCCATTGTATATTCTACAATATCTGATATTTGTAAGAATCCTGTTCTGCCTTCAAGAAAACTTTTTACAGCCACTTCATTAGCGGCATTCATTATGCAAGGCATATTGCCCCCTATTTTGAGGGCTTCATACGCAAGAGGCAGGTTATGGAAGAGAGTTATGTCGGGTTTCATAAAAGTCAAAAACGACAAATCGGTAAGGTCAAGCCTTGGCAAGTCGGAAGGAATTCTTTCAGGGAAGCCAAGAGCGTAAAGAATCGGAATGCGCATATCGGGCATACCAAGCTGAGCTTTCACCGAGCCATCGTGGAAATAAACAAGAGAATGAATTATTGATTGAGGATGAATAACAACATCTATTTTTTCAGGCTCAATATTAAAAAGCCATTTTGCTTCTATCACTTCGAGTCCTTTATTCATCAATGTTGCCGAGTCGATTGTTATTTTGCTTCCCATATCCCACCTGGGATGCTTCAATGCCTGTTCAGGGGTCACATATAAAAGTTGTTCGTAAGTGTAATTCAAAAAAGGACCGCCTGAAGCTGTCAGGATTAATTTTTCTACGGTTTTTCTGTTCTCACCTACCATGCACTGGAACAAAGCTGAATGTTCGGAATCGACCGGAATAATTCTGCTTCCCGATTTTGAAGCGGCTTGCATAATAACTTCTCCGGCAACAACAAGTGTTTCCTTATTGGCAAGCGCTATGTCTTTTCCTGTTTTTACGGCAGAAAGAACCGGTTTCATGCCGGCATAGCCAACCATAGCGGCAAGGATTAGATCGGCATCACAGTTAACGGTCACATTTTCTATTTCATTAACCCCTGCCATAACCTCCACAGGTAATACCGAGAGTGCATCCTTAACTTCTTTATAACAATTCTTATTTGCTATAACTACAGTTTTAGGAAGAAATTTTTTTGCCTGACTTATAAGAAGGCTTGTATTGCTGCCGGCCGTAAGAACTTCCACGCTGAACCTGTCAGGATATTTAGCTATAATATCGAGAGCCTGCTTCCCAATCGATCCGGTTGAACCAAGAATTGCAATTCTTTTTGGCCGATCCATATTAAACAATTTATTTGGAAATTAGAAAAAAATATGTTTTTCAGGATCCAGAGGAATGCCTTTATACCATATTTCAAAATGAAGGTGAGGACCCGATGTATAAAGTTCTCCCGTACTTCCTACTACAGAAATTGCTTCACCAGCTCTTACAAAATCTCCATTTTCCTTAAGCAGAGAAGCATTATGCTTATAAACAGTTACAAGGTTATTGTTATGTTGTAACTCTATTACATATCCGGTTTCCATTGTCCATCCTGTAAAAATAACTGTACCATTAAGAGCCGCTAAAACAGTTGATCCGGGACGTGTAACAATATCGGTTCCGAAATGCTTTATTCTCGAATCAAATTTTCCCGTAACAATACCTTTTACAGGAGTGAAAAAATGAAGATCTGCAAGCCCAGACGATTCATTCGTCCTAGTAAAAATAAGATTATATTTTTCTTCCTCTTCTACTTGAGATATTAATTGATTAGTTTCAGGAATATTACGAAATTCAATATTACTATATTTCCTTCCTGTATCTGAAGAGATCGTAATTTCTTCAGGTCTCCGACCTGAGATAACCGCATTAAGATTGGCAAAATACTTATCTCTCAGTTCCAGCTCCCTTTCCAGAGAATCGAGCCTTATAGCACTTATCAATATATTTTTTCTCATTTCCACATCCGGATATCCAGGAATAAATTCCCTAAGATTTGTAAATGCAATGAGGCAAACAGTTGACCCTATAATAATTAATATAACTAATGAAGTAAGTATGAAAGCATTATAACGGGTAAGTCTTACTTTCCAGACTTCTTCAAAAGTAGTATCATTATAGATAGTAAATCTGTATTTATCACGCCAGTTTCTTTTTTTCTTTTCTTCCTTTGCCATTTTCATAAGCAATAAGGCAACAAAGATAATAAACCTGACATGATTTTTAATTTGATAAACTCAATTGAAATATATGCTTAAGAAAAACAAGAAAATTATTATTTCACTCAATTCTCTTTCATATCCAATAGTTAATATACTTTCAATATATCATTCATGTTTTTAATATGTTGCATATTCAACTTTTCAATGAAGCTTGTTAAGCTAACTGTGAATACCAATATGATAATTAATTTGATAATATTTTTTATTAAAATCATCTGTTTGTAAAAAATTAGTAACTTTGTAAATCTTAAAATTAAGAGGTTGTTGTCTGTCGGAGGTTGTACAAAAGCCCGAAACAGTTCTTCCAAATATGATATACTGCGGGGTGGAGCAGTGGCAGCTCGTTGGGCTCATAACCCAAAGGTCGGAGGTTCGAATCCTCCCCCCGCTACAAAGAGAAATTCCTTGCCGCAAGGCGGCAGGGGATTTTTGTTTTAGACAGAGTAGGGCGGACTTGCCCATACGATGGATCAAACAAAAAGACCCGTGTCACGCTGAAAGCGTGGCGAGGAATTTCTCGTTGTAAAGCAAAATCAAAAGGAACGTGAGCAACGCGAACAATCCTCCCCCCGCTACAAAGAGAAATTCCTTGCCGCAAGGCGGCAGGGGATTTTTGTTTTAGACAGAGTAGGGCGGACTTGCCCATACGATGGATCAAACAAAAAGACCCGTGTCACGCTGAAAGC
>JAGPFZ010000004.1:72066-72363 GCA_018056245.1 Bacteroidales bacterium
GTGGCGAGGAATTTCTCGTTGTAAAGCAAAATCAAAAGGAACGTGAGCAACGCGAACAATCCTCCCCCCGCTACAAAGAGAAATTTCTTGCCGCAAGGCGGCAGGGGATTTTTGTTTTAGACAGAGTAGGGTGGCTTGCCCATACAATGGATCAAACAAAAAGACCCGTTTCACGCTGAAAGCGTGGCGAGGAATTTCTCGTTGTAAAGCAAAATCAAAAGGAACGTGAGCAACGCGAACAATCCTCCCCCCGCTACAAAGAGAAATTTCTTGCCGCAAGGCGGCAGGGGATTTTTG
>JAGPFZ010000004.1:72463-89007 GCA_018056245.1 Bacteroidales bacterium
ATACAATGGATCAAACAAAAAGACCCGTTTCACGCTGAAAGCGTGGCGAGGAATTTCTCGTTGTAAAGCAAAATCAAAAGGAACGTGAGCAACGCGAACAATCCTCCCCCCGCTACAAAGAGAAATTCCTTGCCGCAAGGCGGCAGGGGATTTTTTTATGAACCGCCAATAAGTAAAAACGTAGCTGATGCAATAGAGGCTCCTATCATTGGACCTACTATTGGCACCCACGAATAACTCCAGTCGCTGTTTCGTTTGTCTTTTATTGGTAAAAAGAAATGCATTATCCTGGGGCCAAGGTCACGGACAGGATTTATAGCATATCCGGTAGGACCTCCGAGTGCCAGACCGATACCAAGCACAACAAGAGCCACAGGAAGAGCGTTAAGTGCACCCAGCCCCACTTCCGGTTGTGCCATATAAAGTACTGCCAGAACAAGAACGAATGTTCCTATAATCTCAGTAATTAAATTATACCAATAACTTCTTATATTAGGTATTGTGCAAAACACTGCAAGTTTTGCATCTGCATCTGTTGTTTCATCAAAATGCTTTTTGTAGGCAAGCCATGCGAGACTTGAACCAAACATGGCACCAAGCAACTGAGCTAATAAATATAAAGGCATTTTGGAGAATGAAAATTTTCCCACCAGGACAAGGCCGAGCGTCACGGCAGGATTAAGATGGGCACCACTTGCATCCGCAGCAATCAAAACACCGGTGAACACACCTATTGCCCATCCAAAGGTTATTACAATCCATCCGCTGTTGTTGCCTTTGGTCTTTTTAAGCAGCACATTTGACACAACACCGCTTCCAAAGCAAAGAATCATGGCTGTTCCAATAAATTCTGCAAAAAACTGACTCATACTTAAATATTTTAGATTTTATTCATTTAAGAATAATTGTCATTCATTTGTACTTTAATTTAAGTTTTTCGTTTATCGTTTTTCATTTTGTAATTTTCATTTTGCATTTTCTCCCTTTCTTCCTAACTTCTCTCGTCACTCGCCTATCACAACTCGCCTGACGCCCTCCGCCTACTGCCTAATACCTTTCTTCTTCTGCCCACGAAATTGTAGTCTTAATTGCTCTGTCCCATCCCTTTGTAAGCTTTTCGGCTGATTCTCTATCAATAGCAGGAGAAAAAATCCTGTCAATCTGCCATTGTTCTTTAATCTCATCCTTACTATTCCAGTATCCTGTTGCGAGTCCTGCCAGGTATGCAGCGCCAAGAGCAGTTGTTTCCGTAATTTTTGGACGAACTACTTTTGTTTGTAAAATATCCGACTGGAACTGCATCAAAAGATTGTTAACAGTTGCCCCGCCATCAACTCTGAGTTCATGAATATTTATTAATGAATCTTTTCCCATTGCTTTAAGAACTTCAAGGGTCTGATAAGCTATACTGTCGAGTGAAGCTCGAGCTATATGTGCCGATGATGTACCTCTGGTTATACCTACAATGGTTCCACGTGCATGTTGATTCCAGTACGGGGCTCCCAGCCCTGCAAAAGCGGGTACGAAATAAACACCACCGCTGTCTTCAACTTTACTGGCAAGTTCTTCAACTTCTGCAGAATTCTTTATTATCCCCAATCCATCTCTCAGCCATTGCACTACTGCACCGGCAATAAATATGCTACCTTCGAGGGCATACTGGATCTCATTACCTATCTGCCAGGCTATTGTTGTCAGAAGTTTATTTTCCGATTTAACTGGTTTATCACCAACATTCATCATCATGAAACAACCGGTGCCATAAGTGTTTTTAACCATTCCAGGCTCAATACACATCTGCCCGAACAATGCCGCTTGCTGGTCGCCTACTATACCGGAAATCATCACAGACGAACCCAAAACATCTCTTGTTTGACCATAAATTTCACTTGAAGTTCTTACTTCAGGTAAAATACTTTCAGGGATATTAAAAAGTTTAAGAAGATCTTTGTCCCATGATAATGTATTTATATTAAACAACATAGTTCTTGAGGCGTTCGACACATCAGTAATATGGAGCTTCCCGCCGGTAAGGTTCCACACAAGCCATGAATCTACAGTTCCAAATGCAAGACGTCCCTTTTCGGCAAGGGAACGTGCCCCGTTCACATTATCAAGAATCCATTTAACCTTGGTTGCAGAAAAATAAGCATCAATAATTAACCCTGTTTTATCCCTGATCATTTCTGTAACTCCCTCTTCTTTAAGCCGGTCGCAGTAATCAGCAGTACGTCTGTCCTGCCATACAATTGCATTACAAACAGGTTTGCCTGTACTCCTGTCCCATACAATAGTTGTTTCACGCTGATTTGTAATTCCAGTTGCTACAACATCCTGACTTTTAATTCCAGCCTGGTTTAATGCTCTATCAGCAACCTCAGCCTGAGACGACCAAATTTCTTGAGGGTTATGTTCAACCCAACCGGGCTCAGGATAAATCTGATTAAATTCTTTTTGTGCAGAAGTTAAAATCTGTCCGTTATGATCAAAGATAATCGCTCTTGAACTTGTAGTTCCCTGATCGAGAGCAAGAATATAGCCATTCATAATTTATTATTATAATATTCAAAAATATTACTGACTAATATAGTTTTTTACAAGTTGGTCAAAATTTTCTTTCTGTTCTTCTTCCCATTTCTCATCAAAACCTAATTCTTTTGCCATTATCTTCGCCACTGCAGGAGCAGCTTTCCTTGCGGCTTTTGCATCAAGAAAAATGGATCTGGTTCTTCTTGCCATTATATCTTCCAGTTCGACAGGCATTTCATTATGACATATCCATATAATTTCAGCCTTTGTATATGGTAAAAATTCAGATATTTTTTCAGCATTTTCAGGATTTTCATTCATAATATCAATAATTTCTTTAGCCTTATCTCCATAAAAACGAAGTCTGTCATCCGGCAGGTTTTCAGGAACCGAATCAATATTCAAGGTTCGGGTAATACATTTCCGTTTTTCTATTATTCCTGCTTTAATGGCAGCGTTGAGTGTCTCTTCAGCCATTCGTCGGTAGGTTGTCCATTTCCCTCCGGTAATTGTAATAAGCCCTGACTTTGACACTATAATTTTATGCCTTCTGGATATTTCCTTTGTTGAATGAGGGTTATCAGGGTCGGATGCAAGAGGACGCAGACCCGCATAAACGGAGAGAATGTCTTTCTTCTCAGGTTTTTTAACAAGATATTGGCCGGCATTCCGAAGGATAAACATAATCTCTTCTTCAAAGGCGACAGGCTCGGAACTGATTTTATCAAGCGGAGTATCGGTAGTGCCTGCAATAACTTTACCGTGCCAAGGGATTGCAAAAAGAACTCGTCCGTCTTCAGTTTTCGGTATCATCAAAGCGGAATTGCCCTGAAGGAAATAATTATCAAGTACAATGTGGACACCCTGACTTGGTTTAATAATACTTTTGGCAGCAGGATTATCCATTTTCAGTATATCGTCAACGAAGACACCTGTTGCATTGACAACAAGTTTCGATTCTATGAAATACTCTCCCTTCGATATTACATCATAAGCTTTTATCCCTTTAACTTTTCCGTTCTCATCTTTTATCAGATCTTTAACCTCAAAGTAATTCAATACGGTTCCTCCATGTCTTACGCATGCAGCCGCAAGAGATATTGCCATTCTTGAATCGTCAAACTTTCCGTCATGATATACTATACCTCCTTTCAGACCTTCCCTCCTTATGTTAGGGAGCCGTGAAATTACTTTTTCCTTATTAATAAAATACGATTTACCAAGGCTTAACCTTCCCGAAAGGATATCATAAAATTTCAGGCCTACAGTATATAATATTACATCAAACCATGTGTAAGCAGGGATAACAAATTCCTGATCGGAGGTCAGGTGAGGAGCATTTCGGAGCATTATTCCCCGTTCTTTCAAAGCTTCCATTACGAGTAGAACATCGCCTTGTGCAAGATACCTGACTCCTCCATGAACGAGCTTTGTGCTTCGTGAAGAAGTTTCTTTTGCAATATCTGATTTCTCAAGAAGGAGAACTTTATATCCCCTTGTAACGGCATCGAGTGCTATTCCCAACCCCGTAGCACCGCCGCCGATTACTATGACGTCAAAAAAATGTTTATCTTCATTCCGTAAATTAGATATCTGTTTACTACGATTCATTATTTTTTATACTAATCAATTATCTTTTATAAAACTAATTGTTCTTCAAATATAAATATGAAAAAAGAAAAAATAATTGTTAAATCCATTCATTTGAATAGTAAGAATGCTACATCGGGCATTTTAGCTGATTTTATTGGACCTTTTAGCAATCCTGTATTTTTATTAATCCTGAAAACTACAATATCTCCCGATTTCTGATTTCCGACAATAAGAAATTTGCCGTCAGGGTCTATAACAAAATTCCTTGACCAGTTTCCACCGCATGAAGTTCTGCCTGCAAACTCAAGTTTGCCATCGGGTAAAATCCGAAACACTACTATTGTATTTTCGCCTCTGTTTGAGCCATAAAGAAATCTACCATCTTTACTGATTGCAATTTCGGCACAGTAATTATTTTCAATGAAATCATCCGAAATTGTTTTAAGAGTCTGAACAGGCAAAAGTGTACCGGTTGTCTCGTCAACATCAAATACAGCAATTGTTGATGCAAGTTCATTGATGACATAAAGTTTCGAACCGTCAGTATTAAAAACAAAATGGCGGGGTCCTGAACCTTTGGGTAAAGTGGTTATTCCGTTTTCAGTTTCAACAAGTATCCCCATAACAGTATCGAGTCGGTAGGTTATTATTCTATCAAGTCCAAGGTCGGTAACATAAATATATTTCCCAGCTGGATCGTGCTTTATCATGTGAGCATGGGAACGATCAGGCTCCTCTCTCACGTATAATATTGTGTCTGAAATTGTTTCAGGAATTCCTTCATTGTTCAGTTTCACCACCACAACCGAACCATTTGGATAATTGGCAATTAATAAATGCTTTGTGTCGGCAGAAAGGGATATATAACATGGACCAGCCCAGGGAATGAGCATTTCGTTTATCTTTTCAGCAATAGCACCTGTTCCCGGGTTAATACGCAATGTCGTCAATCCGCCACCGAAATTACCTTTAAACTCCATAACTTCGTTAAGTGCATAAAGAAGAGCTTTATTTTTACTGAGACAAAAGAATGACGGACTTGGCCCGACATCTTCTTGTGATTTCAGAGTTAATGAACCGTTTCTGGTATTGAACTCAAAAACATATAAACCTTTTTCATCACCTTTTGTAAACCGACCGGCATAAAGTATTTCAGTTTTGCCACAACCTGTAAAAAATACTCCCGAAATTAAAAGCGCGGCAATTATTAAGACCGATTTAATTTTCATTTCTTTATAATTTTCAATTTTTGGTCAAGTTCTTTTAGTGTAAATCTTACACTTAATATATATGGCTGTTTTCCTTCTTCCCAATGTCCGTATGTAGTTACCACAAACGTTCCGTCGGGTAATAATTCGAAGCCAGGATAACAACAGTCCCATGCATTGGTATTATCCTTGAATCTTATCCGATACTGACCAGGCCTGTCATTGGTCAGATCGTTCCATGTACCTACCCACCCAACCCAATCGCCTTCTGTTGGACTTCCAAGTCCGGTTTCTTTCGCCACTTCGCTCAGGTTGCTTATTTTCTTTTCGGCAGCAATTTTTTCAATATTTCCATTTAGCGATGAAGGACTGTGATCGCGAAAAACACATAAAATCCTGCCATCAGGAGCATATTTCAGTACATGTCTGTCGCCGTTGAGTTCATTTGGCAGAGCCTTGGGTGTACTCCATGTTTTACCTTCATCATTAGAAAAAATTATTTGTGAGTTTGTCCTTCTACTATTTTCTCTTAAAAGAACCGCAATCTGTTTACCATTTGGTGACCTTATTGCTCCGGGTTCGCACAGATTCATGTCCCTTCTGCTAAGAATAACATCTGGAAACGACCATGTAACGCCGCCATCAGTGGATATTGTTTTATAAACTGTAAAAAGACGCCGATCGTATTTCTTTCTGTCTTCGTCATATCTTATTTGTCCGTCGGAAGTAAAGTATCGTAAATCGTCATGGAAAAGAGCCATATAATGGCCCTCACTTGTGTTAATTGGAAAAACTGACGACATAACGACAATTCCACCCCAGTCGCCAATTTCTTTAAGTTCACTCCATGTATTTCCATCGTCTTCCGATACTGCTATTCTTGCCGGATAAAGGCCAGAAAACATAATAATTCGTTTTTTGCCGGTCTCATCCTCCACCCTGTAAATTGTGGGTACTTCTTTCGATGTCTTCCAGCTCTCCGGCACTTTAATTCTTTCACTCCATGTCAATCCGCCGTCTATACTTCTTTTGTAAACTATTTCTCCTTTACCATGGCCTTTAGGATAGACTATAAGCATTGTTTTACCGTCTTCCAGAAGAACTGTTGTAGGATGACCAAGGTATTGACCTTCTTCACAGTCAACAACTACCTGTCGAAATGTTTCATCATTGAGGTCTATTACCGGAATATGCAGGTAAGTATGTGTTCCTGCCTGAGAAAAAGAATTTAGAGACAAAAGAATAAGCAGAAGAAAAGGGAAAAATCCTTTCATGAATTTACGGCTCTGAAGTTTGAGAACAGGTTTACTTTTCAGCATACTGAAAATGTTACTGAAGAGATAAAAAAGAAGTACAATATTTAAACATGCGATAATATTGTTAATTACCACCTCTTTCCCCTTTGGTGAATTCATGGTATCCTCCAACAGGAAGAGAAATAAGAAAATTAAATGAGTAGAGTCCTGATTATCATCGGACCAGGGTGGTTCAACTCAATCACACCTCAAAATTGTCGCATTCGCGATATGCTTCTATAACTCTCAACTCACCCTCTTTAGAACCCCTCTGACTGATGCCGTGTTCCATACAAAGTGTACCGTTATACTTTTTGTTATAAAGATGTCTGAAAATACTTTTGAAGTTTATTTCACCTGTTGTGGGCTCATTACGGCCGGGGTTGTCGCCAAGATGAAAAGCTGCAATTTCACTCCAGGCAGCATTAATATTATATATGAGATTACCTTCGGAAATCTGCTGGTGATAAATATCATCTACAATTTTACATGACGGTCTGTTGACTGCTCTGCAGATGGCGTAGGCCTGTGGAATTCCGGTAAGGAAAACACCCGGATGATTAACATAATGATTCAGCGGTTCAAGTACAATTGTCATTCCTTCCGGTTCCACTACATCACAACAATATCGGAGGTTATTAATCACATTTGCTGTCTGATACTCCATAGGGAGCCTCATATCATATCTTCCGGGAACAACGAGAGCCAGTTTAGCACCTGTCCTTTTTGAAACCTCAACTCCTTCTTTCATTTTTGCTATAAGCATATCGCGGACTTCCGTTGTATTCAGTACAAAGTCCTGCTTACCTGAATCTGCCATGAGGACAAAAGGGCCGAAGTCCATGCCGAGGCGGTTCAGCTCATTCATTATCTTTTCCTGCTCTTCGGGAGTCCGTCTCATGAAGTTGTTATCAAACACTGCCCTGAATCCCTGGTCATAACAGAATTTTATACTGTCAATAGGGTCCTGTCCCGCATTCTGTCGGAACATGCCGATACTCGGGGCATATTTGAGCTTAAAAGGTACAACAGCATCTTTGGCCTTTTTTTGTTGCGGCATAGCCGATGAGCCAAAAACTGCAGGAGCAGCTAAAATAGCGGCTCCTGTAGTAGTTGCTCTTTTAATAAAATCTCTCCGTGAGTTTTTCATAACAATCTCTCCGGTTATTATTATTAAAATATTAAAACATTAATTGCCTGCCTGTTGCTTTTGTCTGGCCTTGGCAGCAGCAGCTCTTTCTTCAGCTCTTTTCTTTTCAGCTACCGGATCATAGGCTTCGCCTGGAACAGGTACTGTTTTGGGAATATCAACAGGCCCGAATGCATATACTTTAGGCCCAAGTTTCATATCGGAATTCATTACTTCATCCCATGTCGTCTCCTTCCCGGTATAGGAAGATATACGGCCCATAATGGCAGTCATGGTTGAGATAGCTGTATTTTCAAGCTCATTGAATGGCTGATTATTACGAATAGCTGTTATCATATCAATATGTTCCTGCACATAAGGGTCTTTCAGAGCTCTTGTATTTGGTTGACCATCTTCACCGACAGGATAATTGTATTTCCATATCTCATTTCCACTGAGATCGAAAATTGTGTCAATACAGTTGGTCGAGCCATTTGTGCCCTGGAGTCTTTCCGAAACTGAGTTCCAGCAACCGTTAATCTGGCGACACATACTATGAACATGTACTCCATTCTCGAATACAAAATCTACGCTGAAGTTATCCCACTGATCGCCTGTAACACGTCTGTGCCTTGCACCCATTCCGCGGGCAGCAACAGGGTGAGCATCCATAAACCAGTTCATAACGTCGAGGTTGTGCACATGCTGTTCGACTATATGGTCGCCCGAGAGCCAGCACCAATTGACCCAGTCGCGTATCATCCATTCCATCTCTGTCCACCCAGGCATATTATCGCGGTGCCATAATTTACCACCGTTCCAATAAACATTTCCACCTACAATAGGACCAATTATTCCGGCCTTAACCTGCTGGTAATTATGCACATAATTACGCTGATGGCGACGTTGCGTACCAGTAACGATTGTAAGTCCAAGCTCTTTAGCCTTAAGTGCAGTTGCCATAACCGAACGTGCTCCGACTGGATCCACGCAGACAGGCTTTTCTGCAAAGACATGTTTACGGGCGGCAACAGCAGCTTCAAGATGTTCGGGACGGAATGACGGAGGTGTAGCCATTATAACAATGTCAACTCCTGCATCAATGACTTTCTGATAGGCATCGAAGCCGACAAAACATTTGTCCTCAGGGATTTCCTGTCCTTTCTGTTTCAAAATTGCTGCCCTTGTCTCATCAACACGGTCTTTGAAAGTGTCGCCCAGAGCAACTATCTGTAGATTTGGACCGGCATTGAGAAAGTTTATTGCAGCGCCTCTTCCGCGTCCGCCGCATCCGATTAAACCGGCTTTAAGCACCGGACCGTCAGGCGCCTGATCGAGCCATGTAGCTTCAGGAACAACTACCCATTCCTTTTCCTTTGACGTACAACCGGTTAATATTGCTGGTGCTACCACCCCTGCAGCCCCTACAGCTGCCGCTTTGCCGAGAAAATTCCTTCTTGAAATACTTGATTTTTTCATGCTGGTTGGATTTAGTAATTAATTTTTGTTTATGATTTTTAAGTTCTCTTTAACAAGTAAAAATATTAATAATTCAATAACTTTACCAACTAAATTAAGGGCATCTCTAAAAACTCATTGTTGATATATATACCTTATTGTTAATAACATAAAGTTGATTTTATTGACTATGTTTTATACCTTGGCAAGAAAAGCACGAGATGAAAAATATAAATGATTTAGGCCTGTTTGATGACCATTTTTTAATGGAAAAGCTTACTAAGCTTGGTGATCCGCTGCGAAAATTGGATAAATTTATTAACTGGAAAATATTTGAATCACCTATATATGAGTCATTTAAAAATGAAGATAGGGACTTATCGAAGGGAGGCCGCCCCTCATTCAATAGATTGACATTGTTCAAAGCCCTTATCATTCACCCTGTGAAATAATAGCTTCGCTATTTCACAGGGTTGTATAACCTTTCTGATGACCAGTTGGAATATCAAATTGTTGACCGGGCAAGTTTTAAGCGGTTTTTGGAATTGAAGAAAAGTGACAAGGTTCCTGACAGTAAAACATTTTGGTTGTTCCGGGAGCAGCTTATAGAAAAAGATGTGATCCTGGGCCTGTTCAAAATCTTCAATGAAACCCTTGATGCGGCAGGAGTTTTTGCCAACGAAGGTAAGATGATAGATACCAGCTTTGTAGAGGCTCCACGCTAACGAAATACCCGCGAAGAGAACAAGCATATTAAAGAGACAGGTACAGCGCCAGCGGAGTGGAAAGTGAAGCCCCATAAATTAGCACAGAAAGATATTGATGCCAGATGGACTAAGAAAAACAACAATACTTTTTACGGTTATAAGAACCATGTAAAAGCCGATACAAAGACTAAACTCATAGAAGAATTTATTGTTACGGATGCATCTGTATATGATTCGCAAGCTATGGAACAATTGCTGACAGAGAAAGATGAGGGACAACCGCTTTATGCTGACAGCGCTTATACAGGAGAGGATCAGGAAACGGTTTACAAAAAGAAAAAAGTCATCAACAAAATAGTTGAGAAAGGGTACCGCAACAAACCCTTAACCGAAGAACAGAAAGCCAATAATAAAGAGAAATCCAGGACACGCGTAAGGGTCGAACATGTGTTCGGCTTTGTAGAAAACAGCATGCATGGCTCCATTGTCCGCACTATTGGGATTGCAAGAGCTACAGCAAAAATCGGGCTAATGAACCTTACTTACAATATCAGTCGCTGTACTCAATTAAAAATAGTGGTTGCTATGGGATAGGTATGTCCAGAGGTGAAAGATGTACTTATATATGTATCTGATAATTAAATAAATAAAAAATAAGGGGGTAAAATTAAGTTTTTAGAAATCCATTTAATATATTTGTGTCAAACAATGGCATCAAAAAAAGTAGTTTTTCGAGGTGCCCTTTAATTATAAAATACAATATATAATAATTTTTTTAAAAAATATCTTTTATATTCTTTCAATTCTCTGAATTTTGATTTCCGGTTTTAGTATCATACTCACATACCACTCTGAATCCCACATAAAAACAATCGGAATACCACCAGATGCTTTTGGGCATTTGTGGATCAGTTTTAAGCCAGTCGTCCGTCTTTGTATAATCGCGTGCCGCACATCTTGTTCTTCCTGCAAGGTCAAGATAGGAACCACCCCTTATAACATGTTCTGTTCCTTCTTCAGGTCCCATAGGGTTAACAATCAGTCCTTCGGGATATTGTGCTAGAATATCCGGCTGATACCAGTCGGAACAGAATTCAGCAACATTACCGAGCATATTTTTAAGTCCGAACGGATTAGGCTTTACCCTATCGGGAAGTTGAGTTCGCAAGCCGCTGTTTTCGCGATATATTACATAACTATTAATAACGGACGTATCATTTTTAGATATTTTGGCCATAAAACCGGTTTTCTGAAATTTTTGAGGATCGCCGGGGAAAAAATATGGAGTTGTCGTACCTCCTCTGCAGGCATATTCCCATTCAGCTTCTGTTGGAAGCCTGTAAGTTTTACCTGTTACCATAGATAACCATTTGCAATATGTTTCTGCTGCATGGTAAGTAAAGGAAATTGCAGGTCTTTGTCCCATTCCCCAGCCCTGATCGGGCTG
The DNA here is from genome assembly GCA_018056245.1 of Bacteroidales bacterium. Lineage (GTDB taxonomy): Bacteria > Bacteroidota > Bacteroidia > Bacteroidales > VadinHA17 > LD21. The sequence goes on from JAGPFZ010000004.1 coordinate 83,830, forward strand.
ACCGTAGGGTGGAGTGGGTCCTGTTATCGCATCAACATCCGAAGGTCCTCTTTTTCTTATCCCTTCGGTATCGGTAGTTCTTCCTTCCGACGCCGTCTGTCCATAAAATGCCTGATATTCATCCCATGAAACTTCAATCTCACCCATAAAAAATGGACTTATTTCAACCTCTCTTACAGGCCCTTCATCATCTCTTCTGAAAGGTTCAGATGAAGGACTACCCATCATAAACCGGCCGCCCGGTATGGCTATCATCCTGAAGGAAACGGATGAACCAGGTATCTGTTCTGTGAATGATTCGAATTTTGTAACATTTGTCGGTTCAATAAATATTTCTTTTGGAGCCGATGAAACCATACCGAAAATTACGTTGCTTCCATGTGTATAACCTTCAATGTAATGCCCTGCATTAAGGTGGCAGTTAATACAATGAAGGTCCGCCATTTTTTGTTTATTCTGATTATAATAAAGGTGTGCTTCTGCACCTTCTTTGCTTAGTTCCAGCGGGAAGAGATTCTCATGACATTTTGTGCAACTGCTCTCATAGGTATATCTGCGGGCGTTTTCCAGTCTCCGCCGTTCAACCCAGTCGAACGATGCAGAATCTTTTGTCCAGTAACTCCATAGATCGCGTAACCCTGTTTTCGCTTTTTCAATAATGTAACCCTGCCCTTTAGGAGGTAAATGACACTCGGCACATGAAACTCTATAACCTGATGCTGTTTCGTAATGGCTTGATCTTTTCCACGAATTATCGGCTTCCGGATGAACGTGACACGACATACAGAATTCATTGGTAGATGTTAAAACGAGCGCCTTTTCAAAGCCCCAGTAAATCAATAGTCCGGCAATAAGCCCGGGAATAAACAATTTCAAAAACTTCTTCATAAAGAACAGTAATCAACCGCATGAAGATAGAAAAATTTTTTTTCTGTAATAATGCGATTTGCTTTTATAGAATATTTTTATTCTTGTAACAGTCTATTATATTAATTTTGAATTGAAATAAAAAAGAGTTTCATGAAAAAAATAATTTCTATCGTATCAGCAATCTTTCTGTGTCTTAGCTTGTCAGCACATCCGTGGAAGCCATCTCATTATGTAATTATTGATACCGACGGCGGGGTAGACGATATGAGAGCTATTTGTATGATGCTTGCTTCTCCCGACGTAAGGGTATTAGCAATAACAACCTCATCCGGAACATTAAGTGCTGAAAATGCTTTCATTAAAGTTAAAAGCCTGCTTAACTCACTCTATCACGAGGGAATTCCTGTTGGTATAAACAGAAATAATACAAAGGCCACAGCTATATTCCCTGTAGCCATCGAATATAAATGGGGCGACGAACAAGGTATTGATGCCGATATGGCACCATATTATATAAAGGTAATATCAGATATCCTTACAAATGGAAAATCAGATATTTCTTTTATTTGTCTGGGCAGCATGAATACAGCTGCAGGTGCTCTAAGAGATATACCGGAATTCCGGAATCATGTAAAAGAAATTGTCTGGAGCTGCAAAGGATTAAATGATTCATCAGGATTCAATTTTAATGCCGACAGAACATCTTCAGAAAAAATACTTAATGAAAAGATTCCTGTTAAAACTGTTTCAAGTGATTCTAATATTACTTTTTATGATAAAGAATTTCAAAATGAAATTCAAAATATAATATCACCTTATGCAAAAAAAATTACAGATTTTTTCAGCTCCGAAATTGGGAACGGACATAAATATTCTTTCGAAATAAATGACGAATTAGTACCGCTGTTTCTTCATTACCCCGAATTGTTCCGGCCCTCCACATCAGGCAATAATTCTGAAAACATAATAGATGATATAAAGGCATTGGAAACAGGATATATAAAAATCCTTAAAGGTGAAACTGTGCCAAGAAATCAGATAATCAAAGAGCTGCCGCTCGACGGGTCATTTTATTTTGATGATATACAGCCATTTGTGGAGGAAATAATTGAGCGATACGGAGTTGATGAATGGTATTCGGGTGTAATAACTTGCGAGATTCACCGCCATCTTGGTGTGTTTGCAACCATTGGGGTAAAGATGGGTATCAGAGCAAGAGAATATTTTAATATAGGTGTAGATGAGTTTGAAGTTTTTTCTTACGCCGGTTCAACCACGCCTCTTAGTTGTATGAATGACGGATTACAGGTAAGCACCGGGGCAACACCAGGCCACGGCCTTCTGACCGTAAAAAACGATTCCCCTGCTCCCGCTGCGGAATTCAAATATATGAACCGTATTATTAAACTCTCTCTTAAACCTGAACTTGCAAAGAAAATAAGTGACGAACTGAAAGAAATCAATTTCGTATATGGCCTCGATAGCAACATTTACTGGGAGCTGGTGAGAAAAAATACTATAAAATACTGGCGAGAATTTGACAGACACGATATTTTTATTATCGAGCTTCTTAAATAGAAGCGAATAGTTATAAATAGCCTATTTATTTATTATACTCATCAAAAAAGTTATTTCCTTTGTCGTCTATAAGGATGAAAGCAGGCATATTTTCCACATATATTTTTCTCACTGCCTCCATGCCCAGATCTTCAAAATCAACTAATTCTACCGATTTGATGTTTTCCTTTGCGACAATGGCAGCAGCTCCGCCTATTGTACCAAGATAAAAGCCTCCATACTTTTTGCACGATTCTACAACCTCCCTGGAACGCTCTCCCTTGGCTATCATAACAAGTGAACCTCCAAGACTCTGAAAAAGTTCCACATAGTCGTCCATACGGCCGGCTGTTGTGGGGCCGAAGGAACCCGATATCATGCCCTCAGGTGTTTTGGCAGGCCCAGCGTAATATATCGGATGATCTTTGAAATATTCAGGGATGGGCTTCCCCTCTTCAATCATTTTCTTAATCCGTGCATGCGCCATGTCGCGTGCAACAACAAGCGTTCCTGTAAGGTTTAGCCTTGTCTTTAAAGGATATTTAGATAGTTCTGCTATTATTTCCTTTACAGGCCTGTTGAGGTTTACTTCAATCGGTTTACCGAATTCAGGTGCTCCGGCAGGCATGAACCTATCAGGGTTTCTTTCGAGCTTCTCAATGAATATGCCATCCTGAGTGATTTTCGCCTGTATGTTCCTGTGAGCACTACAACTTACACCCATACCAACCGGACAGGAAGCTGCGTGCCTCGGAAGGCGTATCACTCTTACATCATGAACAAAATATTTGCCGCCGAACTGAGCTCCCACACCATACTCACGGCATATTTTTTCAATCTTTTTCTCCCATTCAATATCCCGGAAAGCTCTCCCGCTTTCATTTCCCGTAACGGGTAAATTATCAAGGTAACCGGCCGATGCCTTTTTTACTGTTTCAAGTGTCATTTCTGCAGATAACCCGCCGATGACAAGTGCAAGATAATAAGGTGGACAGGCAGAAGTGCCGATATCTCTAATCTTTTCCTTTACAAATTTTTCAAGCGACTCTTCATTCAGAAGCGTTTTCGATTCCTGATAAAGAAATACTTTATTGGCCGAACCCCCTCCTTTCGCAATAAAAAGAAACTCATAGACATTACCCATAGTGGAAAATATTTCAATCTGAGCCGGTAGATTGGTGCCAGAGTTTTCTTCTTCGAACATGGAAAGGGGGATTATCTGAGAATACCTCAGGTTCTTATCCCTGTAAGTCTCATATATCCCTTTCGAAATGTATAAAGCATCTTCCCCACCTGTATAAACGTCTTCGCCTTTTTTTGCTAATACTATAGTTGTGCCCGTATCCTGGCACCAGGGTAAATCGCCTTCAGCAGATATGACTGAATTTTTAAGCATCGTATATGCCACAAATTTATCATTCGCCGATGCTTCGGGGTCATCAATGATCTGCCTCAGTTTTTCGAGATGAGAGGAACGCATAAAAAATGATACGTCATTTATAGCTTCGCTGGCAAGCAGAACAAGCCCTTCGGGGTTAACTTTCAGAATTTTGCGGCCACCATATTCAATGGTCTCAACATAATCTTTTGTAAGTAAACGATACCCGATGGACTCCCAACTCCTTTGAAAAATCTCTTCGTATATGAAATCAGCCATTTTAAAAAGAAATATAATGTTAAATGTTTGCCGTAAATATTGGGGATTATATAATAAGTATATATATCAAATTTTTAGAAAACATCCTCGAACCTTAACTTCTCCTTCATCCTTATCCCTTTTGGAGTCTCTTGAAGGGTACAACACTCGACATGTTCGTCATGCTGGAAAAATAGTATAAAATTGTTTTTTACTCCTTCTTCCAAAACTCTCTGTTTTTCTCCGATAGTTTTGAGCGATTCAACGTCATAACTCATATTCCATAAAAGAGGTAAATGTGCCGAAGTAGGTATAAGATCGCCTGTATATACAATTGTTTTATCATTATGTTTTATTATCGGAATCATTAAGCCGGGTGTATGGCCATAACACATTATCACACTTAATCCGGGGAAAAGTTCGCACTCATCTTCAATAAGATTAAGCCTGCCGCTTTGCCCTATTGGAAGAATATTTTCTTCAGGATATGAGTCGGCTTCGCGCAGGTTGCCTTTTACCGCCCATTCCCATTGTGCTCTGCTTACGTGATATATAGCCTCCGGGAAAGTCATTTCATATTCCCCTTCCTTATTACCTTTCTTAACGGCTCCGCCGCAATGGTCGGCATGAAGATGCGTAAGAAAGACATCTGTGATATCTTCCGGCTCGAATCCTCGCCTTCTCAAGCCTTCAATAAGTCCCTCGCCTCCATGTATGTACGTATATCTGAAAAACTTTTCATCCTGTTTATCTCCCCACCCCGTGTCAATCAATATTTTATGCCCACCCGTTTCGACAATAAGTGAACGGAGAGCAAGCGTTATAAGATTGTTCCCATCGTCGGGATAAGTTTTTGACCATAATGCTTTCGGTACCACACCGAACATCGCACCGCCGTCAACTTTAAAATTTGCAATATTGAATGAATAAAGCTTCATATCTCCAATAACCAATTTCTGAAATTAATTCCTCAGTTTAAAACATACTGCTTAGAATGTTTTTCAAAATTATAAATACCTTTGGATTAATAAATGTATATCAAAACAGATATGTTATGAAAAAAGTTTTTTCTACTGCAATAGCGCTTATTCCGGTACTATGTATTTCAGCTCAGA
>JAGPFZ010000022.1 GCA_018056245.1 Bacteroidales bacterium
TTCCACCCAGAAAAGCTAAAACCGAAACTATTCAAGAACCAGTGAAGGAAGAATAATATATTAAAGATAATAATAAAAATTATAATAAAGAAATTTTGAAAGCATTAAAAACATTCCCGAAAGGCGGTATCCATCCGCCTGAAAACAAACTGACAGCTGCCTGTCGCATTGAGACATTACCACCACCAGCATCGGTTATTATACCTGTTGCACAACATTCCGGTTCACCTGCAATTCCAATAGTAAACCGCGGTGATAAAGTACTAACAGGTCAGCTTATTGCAAGGGCTGCAGGATATTTTTCGGCAAATATCCATTCTTCTTTTTCAGGAACAGTTTTAAAAATTGATAATGCTATTGATACTTCCGGATATAAACAGTTATGTATTTTTATTAATGTAACTGGAGATGAATGGATATCAGAAGTGGATAGAAGTAATGATTTAATCGAAGAGATAAAAGATACTCCTGAAGAGATAATTAAGAAAATTCAGGATGCAGGCATTGTAGGGCTTGGAGGCGCAGCATTCCCGACACATATAAAATTAAAAGTGCCTGAAAATAAGAAATGCAATTTGCTTATAATAAATGGTGCTGAATGTGAACCATATCTGACATCCGATCACAGGCTAATGCTTGAGAAGGGCAATGAAATTATCGTTGGCACAAGGATAATGATGAAAGCTCTCGGAGTAAACAGAGCAATTATTGCAATCGAGAATAATAAAGCCGATGCTATTTCACTTCTGGATGAATTGGTTAAAGGTGACGGGGATATTTTTATTCAGCCTCTAAAGGTAAAATATCCGCAGGGCGGCGAAAAACAATTAATAAAGGCGGTTACCGGCCGTGAAGTTCCTTCAGGCAGATTACCTATTGATGTTGGCGTGGTAGTACAGAATGCCGGCACTGCTTTTGCAGTATATGAAGCAGTACAGAAAAACAAGCCACTCATTGAAAGAGTTGTCACAGTAAGCGGTAGTTCGCTAAAAAGAGCCGGCAATTATATAGTTCGAGTCGGGACAGCGGTATCTCAGCTTATTGATACCGCAGGGGGGCTTCCTGAAGATGCGATTAAAGTAATAAGTGGCGGACCTATGATGGGAAAAGCATTAAACAACCTTCAGGTGCCGATTGTAAAAGGCACATCAGGAATTGTAGTTTTTGCCAATGGAGAATCAACAAGAACTCCTTTTGGACAATGTATTCGCTGTAGTAAGTGTATTCGTGTGTGCCCTATGAACCTCGAACCATATCTCCTTATGTCGCTTGCAGAAAAAAGTCTTTTCGAAAGAATGCAAGACGAAATGGTTACCGATTGTATGGAGTGCGGATCATGCAGTTATATCTGCCCTGCATACAGACCTTTGCTCGACTATATAAGGCTGGGCAAAACCACCGTAATGAAAATGATACGAGAAAAAAATATAAAATAATCATTTAGAAATGAGTCGTTTGCTAAAAGTTTCCAACTCTCCGCATATTCATGCAAAGGATAGTACAAAAAAAATGATGTATAACGTCATTATTGCTCTTATCCCTGCACTGATTGCTGCAGTTTATTATTTCGGCTGGGGAGCTATTATTGTTACATTAACTTCTGTTCTGTCGTGCGTTATTTTTGAATACTTAATCCAAAAATATCTTATAAGAGGACCTGTTACTATAACTGATGGTTCAGCAATTGTCACAGGTTTACTACTCGCATTCAATGTTCCTTCAAATCTTCCGGTATTATTGATTATTATCGGTGCTCTTGTAGCAATTGGTGTAGGGAAGATGAGTTTCGGAGGACTTGGCAATAATCCATTTAATCCTGCGCTTGTTGCACGTGTTTTCCTTCTGATATCGTTTCCCGTTCAGATGACCACGTGGCCGGTACCTTCAGGATTCAATACAGGAGCTTCTAACGAGGTTATTGAATCCTCAATAGTTTCAATAGAGAAAGAACGACCCGGAATGCAGAGAAAAGGAAATAAAGATAAAGAAATAGATACTACTGCCAGAGTAACAACGGCTGACGGGCAGCCCCAAAAACAAGGAAAAGGTTATACCGATGTGGTAACGGGAGCGACACCTCTCGGAACTCTTAAACAGGGTTTACGAAACGGAGAAAACATCTCGCAGATTATGGAACAGGTACCCAGTCATATGCAAATGTTTTACGGATACAAAGGAGGTTCGATGGGAGAAGTAGCTGCTCTGGCATTGCTTATCGGTTTTGCATATCTGCTTATTAAAAAAGTAATAACATGGCATATACCGGTGGCAGTTATCGGAACTGTGGTTATTTTTACAACTATACTCTGGCTCGTTAATCCTGAAAAAAATGCCGATCCCCTGTTCCATATTCTTACCGGAGGCATTCTTCTGGGAGCAATATTCATGGCGACCGATTATGTTACTTCTCCTATGGTGCCGGCTGCAATGATTTTATACGGTATTGGAATAGGAGTGATAACGATTTTAATAAGAGTGTTTGGAGCATATCCCGAAGGCGTTTCTTTTGCAATTCTGATAATGAATGCTTTTGTTCCACTCATGAATGCATATATTAAACCCAAACGATTCGGAGAGGAGGTTAAACATGGCAAAGATTGAATCAACTCTTAAAAACATGGTGCTGTCACTTACGCTTATATCAATTGGAGCTTCTGCAGCGCTCGGCTTTGTTTATGAAATTACAAAAAAACCTATTGAAGCCACAAATATGAAAAATAAGCTCGAAGCCGTTAAAGCTGTTGTGCCTGAATTCGATAATAACCCGGGCAGCGAAATGTTTCTACTGCCAACAGACGATGGCGATTCACTTGAAATTTATCCTGCAAAGGTGGGCGATGAAATTGTAGGTTATGCTGTAAAAAGTGGAACACAAAAGGGCTTCAGTGGATTCATAGGAGTAATGGTGGGGTTCGCGCCCGACGGCACAATCATCAATACCAGTGTTCTGGAACATAAAGAGACTCCTGGACTTGGATCTAAAATTACCGACCCAGCCTTCAGAGAACAATTCAATGGAAAAAATCCTGAAAACTTCAGCCTTAAAGTTAAAAAAGACGGCGGACAGGTTGACGCTATCACAGCAGCAACAATAAGTTCAAGAGCTTTCTGCGATGCTCTTGAACGAGCATACAACACACTTAAGAAAGGAGGATTGTTATGAGCAAAATTAATGAGTTCACAAAAGGATTTTTAAAAGAGAATCCCACACTTGTACTTCTCATTGGAATGTGTCCCACGCTGGCCACTTCAACTTCGGCCTTAAACGGAATAGGTATGGGATTAGCTACTACTTTTGTCCTTACCTGTTCAAATGTTGTTATATCATTGCTCTCAGGCGTCATTCCCGACAAAGTAAGGATTCCGGCATTTATAGTAGTAATAGCATCATTTGTAACAATAGTTGACCTTATAATGCAGGCTTTTGTTCCGGCATTATATAATACACTCGGGATATTCATCCCGCTGATCGTTGTTAACTGTATAGTACTCGCAAGAGCAGAAGCCTTTGCAAGCAAAAACAGTGTTTTTGCTTCTTTCCTCGACGGAGCCGGAATGGGACTCGGATTTACAACTTCACTTGGAGTATTGGGAATTATACGTGAATTGCTTGGAAACGGCGCTATATTGGGACATAAAATAATTCAGGGCGACGGAATCCTTGTTTTCATACTGGCACCGGGAGCTTTTATCGTCCTTGGATATATTATAGCTATAGTCAATAAAATCAAAAAAACACAGGAGGCTTAAAACATGGAATATATACTAATTATCATTTCCGCCATATTTGTAAACAATGTAGTTCTTTCACAATTTCTTGGCATCTGCCCTTTTCTTGGCGTATCGAACAAAATAAGCACTTCGTTAGGTATGGCTGGCGCAGTAGTATTTGTAGTCGTACTTTCAACTCTCGTTACTCATCTGATTTATACCTTTATTCTTGTTAAACTCGGACTTGCTTTTATGCAGACAATAACCTATATACTTGTTATTGCAGCCCTTGTTCAGATGGTTGAAATAGTACTTAAAAAAATAAGCAGACCACTTTATCAGGCGCTCGGTATATTCCTTCCGCTCATAACTACCAATTGCGTGGTTCTCGGAGTTTCACTTCTTGTTATAAAAAAGAGTTATAGCCTCGCTGAATCGGTCGTTTACAGCGGAGCAACAGCTATAGGCTTTGGCCTCGCCCTTGTAATTCTTGCAGGAATAAGAGAACAACTTGAACTTGTTAATATACCAAAAGGAATGAAAGGAGCACCTATTTCACTCATCACTGCAGGAATTCTTTCCCTCGCATTTATGGGATTTTCAGGAATAGTAAAATAATCCCTTGACTAAGGAATGAATATAATTTCGATTAGTGAATAAATTCTTTATCCTTATACTACGGTTTTTTTTATTTTGCTCAGATTGTCGTATCTTGTAATTTAGTTTTTGAATTAACCTGCAAAAGTATTTCTTTGAATAGTGGAAGTAATTATATAAAGTAAACCGGGGAAATATAATGTTCAGTTATGAATGTGGCCGATTATTACGGTATTCTTGGCCTTGCTAAAGGTTGTTCTATTGAAGAGATAAAAAAATCATATCGCAGGATAGCTAGGGAATATCATCCTGATGTCAATCATAAACCAGGAGCCGAGGATATATTTATTGCCGCTACTGAAGCCTATGAATTTCTGATTTCAAATTTTAATCGGTTAAACTCGCGTGATTATGATGCAGGAATTACCATGGAAGAATGGAGAAGATACCGGAGTGAACAGGCTCGAAGACGGGCAAATGCTTATGCTCACTCTTCATACTCCAAGTTCCGGCATACAGATTTATATAAAACCACACGAATTTTAGATAAAACAACTATTATTACCTCTTTTGTTATTTCGACTTTAGTACTTTTTATTGCAATTTACGGTTATATTTATCGCCTCAAACATCCTATTTTCGGAATAAAACAGCCGTCATTCATGATTCTGGTTCTCTTCGTTATTCTTGGTATAATAATGCTTATTATTTCATTTACCCAACTTAAAATATATCGCGAAAAATCAAAAAAGATAAACTTTAATGATAAGGAAAATAATCAATCCCTTTGAAGCGGAAATCAACAGGTGCTTTGGCTGTGGACCTTTCAATCCATCAGGGTTGAAGCTCGAGTTCATGGAAGACGATGATAAACTAATCACAAAATGGAAACCTTCCGAAATTTATCAGGGTTATCCTAATATGCTGCATGGAGGTATAATAGCTACACTGTTCGATGAAACCGCTGCATGGACTGTTTATACCAAAGGGAATACGGCAGGTGTTACTTCATCAATGAATATTAAATTTCATCATCCTGTTCATATAAACAAAGGCGCTGTTACGGTTTCTTCACACATCGAAGAAATGAGCAGCAATAGTGCAATAATCAAATGTAGTCTGTTTGATAATGATAACCGTCTTTGTGCTGAAGCTGAATTGGACTATTTTATTTATCCTCAGGAAATAGCTGTACGAAAGTTCAAATATCCAGGCAGAGAAGCATTTTACGGCAAAGAAAACAGTTAAAGACAGTCAAATAAACGGCATGGTTTTTGTTTTATTATCAGTAATTTATATATGCCGCAATAATGAAACCATCAAAAGTGTTTTATTTTTTTGGAATTCTGCTAATTCCCACTTCTTTATCAATCTCGTGTGAAAAAGGCAATGACGATAATCCAGGGGATCCTGTTCCGATTAACCTGACCGCCCAACAAGTTGCTCTTGTGAAATCGGGTAACGAGTTTGCCTTCGATATTTTCAGGAAAATCGTCGAAAATGAACCGCCTGAAAAGAATATAATGATTTCTCCTCTTAGTATCTCCTATGCCCTTTCGATGACTGTCAACGGCGCAAATGGCGCTACACGCGACTCAATCCTTAAAGCTTTACGAGTCAGTAATATAAGCATCGAGGAGCTAAATCACTCATATAAGGACCTTACGGCAGCGCTTCTGTCGGTTGATAAAAAGGTGGCAATGAAGATAGCCAATTCGGTATGGACTGAACAAAACTTCAGTGTAAAAAAAGCCTTCATTGATATTCTTGTTAATTATTATATGGCTGAATCAAAATCATTTAATATAAAAGACACCAATACACCATCCATTATAAATCAATGGATTGAAGATAATACCAATGGATTGATAAAAGATATGATTGACCAACTCGACCCTGCAACGGTTATGCTCCTGATAAATGCAATATATTTTAAAGGTATGTGGAAATATGAGTTCAATGAAACAGAAACAAAGCCGCACCAGTTTACCGTTGCAGACGGCAGTCAGTTAGAGGTGCCTTCAATGAGTCAGGCAGAAACTCATAAAGTGTATCAGGGTGAAGGATTTATCATGGTAGAGCTTCCTTATGGCCAGGGAAACTTTGTGATGGATGTAGTTATGCCTGATAACCAGTTAAATACATCCTTTTTAGCTAACGTTAGTGAATCAAAATTCAATGAATGGACAAATTCACTTTCTTCAAGGAAAGTGAATTTATACATGCCCCGATTCAAATACAAATACAAAAAAACACTGAACGAAATACTCGGCGATATGGGCATGGCCATTGCTTTTACTGATTCTGCCGATTTCATAAATATTGCTGATGCACCTTTGTGCATTAATTCAGTTTTGCATCAGACTTTTATCGAAACAAATGAAGAAGGAACAGAAGCTGCCGCTGCAACTGTTGTAACCATTATTAATACTTCAATCGGGCCGGATAGTCCATTATTAATTGATATCAACAGGCCCTTTATATATATTATCCGCGAAATAACAACCAATACGATAATTTTTATGGGCAGGATTTCAAACCCTCTTTCAGAATAACGCAGGGTTCAGGTTAAGAAGAAAAAGGTGCAGTTTAAACATTGCACTTTTTTTTCTCATGGAGAAGGACTGCATATTCAAATAAAAAATTTTATCTACTTTTATTTCCCAATGACTGTTCAATGAAATTTTATACGGCACTTATCATTGTTATGATATTTTCATATTCTAATCCGGACTATCAGGATAAGCCTGACTTATTGGATTCCGGGCAGGAACAGAAACCGCTTTTCAGTTTCGGCGTATTTGCAGATGCTCAGTATTGCGACTGTGAACCGTCAGGCTCGAGATATTTCCGTTCTTCTCTGGAAAAGCTCAAGGAAGCATTGACTTCTATAAAAAAATCAAATCCTGATTTTATTATTAATCTTGGCGACCTGATTGATAAGTACTTTGCTTCGTTTAATCCTGTGCTGGAAGTAATTAATAATAGCGGTATGAAAGTTTATCACGTAGCCGGTAATCACGACTTTTCCGTTGAAGAGAAACAAAAAAAGCAGGTTCGGCCCATACTTGGACTGAAGAATGGTTATTATTCCTTTTCTCACGGCCAGTTCAGATTCATTGTCCTCGATGGAAATGAGATAAGCACTTATGGAACGACAAACAATAAGGTGAAAAAACAGGCATCCGAATTGATCAAAAAGCTCGAAGCTGAAGGTAAACCAAATGCTATGGATTGGAATGGAGGTATAAGTTCGTGGCAGATATCATGGCTTATAAACCAGCTCGACAGTTCAATAAAAGAAAAACAGAAAGTTTTTATTATCTGTCATTTCCCGGTATGGCCACAGAATGAACATAATCTTCTAAATTACAGGGAAGTACAGGTAGTGGTTCAACAATACGACAATATAATTGCATGGTTCAGCGGGCATAATCATGCCGGAAATTACGGAAAGACAGGTATGAAACATTTTGTAAATTTCAAAGGAATGGTTGAAACTGAAAACCTTAACAGTTATGCGGTTGTGGAAGTTTACAGAAACAAAATATGGATAAAGGGTTATGGCAGGGAAAAAAGCATGATCCTCGCATATTGAGAATAGATTATTGATTTATCTTATTTCTATTTATTTTTTCCATTTATTTTTATAAAGTTGATTGGAACCGATAAAATTGATGAAAAATATTCACCGCGTTCAAGAATATCCTCATCGCCCTCTTCGTAATACCAGTTGAAAATATATTTTTTATTTTTCAGGGAAACATAAATGATTCTCTGAAAAATTCTTATAAATACTTTAGCACTTGCACTGTTAAAATATTCCAGATTTATGTCAACAGTTGTAACATCTGCAGGGAATTCGATATAATCGTTGATCCAGTTTAAAACAGGCTCATAAAATTCTTCTGCATTTTCAGGGATAGAAAGGCCGCGAATTCTGATAATCCCTTCAGGATTGAGAATTATTTCCGGAGTGTTTCGTCGGCGTTCTATCCGAAGTTCTTGCATAAGAATTATTTCTTCTAATATATACAATTTTTTGATAGAGGTTAATAATACTCGTATTTTCTTGTTTCATAAAAATTATCCGATATTGGTAAAAAGCTCTAAAAATCATATTTCGAACCGTGCCAGAGGAGAAATATCGAATGATGCGAACGCACTATTGAGATATTTATAATACCCGGCGATACCTACCATTGCTGCATTATCGGTCGTATAAATAAATTCGGGGAAATAAACATTCCATCCTCTACTTTCTCCTTCCTTTTTCAATGCTTCTCGTAATCCGGAATTAGCCGAAACACCTCCTGCAATTCCCACTTCTTTTATTCCTGTCAATTCTGAAGCTTTAATAAGTTTTTCCATAAGAATTGAAATAATCGTATTCTGTAAAGAAGCACACAGGCCGACCAGATTTTCTTCGATGAACGAATTGTTTTCCTTCATTCTATCGCGTAAAAAATACAGAAAATTCGTTTTCAGTCCGCTGAAACTGAAATCAAGTCCGGGTACAGACGGTCTGGTAAATTTAAATGCATCTTTATTTCCTGAAGTTGCCAGTTTATCAATTGTTGGTCCGGATGGATAAGGCAGCCCCATTAACTTGCCACATTTATCAAAAGCTTCACCTGCAGCGTCATCAATCGTTCTGCCGGCCACTTCCATTTCATAATAATCATGGACAATTACAATCTGGGTGTGACCTCCTGAAACAAGCAGACATAGAAAAGGGAATGAAGGTGTATTGGTACTGCCATTCTCTTTTTTGATGAAATGGGCCAGAACATGAGCCTGTAAATGGTTGACTTCAATTATTGGAATCTTGAGGGCAAGAGCGAAACCTTTCGCAAACGAAGTTCCAACCAGCAAGGAACCCATTAAGCCAGGCCCGCGAGTAAATGCAACAGCCGAAATATCTTTTAATGAAATACCTGCCCTTTTTATTGCCTGATCAACAACAGGAATAATATTTACCTGATGCGCACGTGAAGCTAATTCAGGAACAACGCCTCCATACGAATTATGCACATCCTGAGTTGAAATAAGATTGGAAAGAACATAACCATCCCTCACAATTGCAGCAGAAGTATCGTCACATGACGATTCTATGGCAAGAATAGTAATACTCATAAAGCTTTTTTATTACCAACTTTTAAGCTATATTTATATCGGTTTTTCCAGCAGATTCCATGCACAAAAATATTAAAAAAACAGCAGGGATTATAATGGCGGCATTAACTGTCGTCATAGGTTTCATTTTATTAGTTATGTTGATAGTAAGTTTTTCTTTTTCACAAACTTATATCTCAAAAAAAATTACGTCATATATATCAAGAGAAATAAATTCTCAAATAACTCTCGACAAAATAAAATTTACATTCTTCAACAGGCTTACAGCAAAAAATATTCTTATAAGAGATCAGAACCTCGACACTCTCCTCTTTTTACCTCAGCTGACCGCCACTATAAAAAAATTAGATATTAAAAATCAGGATATAAGGCTGGGGAAAGTTGTTGCTCTGAAACCTTCATTCTTCTTAATTACCGATTCGTTAGGCTTGATGAATGTGAATTGGTACCTTAATATGTTGAAGAAAGAAGAAAAAAAATCAAAACCTGGAAAATTTACAATGAGAATGGGAAGGGCTGAAGTTATAGACGGTAAATTCTGCCAGATAAAAATGATAAGGCCTGAACCCAAAACAAGAATGGATTACAGGAATATCAGGATAAGCGGGATCGATTTCGCCATGAATGATTTCTTTGTACAGGGTGATTCGGTGTATATGGAAATTGACGGAGTGAAAATGAAAGAACAAAGTGGATTCGGCATTCGTGATATGAAATCGAAATTATCTGTTTATAAGAAAAAAATTGTATTCACCGATGCTATAATTGAATGTGATTCGTCCGAAATCAATGCCCCTCTGATTGCAGTTCTCGGTGATTCAATCACAGGTTTCAAAAACTTCAACAATAAAGCAATATTCGACATAAAAATTACTCAGTCTGCAATAAGTGGTCAGGATCTTAAATATTTCATACCTGTAAAAGAAATGCCAGAAAATACATTCGGATTTGAAGGAGAAGTAAAAGGTACAGTCTCCGAACTTAGGGGGAGGAAAATAAGGATAAAGGGGATGGACAAAACCGATATCTACATGAATTTTGCTCTTTCGGGCCTTCCAGATATAAAAAATACTTTTATTTTCTGTGAAATTAATAGTCTCAAAACATCGGCAAACGATTTAATGTTGATTAGGATTCCGGAAGGAAAGATTTTGACATTACCTGAAAACATAAGAAAAATTGAAAATATAACATTTACAGGTAGTTTTACAGGTTTCATTAACGATTTTGTAACCTATGGAAAGCTGTTTACACCGTACGGTTCCGTCTCAACTGACATTTCATTAAGGCCTGAAGGCTCAAAAATTTTCACAATAAAAGGAAGTGTTAAAGGTACCGGAATAAATATTGGCGAACTATCCGGTAACAGAACACTTCTGGGACAATCTACGATTACTGCCGATATTGACGGAAAAACAGAATCATTCAAAACATTTGCTGTTAATGTTGCAGGAATAATTGACAGTATAGAAATCAATAATTACAAATATGAAAAAATTAAACTTGCTGGTTATTTTACAGATAAGACATGGGACGGAACAATAAAAGCTGAAGATGAGAATTTGAAAATGGATTTATCGGGCATGTTCGACTTCAGGGAAGAATTGCCTGAGTTTGACTTCACCCTCGATATCAAAAAAGCCGACCTTTTCAAACTTAACATTGACAAAACCGATTCAACGTCTGCCTTAGCCTTACTAGTCACGGCTAATTTCAAAGGTAATAATATCGACAACCTTGATGGTGAAATCAGACTTCACAATTCCGATTTCAGAAAATATGGTAATAACCTTAAGGTAAATGAGTTTTTACTTAAGACTTTTTCCGAGAATAACTCCAGGATATTAACCTTAAACACCGATTTCTTGACCACCGAGATAAAAGGCCGGTATAATTTTTCGTCTATAATAAACGACTTTAAAAATGTGCTTGCAGCCATGTTCCCTTCAAAATATAATAATTTCTCCATAAAACCTTACCATACTGCTAATTCCTTTAACTTCCTGATAAACTTCAGGAAAACTGAAGAGTTAAATAAATTCCTTAAAACAGGGCTGACGATTTCTGACAAAAGCACTGTAAAAGGCATTATAAAACCTGACAGTTTAATTTATATTACCGGTGAAGCAAAATATTTTGGAGTAAAAAATAATATTCTGGACAAACTATCATTTGAAGCACACTATTCCGATTCTCTTTTGAATGCCTCGGTAAAAACATCATCATTTAACCTGATGAATATAGCTGAACTGAAAAATTTCTACATTAATTTTTCAACCTTTCCTGATCACTTCAGGACAAATATTGAATGGATTGAAAATGAAAATGAATCACATAAAGGTTTTTTCGAAGCTACCGGTGAATTTGTTCCGTTATCCGGGAGCAAAAAAGAGTATGCAGGTGCGTTAATGAAGCTTAATATTTTACCAGGTGAGGTATACGTCAAAAACAACCCATGGAAAATTAATCCGGCTGAAATTGTAGCCGACTCAAACTCTATAAAAATTTCAAGGTTTATTATTAATAATAATGATAATTATTTTTTAACTGAAGGCGCAGCATCGGAAGACAAGATGGACACCATATATTTTAAGTTAAATGGTATAGATATAGATGTTCTGAATGAACTTATAAAAAAAGACACTCTTTCAAAGCCTGGTAAAATAGAGCTTGGTTTAGGCGGAATTTTAGGCGGAACCATAAGCTTAACGGATGTTTACAAAAATCTGATGTTCGAAAGCGATGTAAAAATAAGAGATTTTAAAATTCTTGAAAGCAATTACGGAGATGTGAAAATTAGCTCAGTCTGGAATAAAACTAAAAATATTGTAGACATTGAAATAAACAATAATCTGGATGGTAAAAAAATGTTCGATGTAAACGGTTATTATAACCCCGAGACCAAATTTGTCGATTTAAACATCAAAACTGACAAGCTTCCTATGGAGATAATGAATCCGATTGCTAAAACATTTGCAACCGGAATTACAGGCACTGCAACCGGTGCGGTTCGTTTTTTTGGAGAATTCAAAAAACCTTTTGTTACCGGTACTCTCTTTGCCGAAAATGGAACCATGAAAATTAATTTTCTGCAAGTAAAATATATTTTTAGCGATAGTGTAAAATTTGATAAAGATGCAATACGTTTTAAAAATCTCGTTTTCAAAGATGAAAACGGGAATTCTGGAACTCTAAATGGAGCTGTATATCATAAATATTTCAAAGACTTTTCTCCTGATTTAAATATTACAATTAACAACTGTTTAGTGCTTAATACAAAATCGAAAGACAATGAATTCTTTTACGGAACTGCAAGTGCAAGTGGTATTGTAAATATTAAACCCATCGATCCGGTTTTAAAGTTTGATATTTCTATAAATACAGGCAGGAATTCAAGGTTTTACTTTCCACTTACGAAAGGAAAATCGCTAACTGAAAAATCATTCATTACTTTTGTTGCACCTACCGAAAGCGATTCTTCAGAAACTTTTCAACAAAAAAAAATAGCCATTTCAAAAAAACAGGGCAAACCGATTGAATTATTAATTGATCTTGAGGTAACGCCCGATGCTGAGATTCAACTACTTATTGACCCCAAAGCAGGCGATATTATGAAAGCCTCAGGCAGAGGCAACCTGAACATAAGTCTTGACCGTAAAGGCATTTTTAAGATTTTTGGCGATTACATAATTGAGAACGGAGATTATCTATTCACACTTGGAAACATCATAAACAAATCTTTTTCTGTAGAAAACGGTGGAAAAATATCTTTTAACGGTGATATTAATGATGCCGATATTGATATTAAAGCAATATATAAAACCAGAGCTTCACTCTATGATATTATGCCTGGAATATTACCCGAATCACAACAAAATGAGCGAATACCTGTGGAGTGTCTACTAGTGCTTACCGGAAAACTCTTTAACCCGGTTGTGGGATTCGATATAAATCTTCCGACAGCCGACGAGGAGACAAAGGCCTATCTAAGAAGCATGATCAAATCGGACGAAGAGATGAGCCGCCAGTTTCTCTTCTTACTCGTAATGAACAGATTCTATGCAGATCCTACCCTGGGCACACAAGCAAAGACTGCCGACATAGGATCAACGACAGTTGGAGTAACGACAATGGAAATGCTATCGAACCAGCTCAGTAACTGGCTTTCTCAGATAAGCAAAGACTTTGACATAGGAATATACTACAGGCCCGAATTCCAGTCTCTGCCTAACTCAAATGAACTTCAGGTTGCACTTTCCACACAACTTCTTAACGACAGGGTAACTATTAACGGCAATTTTGATGTGGCAGGAAACCAGGCTCAGGGAAGAATCGGAACATCAAAAACAAACAATATAACCGGAGATTTTGAAATTGAATATAAATTAAGCGAACACTTAAGATTTAAATTCTTTAACAGGTCAATAGATAACATCTATATAGATAACAGCGTTCAATACACCCAGGGAATAGGGTTGTTTTACAGGCACGATTTCAACAGTTTGAAAGATTTGTTCAGCAAGAAAGAAAAAGAATCAGGGAAAAAAGAAGAAGAAACAAATATGGTTAATAAATAATGCTCATCTGTTATAAATCAGGGATAAATATTTATTTAAGGGAATACGTTTTTTACTAATTTTGTTTTTTAATGCTCTTCCTCAATAAATATGAGGATAATGTGTTATATTAATTAATTAATAATAAATTTAAACTTAAATAATGGAATATATTCTTTTATTAATGCAGGATACAAACCTGGAAGCTGCTGCAAAATCAAAAATGACATTAATTGATTTTGCAATCAAAGGGGGTTGGGTAATGATACCAATACTTCTTCTTTCAATAATTGCAGCATATATTTTTATCGAAAGATATTATGTCATAAAAAAAGCAAATAATGAAGATTTGAATTTCATGAATAGAATAAAAGACTATATTCATGAAGGTAAAATTGACGCAGCGCTTGCTTTATGTCGTTCTACCGATTCGCCGTCGGCAAGAATGGTCGAAAAAGGAATAAGCAGGCTGGGAAGGCCATTGAGTGACATTAACACTGCAATTGAAAATGTAGGAAAACTGGAAATCTCAAAGCTTGAGAAAGGATTTCCAACACTTGCAACCATTACAGGGACTGAACCTATGCTTGGGTTCCTTGGTACGGTAATCGGAATGGTGGAATCGTTTTATGCAATGTCGCAAGCCGGAAACAATATTGAAGTTTCGATACTCTCCGATGGTATTTATACCGCGCTTATTACTACGGTGGCAGGTCTTATTGTGGGTATTCTTTGTTATTTTGCTTATAACACACTGGTTGTGAAAGTTGAAAAAGTAGTGTTCAATCTCGAGGCCACACTCACTGAGTTTATGGATATTCTGAACGAACCTGTTAAAACAATAAAATAAAATGGCACTCTCGGCAAGAAATAAAATAAGCATCAATCTAAACTCCATTGGAATGACCGATGTTTTTTTTAATCTACTACTTTTCTTTATGTTAACATCTACATTGGTTCATCCCACTGCCTTAAGGCTTAATCTGCCGAAAGGCTCAGTCCAAATTGCAGCAAAACCTCAAACTACGGTCTCAATAACTAAGGATTTAAAATTATATATTGAAAATCAGCCCATTACATTTGACGAACTGGAGGAAGCGTTAAAACAAAAAGTTGGTTCAAATCCCGACATATATATATCGCTTCATACGGACGAAAGTGTTCCGATAGGAGTTGTAACAAAGGTTTTAAACATAGCTCAAAAAAATAATTATAAACTGATACTTGCAACCTCTCCCAAATAGCAATTTACGCAATATTCCGACAGAGAAAGGGAAAGGAATTGTGGGAACCATCCTGTTACATACCGGACTGTTTATAATACTATTTGTAGTTAATTTTTCAATGCCTGTACCGGATAAACAAGAGAGTGGAATACTTATCAATTTTGGATTTGACGATACTGGTGCAGGGCTCATTGAGCCATCTTCTCCTGCATCACAGCCTGAAACTTCTTCGCCAATTACGACGGTGAACGAACCGATTGGAAAAGAAGAGGCTTTACTCACACAAGATTTTGATAATGAGGTTCCCGAAGTAAAAAAGATAAATTTTGACAAGGAAAAACAAGAACAAATAGAAGCTGAAAAAAGGCGACTTGCCGAACTGGAGGCTGAACGTATAAAACAAGAAGAAGAACAGAAAAGGGTCAATGAAATAATGAACAGAACCAAAAATGCTCTTGCCGCCTCAAAAAATATAGGTACCGACGCAAAAAGTGAAGGTGTTGCAGGAGGTCAGGGCAATCAGGGCGTGCCCGAGGGATCGCCGGATTCAAAAACAAGAGGTGAAGGAAGCGGTACAGGTAATAAAGGTATTTCATTCAGTCTTGAAGGGCGCGGATCCATTCTTCTTCCAGCACCCAGATACGACTATCAAGGAGAAGGAAGAGTGGTTGTGGAAGTGAGTGTTGACCGCGCAGGTAATGTTATTCAGGCATTACCCGGAGCCAAGGGAAGCACTACTCTCGACGAGTACCTCCTGAATGCTGCAAAAGAAGCCGCACTTAAAGCAAAATTTGAACCTGCCCCCAATGCCCCACCTGTTCAGAAAGGAACAATTACTTATAATTTCGTACTTAGGTAAAATTACCCGATAACTACCCGAAAATCAACTTTCTAGTTCCGACTTTGCACCCAGAAGCTCTTTAATGGAAACACTCAGATTATCAATAATATTGTTGTCTTTGATTATATAGTCATTAATACCTTTCCTTGCAAGTTCAAGCACAACTTCTCCTTTTTCCTGTGCCGACAACATAATAATATAAATATCAGTATACTTACTTCTGATTTTATCTAAAATCTCTATTCCATTCATTACCTCTTGTCCGGGCTTTGTGAAATAATAATCGAGAATGATTAAATCAGGCTTTATCTCATCCAATGCCCGAAGACAATCTTCTCCATAATCGAAAGACTCAACACGGAAACCCTCAGAAGAAAAAGATTTTACGATCAGACTCGTCATAAAAGGGTCATCATCAACAATAAATATAAGTTTATTTTTCCCCATCTCCTGATTAAATCTCCTTATAAATTCAAATTTATATAAAAAGAATTTTTATTCCTAATTTTTTTTTCAAAGAACCATGTAAAGAAATAATTAAAAATTTTACCATTCATCGCTAAAAAGAGGATAAGGTTTCATCATTTCTTTAACTTTCTTGCCAACGTTATCTATAACTCTTTCAATTTCAATATTTGAAAGTACTTCATCAATAAGTTCAACTATAAGAGGCATGTGTTCTTCTTTTAAGCCGCGCGTAGTTATAGCCGGTGTACCAACTCTTATACCTGAAGTAAGGAAAGGAGATCTGCTATCATAAGGTACCATATTTTTGTTAACTGTGATATGTGCCCGTACAAGGACGTTTTCAGCTCTTTTCCCTGTGATATCCTTGTATTTTGTTCTCAAATCTATAAGCATCAAATGATTATCGGTTCCTCCAGAAATTATTTTATATCCTTTACCTTCAAATGCTTTTGCCATTGCCATGGCGTTCTTTTTAACCTGCTCCTGATATCTTTTAAAGCCTGGTTGTAATGCTTCAGCAAATGATACTGCCTTGGCAGCAATTATATGTTCAAAAGGGCCACCCTGCACGCCTGGAAAAACAGCAGAATTTATTACAGACGACATCATTTTTATCTCGCCTTTTGGCGTTTTGAGACCCCATGGGTTTTCATAGTCATTTCCCATTAGAATAATGCCTCCTCTTGGTCCTCTAAGTGTTTTATGAGTTGTTGAAGTTACTACATGCGCATATTTAAGAGGATTATCGAGAAGCCCTGCGGCGATTAGACCTGCGGGATGAGCCATATCCACCATAAGAACTGCACCTACATCATCAGCAATCTTCCTCATTCTTGCATAATCCCACTCCCGTGAGTAAGCCGACGCACCTCCAATTATTAGTTTCGGACTCTCTTTGTGTGCAATCTCCTCCATCAGATCATAGTCAATAATACCCGTTTCTTCATTCAAATTATATGATACGGGCCTGTAAAGTATTCCTGAAGAATTAACGGGGGAACCATGGGAAAGATGACCTCCATGCGATAAATTCAATCCCATAAAAGTATCGCCCGGTTTAAGATATGCTAAGAAGACAGCCATATTAGCCTGTGCACCTGAGTGAGGCTGAACATTTACATATTCTGCATTGAAAAGCTTCTTAAGCCTGTCAATTGCAGTTTGCTCAGTCTGGTCCACAATTTCACAACCCCCATAGTACCGATTTCCAGGATAACCCTCGGCATATTTATTTGTAAGAACAGAGCCCATGGCTTCAAGCACTTGTGGACTAACAAAATTCTCGGAAGCTATAAGCTCAATCCCTTCAAGCTGACGTTCATATTCCTTATTTATGAGCTCAAAAATCAAACGGTCTCTATTCATATTAAGTGTTTTATAAATATTTAATTTTATTAAATTTTAAAATTACGATGTAAAAATAAGTTTATAAATCTTATAGTTTTAATAATTATCTACACTTTATTAAACAAATAATAAATATTTTTTACAAACGAATGATTTTAAATGTGACTTCAGAATAAAAGTTTAATCCGAACATTATATTTTCGTACCTTTTATAAAGTTCGGAAATTACTCTTCCGAGAATTGTTGTACAAGCAGGTCTCTATAGGTCGAAAAAATTCTCGACTTTGATATAATCCCCACATAAATACCTTTATCCAATACCGGTAAATTCCATGCTCCTGTCCGGCTGAAGGCATCCATTACTGCAGCCATATTCTCAGATTTATCTATATACATAGATGGTACGGTCATAACCTCTCTTATATAAATTTTATCATAAAGATCAGAATTAAACATTATTTCCCTCACATCATCGAGAGTTACTATTCCTTCGAGCACTCCATATTCATCAACAACAGGAAAAATATTTCTTTTTGATTTTGTAATTACACCGACAAGGTCGCGTAAATGAGCATCCGGCCTAACAGTCATTAAATCTGTTTCAATATCTTTTTTCCAGTCCATTACAACAAGCACTGCTTTATCTTTATCGTGAGTAATAAGTTCACCTCTGTTCGCAAGTTGAATATGATAGATAGAATATTTTACAAAACTTCTTGCTGTTATAAATGAAACTGTTGAAGTGATTATTAAAGGAATCAGAAGGTTATAACCTCCTGTAACTTCGGCAATAAGGAATATTGCGGTGAGAGGTGCATGAATTACTCCCGACATCACTCCTGCCATTCCTACCAGCACAAACCTGCTGTCAGGCAGGCTAATATTAAATAATCGTTCTAAAATTAAAGTGACAAAATATCCCGTCAATGCACCAGTAAAAAGGGTGGGAGCAAAAATTCCGCCAATACCTCCTGTACAGTTTGTTGAACTTGTAGCAAATACTTTCAATAAAATCATTGTCCCGGAAATAAACACAAGGTAAGGCCAGCTGTCATGAAAATTTCTTGAAAATATTGATTGAAAAGAACTTATATTACCATTCAGCATATTATTAATTGTAGTATATCCTTCTCCAAAAAAGGGAGGGAAAGCCAGTATCAGCAAGCCTGTTATTATTGCTCCTGTTAAAAGACGTGAATATTCATTGTTAATCTTTTTATAAAATTTCTCTGTTAGAAGAGTCATCTTTGTAAACCATACAGATATAAGTCCGGTAAATATTCCAAGAATAATATACCACATGACATTCCCGACTATAAAAGGTTCCTTTATGGTGAAATTGAGAAGTACAGTGCTACCCATAAGAAACCAAGACACTGTGGCTGCTGTTACCGATGAAATAAGAAGAGGCACTAATGAAGAAAGTGTAAGATCGAGCATCAGTATTTCAAGTGTAAAAACAACTCCGGCAACAGGCGCTTTAAATATTCCTGCTATTGCTCCTGCTGCACCGCAACCTGTCAAAAGCGTAATCTGCCGGTAATTCATTTTAAAATGTCGCCCGAGCGATGAACCTATTGAAGAACCTGTAAGCACAATTGGATCTTCTGCCCCGACCGAGCCTCCAAAACCTATTGTGATGCTGCTTCCAACAAGCGCCGCCCATATATTCTTTGATTTCAGATAGCTCTTTTTCTTTGATATTGCATATAATATCTGGCTGATGCCATGACTTATATTTTCTTTTACTACCAGCTTAACAAAAAAGAAAGTTATAATTATACCTGCAGCAGGGGCAAAAAAATAAAACATATATCCGGCACCTGGCCTTAAATTGGCTGAAACAAACTGTGCCGTAAAATGAATAGTATTTTTAAGAAGAACTGCTGCAAGAGCACTTAAAAGCCCAACAATTAAACTCAATAAATAAATCTGCCTTGTCGGATTCATAATCAAGACTCTTTCAATGACCGATTTACTTATTTTTTTTCTTGATTTCATAAATGCAAAGATATGAACATTGAGAAACTGATATTACAATTTTCTTATGTTTGTCTTTAGTTATGTTTCTTACAAAATAATATTTGTGAAGACATTTGAAATAATTCGACTCTTA
The DNA here is from genome assembly GCA_018056245.1 of Bacteroidales bacterium. Classification (GTDB taxonomy): domain Bacteria; phylum Bacteroidota; class Bacteroidia; order Bacteroidales; family VadinHA17; genus LD21. The sequence goes on from JAGPFZ010000022.1 coordinate 19,999, forward strand.
TCCACGTATTCTAAAAAAGAAAATCATTAAAAATAACCGGCGGAGGATGTGGAAAAAATCATTATTAACTTTATTAACTTTTTTTACTGGTTTTATTTATGTTGCTTATAGCCAGAAAGATGATAAACAACCTTCAGTGCCTGTATTGATCAATGTATCGGTTCAACCTGAAACAGGTTTCACAGAAATTTATTGGAGTAAAAGTACTTCCCCTGATGTGGCCGGATATGTTATATACAACCTTGTTAAAAATGAAGCTTTTGCATTCGACACAATACGTAACCCGGAAGCAAGCTTTTTTATTAACAGAGATTCCAAAGCAAATTTCCGATCTGAATCATACGTTGTGGCGGCAATTGATAGTTCAGGAAACATAAGTCCCCTTTCAAATCCGCTCTCAACTATATTTACACTTTCAGAGGCCGATACTTGCAAAAGAAATCTGAATATTAAATGGAATAACTATCTTTCTTATCCCCTCGATGTAAAAGAATACAAAATTAAAATATCTGAAAACGGGAGTAATTTCAGAGAAGCAGGTAGGGTATATGCTGATACCTGCTTTACCATTGTCAATATCGAGCCTGAAATTTACTACTGTGTTATAGTTGAAGCAGTTCTCGACAACGGATTTTATTCCTCATCAAACAAAACATGCAAAAGTGTAATCATGGAGAGAGTTCCTAAATGGATTAATGCAAATTATGCCACGATAAATGAGAATCAGCAAATTGAGCTTTCATTTTCGATTGATCCTCTGGCAGAAACCACAAATTATATTATTGAAAGAAAAGAAGAAAATGACACTGCTTTCCAATCATTAAGTAATATTACTACAAGTGATAAAAATATAAATTTTACTGATACTAACGCAAATTTCACGAAAAGATTCATTTATAGGCTTGCTGCTCTTAATAGTTGTGGAATCAAATCAGCTTGTTCAAATATTGCTTCAAATATTACTTCAGAAATTATTTATTCGGACAATGTGATAAATATTTACTGGAACCCATATTCAGGATGGAGAGGAGGGATTATGGCACAGGAACTCTGGGCTGATTTTGGAAGCGGATTTGAAAAATTTTCAGAACTTCCATCCTATGACTCATCATATTCAATTAATTATTCAGAAATAATGTACAGATTGACGGGAAGTCAAATCTGTTTTTATCTTATTGCGGAAGAATGGCCCGACAGTCTGGGTTTTTCCGGTAAAAGCAAGTCGAATACCGTATGCATGGATATCGAAGAGAAAGTGTTTATTCCCAATACATTCACACCCGATAATGACAATATAAATGATTCATTTCGTCCGGTTTTCTCATTTACACCAGTTTCATATCTGCTCATAATTACTGACAGAGAGAATAAAAAGCTTTTTGAAAGCATTGATTATAATGATTCATGGGATGGTTCCAATAACGGTTTACCTCTTCCTTCAGGTGTATATTTGTGGTATCTGAAAGTAAAAACACCGTCAGGAAAAATAATACAAAAAAACGGGACTGTTACAATACTCAGAAAAAGATAAAATGTTGCTGCCAGTAAAAATGAAAAACAATTAAACTTTAATTGCACTATCTTTGTATTTAACGCAGAAACATGAGCAATAAAGATATTTTCGATGAAGACGACAAAAAGCTTATCAGGGCAGAATATGAGTCGTTGATAAATAATCTTCAGAAATGTAAAAAACCTGGGGACAGGGAATTGATTGAAAAAGCCTTCAACACTGCCAATGAAGCGCACTGGAACATGCGCAGAAAATCGGGCGAACCATATATTATTCACCCTATACAGGTAGCTAAAATTGTAAATCAAGAAATAGGACTCGGTGCCACTTCGGTTTCAACTGCGCTTCTCCACGATGTAGTGGAAGATACGGATTATAAACTCGACGACATCAGAAGAGATTTCGGCGATAAAATTGCATCGCTTATTGACGGTCTGACGAAAATATCGAATATATACAGTAAAGATTCAGCCACGTCGTTGCAAGCTGAGAATTTCAGGAAGATGATGCTTACTATTTCTGACGACCTGCGGGTTATTCTTATAAAAATTGCCGACAGGCTTCATAATATGAGAACGCTCAACTCTATGCCTGAACATAAGAGGATGAAAGTGGCAGGCGAAACAATTTATATTTATGCTCCACTTGCCGATCGCCTTGGACTTTATTCCATTAAGAGTGAACTTGAAGATCTGAGTTTCAAATTCCGTCAGCCCCGGATATATGATGAAATAAGAGCTAAACTTCTTCAAGATGAGAAGAAAAATTATGCATTTATAAACAAATTCTCTCTCCCTATCATTGAAAAATTAAATGAAACAGGCTATAAATTTGAAATTACAGGCCGGCCAAAATCAATTTACTCCATCTGGAAAAAGATGCAGACGAAGAATGTGCCGTTCGAAGAAATATATGATGTATTCGCAGTAAGGATTGTTTTTGAACCGCTTCCCGGAATATCAGAAAAGACACAATGCTGGAACATATATTCTTTAATTACCGATATTTATCTTCCCAAACCCGACAGATTGCGTGATTGGCTTAGCAGGCCCAAGCCTAACGGATACGAAGCACTTCATGTAACTGTAATGGGCCCGGAAGGGAAATGGGTTGAAGTACAGATAAGAAGTACCAGAATGGACGAAATTGCGGAGCATGGATATGCGGCTCACTGGAAATATAAAGGCGATGAACCCCATGAAACGGAATTCGACAAATGGGTTAAAAAAATAAGAGTGATGCTCGAAAATCCCCTAGAAGATCCGGCGGAATTCATTGACGACTTCAAACTGAATCTGTTTTCCAATGAAATTATTGTTTTTACTCCAAAAGGATTACTTATAAGCCTGCCCAAGGGTTCAACAGCACTTGATTTTGCTTATGAAATACACAGCGAAGTGGGCGATAAGGCAATCGGCGCCAAAATAAACTATAAGCTTATGCCGCTTAATACAGAACTACAAAGCGGCGACCAGGTTGAAATAGTTACCTCCGATAAAGCCCAACCAGAAAAAGAATGGCTCAACTGGGTACATACTCCAAGAGCAAAATCGGCAATAAAAAACTCACTCAAAGCTATTTCGAAAGACCGCATTCAGAAAGGCATGGTTAAACTTGAAGAAAAACTGAACGAAATTGGACTTACTCCAAGTTCTGAAATCCTGAAAAAAATTATGAAAGAATATGATATCTCGAACAAAGAGGAATTGTATTCAAAAATAGGTCTCGATCTCATTCCGCTCGACAACCTGAAAAAAATTTTACGAAAAAATCCTGATAAAAATATAATTCAATACTGGGGTTTGAAGCTAACCGGAGCAAAAAAAGAAAAACCTGAAGAGGAGAATTCAAAACCGCTGTATAATAAAGATAGACCATTCCTTCTTCGTGAAAACATTGAAAGCCCTGAACAATCGTACGAAATTGCCAAATGTTGCAATCCGATGCCGGGTGATGATGTCGTAGGGTATATATCGCCTGAAGGTACAATAATAGTTCATAAACCAAAATGCCCTGTAGCTATCAGACTAATGTCGAGCGAGGGTAATCGTATAATTGCTGTAAAATGGACAATTCACAAAATTCGTTCTTTCCCTGTAAGATTAAAAATTACAGGGTTCGACAGAATAGGATTATTAAATGACATAACAAAAATAATTTCCAATGAACTTAAAGTTAATATTAGAAATATCAATGTTACAGTCAATGAGGGAATTTTCGAGGGTACAATAGATCTTTATGTTCATCATACCAGAGACATTAATAATATTATAACAAAGATATCAAATGTAAATGGCATTAAAAGCGTCATCAGAATTGAAGAATTCCCTGAATAATTTCTATTGGTTATAGGTCAAATGAAAGTTTGCCGTTTGAATAATTTTTTTTATGCTTTATGTTTATAGAAGTATGTCCCATGCCTCCGCAATAAGATATGGTTAATACAATAATAAAACTTTACAGGCTTGCAACAATTTTATTTGTAAATTGGCATGTTTTTAAAACAATTTATAGCTATTTATGAAAGTTGATATTTTGCTTGGCCTGCAGTGGGGCGATGAAGGAAAAGGTAAGATTGTTGATGCTTTAAGTAACGATTACTCCCTTATAGCCAGGTTTCAGGGAGGTCCGAATGCCGGACATACTATCGAATTCAATAATGTAAAACATATCCTGCACCTTATTCCTTCAGGAATTTTCCATGAAAAATCTCTTAACCTTATCGGAAACGGAGTTGTTATTGACCCCGCGGTACTTAGAAAAGAAATCGATAGTCTCGGAATGCCTGAAGCTGAGATAAAAAAAAGACTTATTATTTCAAAAAAGGCTCATCTTATTCTTCCTGGCCACAGGATTCTTGATGCTGTCTATGAGAGCAGTAAAGGAAATACAAAGATAGGTTCAACTCTTATGGGCATTGGCCCGGCTTATACCGACAAAGCCGCACGTAAAGGATTAAGGGCTGGCGATATATTCCGAAACGACTTCAAAGAACTATATAAAAAGTTACTTGATTATCATCTGAAAATAGTATCAAATTATGATTTTAATTTTAGGCTTGCCGATTATGAACAAGGCTGGTTCGAAGGAATCGAACTTATGAAACGGTTCAAGATAATCAATAGCGAATATCTTGTAAATGACTTGCTTAAGAGTAACAAAAAGATACTTGCCGAAGGGGCACAGGGTACTATGCTTGATGTAGACTTCGGTTCCTATCCTTTCGTGACATCGTCGAATACAATAAGTGCCGGAGCATGTACCGGACTTGGCATACCACCATCAAGAACTGGCGAGATATTCGGTATTTTCAAAGCTTACTGCACCAGAGTCGGCAATGGACCTTTCCCTACAGAACTTCATGACGAAACAGGCGAAAAAATACGGGTAAAAGGTGGAGAATTTGGTTCAACCACCGGACGACCAAGAAGATGCGGCTGGCTTGATATACCTGCTCTAAAATATGCGATAATGATAAATGGTGTAACCAGACTTTTTATGACAAAGGCCGATGTACTATCAGGCTTCGATAAGATAAAAGTTTGCACTTCATATAGAATCAATAACTATGAGACTTTTGAAGTACCTTATGGATGCGATGCTGATATTGAACCTATGTATTCCGAATTCGAAGGATGGCAGGAAGATATTTCATCGGTTCATAGTTATTCCGGGCTACCAGAAACTTTGAAAAAATATATAAAGTATATAGAAGATAAAACAAGTGTACCTGTTACACTTATCTCAACCGGCCCTGACCGGAATCAAATGATCTTTAGATAATTTTCAAAAATAAACACATTTATTTTCTGAAGACATAAATCCATGAATCGAATGCAACGGTATCCTTGAATTGTTCGAGCCTGGTTAAGGCCGTTCGCAGATTATCATGAGCTTCCACTGCAACCATTTCGAACTGGGTGTTCTCAAGTGGAATAAGTCTTGCATCTTTATAACCCAGCGCCTGATATTCAGTAAGTAAATTCCTCGCATATTCAGGCGTAACAAAACTTCCGACAATAATATTATACTTGTATTTCCTCGCCCATTCAAGTTTCTGCTCCTCCGCAAGTCTATCTGCTTCAAACTTCTCTTTCTCAAGGGCAATTTTCTCCTGAACAGCCTTTATCGAATCGGCAATTCTAAGGCTGTCTTGCCTCGCTAACCATAATGCCATTGTATCGGACTTCCTTCCGAATAGCCCCTTTTCCTTTATCCACCTGCACGAAGCGAAAGAAATCAAAATAATAATCAAAATCAAACCAAATAACTTCTTCATAATAAATATTTTATTAATAACAATAAGAATATAATAAAATCTGTTAAAACCAAATATACGAATTTATGATTCAGCACACAAATATTATCTTTATATTGAATTTTACATGGAATTTGTATATTAGCCGATTACAGTAGTGAATCATTAAATTCAAACTTTTTCAAATATGAAATCAATTGTGCAGTTCTTTGAAGAATGTGTTGAGAAATTCAATAATAATGTTTATCTGTGGGAAAAATTGTCCGATAAATACGAAGGTACAACATACGGTGAAGTAAGAAAACAGGTTCATGAATTTGCAGCAGGATTAATAAGAATGGGGGTCAACAAAGGAGATCGTATCAGTCTGATTTCGGAGGGACGGAACAGCTGGGTGGTCGGCGAACTTGGAATTCTTTATGCCGGAGCTGTCAACGTGCCCCTTTCTGTAAAACTTCAGCCCGACGAGATAAAATTCCGGATTAACCATTCCGAATCAAAGATGGTTCTGACATCCTCCATTCAGTATCAGAAAATAAAGGAAATAATACACGAATGTCCGACAATTGAAAAAATAATTCATTTCGATGCACGTGAAGATTACCCTGCCAATGAAATTCATTTCAACGAAGTTAAAAAAGCAGGCAGAGAATGGCTTGAACAGCCTGAAAACTATCAGCTTTTTGAAAAAATATATAAGAGTATCGAGCCGTCCGACTTTGCAAATATCTGTTATACAAGCGGCACGACGTCAGATCCCAAGGGAATAGTGCTTACCCATGGAAACTATGTGACGAATGTTTATCAGGCTTATTCGCTAGTGGATATTCCTCCTTTTTTCAAGACATTGATTTTGCTTCCATGGGATCATTCCTTCGGACATACATGCGGAATTTATGCTTTTATGGGCAAAGGAGCAAGTATAGCCTCGGTGAAAACAGGAAAGTCAGCTCTCGAAACATTCAGGAATGTTCCGATATGCCTGAAAGAGATTAAACCGAATCTCCTTCTCAGTGTTCCCGCACTCGCAAAAAACTTCAGGAAAAATATCGAAAAGGGCATTCACGAAAAAGGTAAACTTACCGAATTACTTTTTAATCATTCACTTAAAGTTGCATACGCTTATAACAAAGAGGGTTATAACAAAGGCACAGGTTTCCAGAAAATATATAAACCTCTTTTGAAACTTTACGACAAAATTCTGTTCAGTAAAATTCGTGAAACATTCGGCGGGGAACTGGAGTTCTTTATAGGCGGAGGTGCACTTCTTGATATAGAAATCCAGCGTTTTTACTATGCACTCGGAATACCGATGTTTCAGGGATACGGTCTCACCGAAGCCTCGCCCGTTATATCCTCAAACTCTAAGGAACACCATAAGCTCGGCTCTTCAGGCTTCCCGGTAAGTAATATGGATATCAAAATTTGTGATGAAAACGGAAAAGAACTACATGCAGGTCAGAAAGGAGAAATTGTTATCAGAGGTGGCAATGTTATGTACGGTTATTGGAAAAATGAGAAAGCGACCGCCGAAGTAATAAGAGATGGATGGCTCTATACAGGCGATATGGGATATATTGACGAAGACGGATATCTCTTTGTTCTCGGTCGTTTTAAAAGCTTACTCATCGCAGATGACGGTGAAAAATTCAGCCCTGAAGTAATTGAAGAAGCTTTCACGGCACAATCGAAATACATTGACCAATGTATGCTGTATAATAACCAGAAACCATACACTGTAGCCCTCGTGGTCCCTAACCAGTATGCACTTAAACTCTACCTCGAGGAGAAAGGACTTACAGCCGATTCAGACGAAGGCAAACGAGCAATCCTGACACTTATCGAGAATGAAATAAACGAGTACAGAACATACGGAAAATACGGTAAAATGTTTCCACAAAGATGGCTTCCTGTTGCTATTGGCGTTCTTGAAGAAGCCTGGACCGAAGAAAACGGACTGATGAACTCAACAATGAAAATAATGAGAGGAAAAATTACTGAAAAATATGCCGATCTTATAAATTACCTGTATACTCCTGTTGCAAAAGTAATTACTAATGAAAGAAATATGGAAGTAGTGGAAAAAATGAAACTGTGACAATATATAAAACAGAAGAGATCATAAATTATTTAAGTGTCTTTAATTATCAGAAGGGAAAATCCCGAGTTTGACAGTTAAATTGGATTAGAGCTTCTGAGACCCTCATAAAATCGTAATTCTTACTTCTAATTTTCAAAAATGTAGTGAACAATATTTTGTTATAATTTACTATTTTATTGAGTAAGT
>JAGPFZ010000023.1 GCA_018056245.1 Bacteroidales bacterium
TCGAGACCGCTGACTGTTTTCATATATCTATAATTATTTGTGACTATGATCACGTAAAGATAACTTGCAGCAGCGGTCCGATTTTTATGTAGTCTGTGTATAAATTGTATTTTTATGTAAGTTTGAAAAAATGGAAGAATATGCTTGTAAAAATTTATCCTGAGAATCCGAGCAAGAAGTACATAAGAATGGTTGTAGATATACTTCAGCAGGGGGGTATAATAATTTATCCAACCGACACGGTTTACGCAATGGGCTGTGATATAAAAGCCGTAAAAGCAATTGAAAAAATAGCATCGTTTAAAGGATATAATCCGAACAATCCGGACATGTCTGTTATATTTCATAGTATGAGCCAGTTAAGTGAATATACGATAATTCGCGACAATAATATTTTCAAGCTTATGAAGCGTAACCTGCCAGGTCCGTTTACATTTATTGTTCAGGCAAACAATCAGATACCAAAGATGTTTAAAAACAAGAAGAAGACTGTCGGTGTGCGTATTCCCAGAAATAATATTACACTTGAAATAGTCAGGGAAAATGGACGCCCTCTTATTACTACTTCAATACATAACGACGGTGAAATTGTGGAGTATACGACCGACCCTGAACTGATTCATGAGAAATATCACGATATAGCTGATGTGGTAGTTGACGGAGGTTATGGGAAAAATGAACCGTCAACAGTAGTTGATTGTACCGGCGAAGAAATTGTTATTCTAAGGCAGGGGCTCGGAGAGTTACAACTATAGATAAGGCTTATCTTCTATAGAAACTTTTTGCAAAGAAAACCATTACAGCGAGAAACTCGAGCCTTCCAAGAATCATCAACACAGAGAAAAACAACTTTCCCCCTCCAGGCAGTCCGGCATAACTATTCAATGGGCCAAGGCTTCCGACCCCTGGACCTATATTCCCAAGTATAGAGGCAGCAGTGCCAAAGGATGTAATTACATCGTATCCCATAAGAGAAATGCCAAAAGCACCTATGCAAACAGTTATAAGATAAATAATTACAAAAACCATGATGTTGTAAATAATTTCCTGCGGGATGATTTTATGATTAAGTCTTACAGGCAAATATGCATCGGGATGCAAAAGTCGTTTAATTTCCATATTCATATTTAACGAGAGCATCATAATACGTCCGATTTTAATTCCCCCGCTTGTTGAACCTGCCATTCCTCCTGTAAACATCAGGGCAAGGAAAATAAGCATGATAAAATTACCCCATAAACTATAGTTATTTGTGTAGAAACCAGTTGTTGTTATAATGGAAACTACATGAAATGAGCCATTTATAAATGATTCAAAAAAAGGGAAAAACCCATTAATGAATAAAATGACAGAAATTAAAAGACAAATAACAATTGTAAGTAAAAGATAAAAAATGAATTCGCTGTTTTCTTTTATCTTTTTAAAATCCTTTTTAACAAAAAAATATAATACTGACATATTGGTTCCACCCGCAAACATAAACATTGTTATGATTATTTTTGAATAAGGAGTAGCTAACATTACAAGGCTATTGTTATGTGTGGAGAACCCTCCTGTTGATAAAGTGCTTAATGAAATACATACGGCGTCGAAAAAATTCATTTTTCCGACTGTGAGCAGCACTATTTCCACGGTAGTAAGGATTATATAGATTAAAATGAGCCGTTTAGCAGTATCAGTCCATCTCGGATGAATTTTATCGGAAGGCTGTCCGGAAAAATCTGTAGTGGAAAGCTGTATAGATGAGTCTTTAAAAACAGGTAAAACATAGAGCGAAAGGAAAATGATACCAAGTCCGCCAAGCCATTGAGTCAGGCTTCGCCATAGCAGAAGGCCTTTTGGAAGTTTTTCCAGATCCGGTATAACAGTTGTAGCTGTCGTTGTAAAACCTGAGACCGACTCGAAGAAAGCATCTATGAAGTTTTTTGTCACTCCGCTGAAAAGAAATGGAAGTGTTCCGAATAAGCTGAAAATTATCAGAACTCCTGTTATTATCAAATAACCTTCACGATTACCATATATTTGTTCTTCCTCTTCTTCTTCTTTTATCGGAGTGTAAACAAATACGCCAGTTGTTACAGTAATTATACCTGAGATAAAGAATGAGGTTGCCGAAGTGTCATGCATAATCAATGAAGTCAGTGCTGTGACCAGCATCATAATACCCTCAGAGATTAGAAAAATACCATAAATCCGTGTTATGACCCGGAAATTGATCATAAATGGTTAAATAAAGAACTTTGTAACCTTTTCAACTGCTGAAGGAAGTGTAAAGACTACTACACGGTCGCCTGCTTTTATCATAGTGTCAGCAAAAGCAATAAATGGCTCATCATCTCTGATGCCTCCGCACACAATTGCATCATCCGGAAAGTCTATACTTCGAAGTGTACCCTTTGTGATCTTGGCATTAGGTGGTATAATAAATTCTATAACTTCAGCATCAGCACCAGTTAGATATTTAACCTGGGTGACATTCGGATTTATTGTATGACGAAATATCCTGCTGGCGGAAGATATCTTTTTATTGATAATCGTATCTATTCCAATGTTTACAGCAAGATTAATGTATTCCATGTTTTCAACTTCTGCGATGGTTTTCTTCACTCCTAATTTTTTAGCAAGCAGACAGGAAAGAATATTAGTTTCTGAATTACCGGTAACAGCGATAAAACAATCCATCATGCCTATTCCTTCGCGGTTTAAAAGGTCTACATCGCGACAATCACCATTTATGATAAGGGTACTATCAAGCACTTCAGCAAGAGTCTCACACTTTTCCTTATCGATGTCTATCAATTTAACTGCACATGATTTTTGCATGTAATAGGCAATATGCTTACCTATCCTGCTGCCTCCGATAATCATAATATTCTGTGTTTCAAAAACTTCTTTTCCTGAAGCCTTCATCATTTCATTTATCCCTTCATTGGTTGAGATGATATAAACCAGATCGCCAAGTTGTAAAACATCATTTGCCTTAGGAATTATTGTATGATTATTTCTTTTTATTGCTACTGCCCTATATTTGTCACTTTTGAATTCCTTGCTTATTTCTTCAAGTGTCATATTCAGAGTAGGTGCCTTTTCGTCAAGCTTTTGAACATACAAGGCAAGTTTACCACCTGAAAATTCCATAAAATCAGTTGTGCCACTTTCCTGTAACAGCATCAACACTTCCTTTGCAGCAATGAGCTCAGGATAGATGAGCGAATCTATTCCCAGCGACCTGAAGAAGTTTTCATTTTCCTGATCGAGATATTCGAGGTTGTCAATTCTTGCTATTGTTTTTACAACTCCAAGCCTTTTTGCAAGTATGCACGATGTTATGTTACTGGCTTCCGAATTAGTCACTGCGATAAAAAGATCAGTCTTTTTTCTCATCGCATTCTGAAGAAGAGTTATAGAAGTGGAGGGACCATGAAAAGTCATTACATCCATGGTCGAATCAATAGGCTTAAGCCTCTCTTCATCAGGATCGATGATAAGTATTTCATGATTCTCATTCGACAACATCTTTGCAAGATGTGTACCTACTTCACCTGCTCCCGCAATAATGATCCTCATATTTGTACAAATTAAAAAACAAGGCAAAATAAGCTATAAAATAATGAATACTCAACTATTTTGATACAATAATTCATATTCGATTCAAATCCTGAACCTGAGACACCCGTTCTTTTTCACAAAATAAAAAGAACAGTCAGGGTGGCTTACAGCAAATTTATTATATCGGCTTCCCGGGAAAGCCGAAGTATATATAATTTTCGAAGGATGAATATCGGCCGATAATGAAGAAAATTGTTGCCCGGTAAATATGATTATATCCGGACTGGTTCCGGTTATATCGGGGATTATATTGCCTGCAATAAGTACACGGATATTTCCGGCTCTTACAAGCAACGTCTTGTCTGAAATATTGTCTTCACGGCAAAGTTTGAGCCCTGAAGATGAACAGTGACGTTTGACTTCAGCCGGAATTGTATTGTCAGCACAAAAAAGATGAAGAAATCGGCCCGACTTTATTCCAATAGTTGGCGTTGGCGTGTTATAAACAATTACTTCGTTGTGATTTACCGTCAAAATACTCGTAATAGTCTGAGTAATCATAAACAATGAAAAAACTGCAATGGGATAAATACTTTTCAGACTGTCTCTTTTAATGAGGCTCTGCGTCAGCATCAAAAGGAAAACAGTGAGAAGAATGCCAGAGGGAGTGGAAAGGCCTATATCTTCAACCGATGCAAAAGGAAGTTTCGAAGTTATTTCAGTAAGAAATCCGGCCAGACTTGCCGTAATATTCATACAATAAGCAGTAAAACCCGAAAGGAGAGGTGAAAATGATAAAATTATTGTCAGGAAACCACAAATTATGATTATGTTGGAAACGGGTATAATTAAAAGGTTGGAAAAAATAAATAGAAGCGGGAAGCGGTTGAACAGCATCAAAGTGAGAGGAAGAGTGCCCTCCTGGGCAATAATGGACATTGCTGTTGATTGCCATATTTTGTCTGTAATTTTTCGATTGAAGTTGAAAATGTCGTAAAACTTCTTATAAAACAGAATAATGAACAGAACCGCATGGTACGAGAGAAGAAAAGCCGCATCAAAAACTACCGACGGCCATAATACTGCAAGAATAAATGCAGAAGCCAGCATTGTATTTATTGAATTTGTTTTTCTTTTTAGCAGATTTCCTGCATGAAGAAATGAAAACATAAATGAAGCTCTTACGACCGAGGGAGATAAGCCTGCAATGAAAGAGAATACCCATAAAACAACAATTGTAATAATCACCCTTACAGTGTTGAATTTTCCTTTCAGAAAAAAGAGTATTCCAAATATAAACATACTTAGTACTCCCGCATGGAGGCCTGAAACAGCCATAATATGCATTACGCCAGCCTTTGCAAACTGGTCTTTCTGCTCATCCTCAAGCAGGTCTTTTTCACCAAGTGTGATTGCGGCTGCTAATGCAAGATTTTTTCCATCGAGACCTCTTTTACGGTATAAATTTACAATACGACTACGGTAAATAAGAGCTTTATTCAGAATACCTATCGAAGCAGGCCTTTTAAAGTAAAGAATATCGGAATGTTTAGTAAAAGCATAGTACCTGAATCCCCTCGACTCCATATAGAATTTATAATTGAACTCACCCGGATTTCCCCTGTTTGTAATTTCAATTGGCTGGCATTTGATAATCACTATATCTCCGGGTATAAGATTTTTCACTATCGAGTCTTTTTCATGATATAACAGAATAGAACCCTTTACTTTTACCGGAATATCATTGGAAAGAATATTTATGAGTTTTGTCTTTATGATGAATGAATTTGGCTTTTCTTCAGGGAAATCCGATATTTCGGACATAAAAATCCGATTATGGTCATTAAGGATTGTAAGGCTCTCTTTTTCATAAGTCTTTAAAAACCAACCACATGTAAAAAGCAAAAATGAAAGAAAAATTCCATACCATTGATTATTCCCTTTATCATTCCGAAACATGCATACAATAGTTCCGGTCAGAGTAACAGCAATAATAATTATTAATATTTTTAAAGGCAGATGGAGATAAAGGCTGGTTATTATGCCGAGACATAATGGAACAAAAAGCCTTAAAAAAGGTATCTTTTTATGAAGCACTTGATGCAGCCTTTGAGACTGCTGAAAGATATAAAAAAGTTTTTATTTTTTATGCTGAGAATAAATCAGAGTTTTATATTCAGCCTTGAACCTTCCCCTGGCTATATCGTTAAGTTTCCCTTTTATTAGTGTTTTTCTTAAAGGATTGATTTTTTCAACAAACAATATTCCGTCGAGATGGTCATATTCATGAAGAATAATTCTTGCCTTATAATCTTTATATGTCTCGTCATAAAACTTCCAGTTTTTATCATAATATTGGATCCTTATGAGCGATTCTCTTTTAACTTCTTCACGAATATTGGGAATACTCAGGCATCCTTCTTTAGTCAGGTCGAAGTCATTATTTTTTTCAACGATTTTAGGATTAACAAAAACTTTTTTAAAGTCGGCAAAACCAGGATCATCGTCAGCAAGCGGGGCACCGTCGATTACAAATATTCTTAATGCTTTTCCTATTTGTGGTGCGGCAAGTCCAACTCCTTCAGCATGGTACAGAGTTTCGAACATATCGTCAATAAGCTGGTTTAAACCTGTATAATTCTTATCAATTTCTTCTGCCACTTTATTCAAAATGGGATGGCCGTAAACAACAATAGGATAAATCATTGGGATAATCTTTTAACTTTTAAATTCCCTTTTTTCAAGAAATGACTGCAGAATAAGTGAAGCACTTATCTTGTCGGCAAGCGATTTGTCCATTCTCTCTTTCTTTTTTACTCCGCCTTCGAGAATGGTTTTCCGGCTAATTACCGATGTAAGCCTTTCATCTTCAAGGTAAACCGGCATATCGGGGAACAATTTACTTATTCTCTTTAAAAAAGGATTTATATATTTAACAGCTTCACTGGGTGTATTGTTCATTTTTTTTGGATATCCTACAACAATTGCATCAACTTTTTCATTTTTAAGATATTCTGAAAGATATTCTTCAAGTTTGCATGTGGGCAGGGTCAGAAGGGGAGATGCTATTATCTGCAGTGGATCTGTTACTGCCATTCCGGTTCTTTTCCGACCATAATCAATTGCAAGTATCCTTCCCATAAATTAATAACCTGCAAAATTACAAAAACTTTTTTCGCTTCCTCATATTCCTTAATAAACGACTCAGAAACGATATAAACAATCAGAACCAACTTATTAGTCAATAAATTGGTTCTGTAACATTTCTTTTATTTAACCACGGAATTTACGGATTCGCACTGAGTTGTACTGAAATTTTCTTTCGTGAAACCCATGTTCGGATATTTCAATCAACCATCATCCATCATCAATAGTACATCACAAATTTCTATTCCGCAATTTTTGCAGGTTGCTCATACTGTAACGATGCAAGCCTCTGGTATGACTGGTATCTCCATTTTGCATTCTCCTCGGCGGCTTTGAAAAGTATTTCTGCTTCCTCGGGGAATGTTTTGAGAAGGGAGTTATAACGAACTTCAGAATGCAAAAACTCCTGGAATTTTGACCAGTCGGGTTCTTTTGAATCGAGTATGAAAGGATTTTTGCCCTCGGCTTCCAGTAGCGGGTTATATCTGAATAGGTGCCAGTAGCCTGCTTGTACGGCTCTTTCCTCTTGTTCCATAGTCTTACTCATTCCTTCAACAAGGCCATGATTAATACATGGAGAGTATGCTATAATGAGAGAAGGCCCGGGATAAGCTTCAGCCTCCTTGACGGCTTTGAGGAATTGAGCATTGTTTGCTCCCATTGCCACCTGTGCAACATAGACGTATCCATAGCTCATAGCTATCATACCAAGGTCTTTCTTCTTGATTTTCTTGCCTGAAGCAGCAAATTTTGCAATTGCTCCGGCAGGTGTTGCTTTGGATGACTGACCACCGGTATTTGAGTAAACCTCAGTATCGAGGACAAGCATATTTAAATCTTCTCTTGAAGCAATTACATGATCGAGCCCTCCGAATCCAATATCGTAAGCCCAGCCGTCACCTCCGATTATCCAGTGTGATTTTTTAACCAGATATTGTTTAAGTGAAAGTATATCCTTAGATATTTGTGATTTATCTTTCTCGCATGCTTCAACAACTTTTGCCGATGCAGTTCTTGAAGCTTCGGCATTGTTTCGAACTTCAAGCCATTCTTTAAAAGATGCTTCAGTTTCAGCAGTTACAGTTTTATTATTGATGGCCTCCTGCATCTTAATGGCTATACGTTCTCTTAGTTTGTTAGATCCCAGAGCCATTCCATAACCGTATTCGGCATTGTCTTCGAAAAGAGAATTAGCCCATGCAGGGCCGTGTCCGTTTTTATTTATTGTGTACGGCATGGAAGGTGCCGACGCGCCATAAATAGATGAGCATCCGGTAGCATTTGCAATAGTCATTCTGTCGCCGAATAACTGGGTTATTAGCTTAATATACGGTGTTTCACCGCACCCTGAACAAGCACCTGAGAATTCAAAAAGCGGCTGTGCAAACTGGCTGTTTTTGACATTAAGGAATTTATCCACAATGTTGTCTTTATACCCTACTTTTTCATGCATGTAAGTCCAGCGTTCTGATTCAGCCAGTTGTGTCTCCAGAGGTTTCATTACAAGTGCTTTGGTTTTAGTCGGACAAACATTCTCGCATATTCCGCAGCCTGTACAATCGTAAACACTTAACTGTAGCCGGTATTTATAAGCTTTAAGCACGCCGGGGATACCTTGCAAAAATTTTGTTCCTTCCGGTGCTTTTGACGCTTCTTCTTCGGTAAGAAGGAAAGGACGTATTGAAGCATGCGGACATACGTAGGCGCACTGGTTACATTGTATGCAATACTCGGGCAGCCATTCCGGAACATTCACTGCTATACCTCTTTTTTCATAAGCAGAGGTTCCCGGAGGGAATGAGCCGTCTTCTCTACCGGAAAAGACGCTTACAGGAAGATTATCGCCTTCCATTTTATTGATAGGCTCAACTACATCGCGGATGAATGGAGGAATATCTTTTTTATCTTCTGTTTTTTCTATTTTAATATTTGCCCATTCAGGAGGAACATCGATTTTAATTACTTCACCACCTTTATAAACAGCTTTGTAATTCATTTCAACCACGCGATCGCCTTTACGGCCATACGTTTTATAAATTGCTTTTTTCATTTCGTCTACAGCTTTCTCATAGGGGATAACCTGGGAGACTTTAAAGAAAGCCGATTGCATAATGGTATTAGTTCTTGTACCAAGCCCTATTTCTTCTGCAATGGATGTAGCATTAATAATGTAAAGATCGATATTGTTTTCAGCAAGATATTTTTTCATGTGATCGGGGAGTCGCTTTTTCGTTTCTTCAGCGTCCCATAGCGAGTTAAGAAGAAAAGTCCCACCCTTCTTCAGACCTTTGAGCATGTCGTATTTATTAAGATATGCCGGAACATGACATGCAACAAAATCGGGAGTGTTTACATAATAAGGTGAACGTATAGGATGATCACCAAAGCGAAGATGAGATACTGTAAGGCCTCCTGATTTTTTTGAATCGTAAGCAAAATAAGCCTGACAGTACTTATCAGTTGCCTCACCTATTATTTTGATAGAGTTCTTATTGGCTCCTACAGTGCCATCGGAACCGATTCCAAAAAATTTAGCAGAATAGGTACCAGGTGCCGAAGTATTTATTTCCGGCAGCTGAGGTAGTGACTGGAAAGTTACATCATCTACGATCCCAATAGAAAAATGATCCTTGGGTTCTTTTTGTTTCATATTTTCATAAACGGATATTATCATTGACGGAGTTGTATCTTTCGAACTTAATCCGTAACGTCCTGCAAGAATTTGCGGCCTTATATCCTTATCGTAAAATAATCCTTTTATATCAAGATAGAGAGGATCACCGTTTGCACCAGGCTCTTTAGTCCTGTCGAGCACTGAGATTCTTTTGACTGTTTTGGGGATCACATCGAAGAAATATTTCGCAGATAAAGGTCTGTAAAGATGAACTGTAACGATTCCGGCTTTTTCACCTTTTTGAGCAAGATAATCTATTGTTTCTTTTGCGGTTTCGGTTATTGATCCCATTGCAATAATAATATTTTCCGCATCGGGGGCACCATAATAGGTAAATGGTTTATATTCTCTTCCTGTAAGTTTCGAAATTTCTTTCATATAGCTTGCCACGATATCGGCAACAGGTTCGTAAAATTTATTTGATGCTTCTCTTGCCTGGAAAAAGATATCCGGGTTTTGGGCCGTGCCTCTAATGACAGGTTTCTCCGGATTAAGAGCATTGTTACGGAATTTTTCAAGTGCTTCCCAGTCAATAAGTTTTTTCAAATCATCTTGTTCAAGTAGTTCTATTTTTTGTATTTCGGCCGATGAACGGAAGCCGTCGAAGAAATGTAGAAAAGGTATCCTTGATTTTATTGCTGAAAGGTGAGCAACTCCGGCAAGGTCCATTATTTCCTGTGGGCTGCTGCTTGCCAGCATGGCAAAACCTGTTTGACGTGTTGCATAGATATCGCTGTGGTCGCCGAAAATTGAAAGTGCGTGTGCCGCCACAGTACGGGCACTCACATGAAATACAGCAGGGAGCAGTTCTCCGGAAATCTTGTACATATTCGGAATCATCAGCAGGAGCCCTTGTGAAGCTGTAAATGTTGAGCAAAGAGCGCCGGCCTGAAGAGCGCCATGTACTGCTCCGGCAGCTCCTGCCTCAGATTGCATTTCAACAACCTTAACGGTTTCGCCGAAGATGTTTTTTAAACCATTTGCAGCCCATTCATCAACAAACTCAGCCATCGTTGATGAAGGAGTAATCGGATAAATACAGGCTACTTCGCTAAACATATAGGCAATATGCGCTGCGGCCTGATTTCCGTCGCATACTATAAATTTTTTGTTTCCCATTTTAATATTGTAGTTTTAAGAATTTATAATAAAAGAATAGTCAATTTGTAATCTCAATCAAATTGTATTTCAACTTTCGTTCATAGAAAGCAGGAATTCTTCATTCGATTTCGTCTGCATCAATCTGTCGCGTAGAAATTCCATTGCTTCGACAGAATTCATATCACTTAGGTAATTACGCAGAACCCATATTTTCTGCATTATGGTTTTATTCAAAAGCAAATCTTCTCGTCTTGTACTTGAAGCAGGAATATCAATAGCAGGAAAGATCCTTCTGTTTGCAAGTTTTCGGTCGAGTTGAAGTTCCATATTACCGGTTCCTTTAAATTCCTCAAATATAACATCATCCATTTTAGAACCGGTATCGGTAAGGGCAGTTGCTATTATTGTAAGTGAGCCTCCGTTTTCTATATTGCGAGCAGCGCCGAAGAAACGCTTGGGTTTATGAAGAGCGTTAGAATCAACGCCACCGGAAAGGACTTTACCCGATGCCGGAGATATAGTATTGTAAGCCCTTGCAAGCCTTGTTATTGAATCGAGGAGTATAACCACGTCGTGCCCACATTCTACAAGCCTTTTCGCTTTTTCCAGAACTATATTTGCAACACGGCAATGTCGTTCGGCAGGTTCGTCAAATGTCGAAGCAATAACTTCTGCCTTGACGTTTCTGGCCATATCTGTTACTTCTTCCGGTCTTTCATCCACAAGGAGAATAATAAGGTAAACCTCAGGATGATATCTGGAAATTGCATTTGCAATTTCCTGAAGAAGTATGGTCTTTCCTGTTTTGGGTTGAGCAACGATGAGCCCCCTCTGGCCTTTACCGATAGGGCAGAACATATCAATAATTCTTACAGAAAGAGAACCTTCGCCGGGTGTGCAAAGTGTGAATTTTTCATTCGGGAAAAGAGGGGTAAGATAATCGAAAGGCACACGGTCGCGGATGAAGTCAGGGCTTCGGCCGTTAATCTCTTCAACTTTTATAAGAGGAAAATATTTTTCGCCTTCGCGTGGTGGCCTTATAGTACCTGTAATAGTATCGCCCGTCTTAAGTCCGAATAGTTTTATCTGCGATTGCGACACATAAATATCATCGGGCGAGTTGAGATAGTTATAATCGGCAGACCTTAAAAAACCATACCCATCGGGCATTATCTCAAGTACTCCTGTACTATAGATGATGCCTTCAAAGTCGTAAGGTTTTTCTTTCTTTTCTTCTTTTATTTCCTCTTTTTTGATCTCAGATTTTACCGGAGGAGGAGCCTCTTTTTCCTGATAGGTGATTTCAGGGGGGATAACCTGTTCAACGAAATTGTTCTCGTGTTTAATCTGTTCATCAATTAAATCGCCGTTTGGAATATTGAGATAAGTGTCGTCAATCAAATCGTTATTAATTTTTTCATCATCCGAATAGATGATTTCCTTATTGTCTAATGGCGATGGAGTATAATCTCGGCCGGATACGGAATGTTTATTATCCCATTGTTTTTTATTCTGTCCAACCGACCTTGAATCTGTTTTTTTTGTATTGGAATTCTCGAGATTCAATTTTCTCTGTTGTTCATGCCATTCTTTTGTCTTTGTTTCAGGCTTCCCAATATCGGTTGGAGAAACTGTTATTACAGACTCCCTTGGAAGGGAAGATGTGTTTTTAATAAACCTCGGTCTTTTCCCTCTTCGATTGGATTTCTCTGAAGGTGGTTCTTCAATATTTGTTGTGGAAGATCGAGATTCTGTAGAATGAGACTTAGTAGAACTATTATTTTCTAAAGAATTAATAGCCTGCTGATCAAGAATCTTATATATAAGATCTTGTTTTTTAAGTGATTCAGCTCTTTTAATATTAAGTTCTTTTGCAATTTCCCGTAATTCAGGAACTAGTTTCTTACTTAATTCGAGAATGTCGTACATAATTTATTTTATGGTGATTAAAAATGATTTTTTTTGGTTTTTAAGACCCGTTAAAGGGTGAGAATAAAAAACTCTGAAGAAAAAATCAACAGTTTTATTATTCAATAGCCGGTACAATATTAAATAAAATTGATTAAATAATTCAAAGCAAATGATAAAAAAGCTTTAACAGATAATAAAAAATTGATATTCAACCAGAAAAAGTTTTCAAATTTAAAAAAAATATTTCACAAATCAAAAAATATTTATTTGACATATTGATAAAGAAGAATATTTTTATTAAAATTGTAGTGTTGACCGGATATCTTCATTAACTTTTAAACCTGTCTGCCGATGCGTCAATTGAAAATTTCAAAGCAGGTCACAAATCGTGATACACTATCACTTGATAAATACTTACAGGAAATAGGAAAGGTTGATTTGCTTACGCCGGAAAATGAGGCTGCACTTGCAAAACTTATTAAATCGGGCGATAATGAAGCATTGACAAAACTTGTAAAAGCCAATTTGAGATTTGTTGTATCTGTAGCCAAACAGTATCAGAACCAGGGGATGACTTTGCCGGATCTTATTAATGAAGGCAATCTGGGACTTATAAAGGCTGCGCAAAGGTTCGACGAGACACGCGGTTTCAAATTTATTTCCTATGCTGTATGGTGGATTAGGCAGTCCATTTTGCAGGCGCTCGCAGAGCAATCGAGAATAGTACGTCTGCCTGTAAATAAAATCGGTTCAATAAGCAGAATAAACAGGGCATTTGCGCAACTGGAACAGAAATATGAAAGGGAACCGTCGGCTCAGGAAGTTGCCGATATGCTCGAGATGGCTCCTGAAGAGGTCAAAGATGCTCTCAAAAGCAACGGACGCCCTCTCAGCATGGATGCACCTGTCGGCACCGACGAAGAAAATTCTATGTATGATATTATGCAAAATCCCGATGACCCAAGCCCGGATAAAAATCTTATGTATGAATCACTCTCTTTCGAAATTGAAAGAGCTTTAAGCACTCTATCTGCAAGAGAAGCAAAAGTACTCAAACTCTATTTCGGTATAAATATGAAACACCCTTATACTATGGAAGAAATAGGAGAAGCACTTTCTCTGACACGCGAAAGAGTTAGACAGATTAAAGAAAAAGCTTTGAAAAAGATTAAATATACAACACGCTGTAAAATACTTAAAAGCTATCTGGGTTAAGGTATTTATAAAATTTTTTACCAGATTTGCTGTTTCGAAAATATTTTTATGACACATCTAATTGCTCCTTCAATTCTAACAGCCGATTTCGCAAATTTACATAAAGAAATTTTGATGCTTAACAGTAGCATCGCTGACTGGATTCATCTCGATATCATGGATGGTGTTTTCGTTCCGAATATATCATTCGGATTTCCGATCCTCGAAAGTGTAAAGAAGATAACCAGAAAACCGCTTGATGTTCATCTGATGATTGCAAATTCGGAACCTTATCTCAAACGATTCAAAGATGCCGGGGCTGATATACTTACTGTTCATTATGAAGCATGCACTCACCTGCAAAGGATAGTCTCCGAAATAAAGATGCTTGGAATGAAAGCAGGTGTGGCTTTGAATCCTCACACTCCGGTATTTCTGTTGAAAAACATACTGCCTTACATTGATATGGTACTTATTATGACCGTTAACCCCGGTTATGGAGGCCAGACTTTTATTGACGAGAGTTGGAACAAAATTTCAGAGATGAGGCAGATGATTGATGAGTCGAAACATGATGTACTAATACAGGTTGACGGAGGAGTCGACCTTAAAAATTCTCGATTACTTGTCAATGCAGGCGTAAATGTTCTTGTTGTCGGGAATACTGTGTTCAGTTCCGCCAATCCTGCTGAAACAATACTCAGATTGAAAAAACTGGAAGATTAATGTTCTTCTGACAGCTCTTCTTCGAGAAACCTGATTATTTCTTCTTTTCGGTCAGGATGAAACCATTTGATTTCGTCATTTTTTGCCCACCATGTGATTTGCCTTTTAGCATATCTACGGGTATTTTGTTTTATGAGATTTATTGCTGAATCAAGATCAATTTTCCCATCGAAATAATCGAATAATTCCCTGTAACCGACAGTTTGAAGCGCATTCAAGTGTCTGAATCCGTAAAGACCTCTGGCTTCTTCTTCCATGCCGCCTGACATCATCCGGTCAACTCTTTCGTTTATTCTTCGGTAAAGTTCATCTCTCGGCCTTTCAAGCCCGACTTTAATTATCCTGAATTCCCGACCGGGCAACTCTTTCTTTAGAAATGATGAATAAGGCCGACCTGCGGCTTCACATATCTCCAGAGCTCTAATAATTCTCCTGGGATTTCTCAGGTCAACAATTCTATAGTATTCAGGATCCATCATTTTTAATGCAATTCTCAGACATTCAATACCTTCTTCATGGAAGAGTTTTGAATATTTTTCTCTTATTGCCGGATCAATATCAGGAATATAATCCATTCCCTTACATACAGCATCAATATAAAGCCCTGAACCTCCGCACATTATAACAACAGAATTTTTCTCAAAGAGAGAAGGCAGAATATTTAAAACATCCTTTTCATAAAAAAAAGCATTATAGTAATCATGTATAGAAATGAATCGTATAAAATGGTGTTTTATCCGATTGAGCTGTTCATCATCCGGGACACAAGTGCCTATTTTCATCTCATTGTAAAACTGTCTGGAATCGGAAGAGATTATTTCAGTTCCGAAATATGAAGCTATTTCAATTGAAAGCTCTGTTTTTCCTGAGGCTGTAGGGCCAAGAATTACTATTAAAGTGTTCCGCATTGCATCAGGGAGATTTTGCGAGAGGATTATTTCTCTTCTTCTTCCTCTTCCTCTTCCTCTTCCTCTTCCTCTTCCTCTTCCTCTTCTGGCTGATCAATACTGCCAAATTCATTAAGATCATCTTCATCTTCTTCTTTGAGGAAGAAATCATCAACACCTATATCTTCCTCCTCTTCTTCGTCTTCCTCGTCAATAGCCAGAGGACGGAAGTTCTTGTGAGATCTGGAACCAAAAACAATTTGTTTTGGAGGAGCGCCCTTCGAATTTGTACATACAGGATATTCTTTTCCCTCTTCTTCTTTTACCTCTCCTGTGTATTCGATATATAAAGCCCTCTCATTAAAGAAATCGAAAACATAAAGAAGTTTCTGGTTTTTTTTGAATATTATTTCTTCAAGAACGGCATCTTCCATTGTTGTACATCCTGTACCCATATCGAGCAATGTAAATTCCTCCTCCTTCTCCCATTTGTCGTTAGCTAGATAAAATGACGCCATCTGGGATTTATCGAACTCGAGTTCTTCCTGAAGAAGAAGATGAAAATCAAGTAAAGTTTGGTTGTCGAGAAACTCAAACTCTCTTATAAATGATTCATCTTCATCCGATAATACAACAAATTTGTAAACCATTACTCAAAATTAAATTAAATCAGACGACGCAATATAATATTTTTTATTTTACAATTTTCTTTCGTTGTTTATTTTCAAAATAAATTCGATCGTATCAGTATTATCGGCATAATCCCACAATTCTGGCCATTGTGTTTTACCGAATTCGACCAAGCCCTTTCCGACAATGCACTGTATTTTATCTACATCCGACCCGATTATAGACGAAAAATCTTCATCTCTTCTGTAAAACTCATAAAAAATTACTGAAACAGGCGAAGCAAGCCCTCTATCTTCTTTCAGGATAAAATGACCACAGTCATCGAAAGCTTCTCTGTTAACCATAAAAACAGCTTTATAATAATCATAATTATTGCCGTATTTTGTATGATTTATCAGATCGGAATATTTTACCCATGATGTTTTTAATTTGTCAATATTATAATCTTCAGGAAGATATAACTTCGAAACATTTCTGCAGCCGAGTCCGAAATATGAAAAGATATCCTCGCCGAGTTTTTCAAGTTCGGAATCGTTTTCATTACCTGTGAGAATGGCAATGCTGTTTCTGTTCTTTCTTATCAGATTTGGATATTTACCGAAATAATATTCGAAATATCGTGAGGTATTATTACTGCCTGTGGCGATAACAGCATCGAAGTTTTTCAGAAATCCATCTGTAAATTCTATCGTCTTTTCGAAACCGTCGTTGATTTCAATTAATATCTGGGCCAGCGCAACCGGTAGTTCTGGATCTTTCGAACTTGTTTTTACCAAAACTCTGTTTCCACTTATTAATACCGAAAGAAAATCGTGAAAGCCCACGAGCGGTATGTTACCTGCCATTATAATACCGATTGTAGAAGGTTCGGCTGTATATTCCAGAGCAGGATATCTCATGGTCCATTCCATGATTTTTTCATGGGTCAGATTAGCGGCAATAGCACTTAGAGCTAACCTTACGTTTTCAGGTATAAACCATGGATTGATATACTTCTGTTTTTCGATAAGCTTTTCGAATCTACCGGAATAAATAGTATCCTTACCGTCAATTGATTCTCTTATAATTCTTCCTAACTCAGCAAAACTATCGATTCTTTCTTTTAAATCCATTTCTGAATTTTAAACCATGCAAAATTAATCTTTTCCTTTTTTATAAAACCAGAGAGCCTTTTGAAATTATTCCAAAAAGCTCTCTCGCCTGATTATTTACCAGTTTTGCCTGACCGAAATTGGCTATGTTATTATACGTTTATTCCCTCTAATTCAGATATTTTCTTCATTATAATCGATTGAATTTCGAATTCATAATGATTTTTGCAATAAATGATTTCAGGAATTATTGCAATGCAAACTTTATAGGTATTATGTACCATACATTGACCGGTTTTCCTCCCTGTTTGCCAGGTTGCCAGCGAGGAAGTATTTTTACTATTCTCATTGCCTCTTCATCGAGAGAAGGATCGGCTCCTCTTAAAACTGAAACCTTGTCGATAGTTCCTTTACTTGTTACACAAAATCTGATGGTAACAGTTCCCTGAATATTGTTTTTCTTTGCTGTCTCAGGATATTGTATGTTTGCATAAATGAAATCCATCAAAGCTTTCTCACCGCCAGGGAATGAAGGTATCTCCTCAACAACCACAAATACTTCGTCTGAAGTTTCATTCACAGACGAGGCATTATTTGTGCCGGTCGAAACGTTTGAGACATTTTTGCTGTTGTTCTCTTTAACAACAACATTCGTTCCTGACTTTTCTTTGATGTTGTTCTCGCATGAAGATATTGATAATCCCAGAAAAGCTATTACAGGGACGACTATAAAAATTTTCAGATTGCTTAAATCCGATGTTCTTTTTTTTGTCATCATGATTAATCTTTTTCTAATAAGTGAGGGGTTGGAGAAAGCGTTTACTGCAACAAAAGCGCGTGAATTAAGCAACGCGTTCATAAGATGGTTTTGATAGCCGGCAATGGTTATTCCCGAATTGAGGCACTCATGGTCAGCCTGATATTCGTGAACCGCTCTTAGCGACAGGCTGATTAAATAAACAAAGGGATTGAACCATTGCAGCACCTTGACTGTTTCAACAAGTATAATATCAATAAAATGATAGTGCTGAAGATGCTTCTTTTCATGCATAATTATTTCAGCGGCCGATTCGGACGTGAGAGAATCTTTAAGAAAGATGTATCCCATTGACGAAAATCCAGGGGAGTTAAATTTTTTGAATTTTATTATACGATCTTCTTTATCGTGGTTACGGATTATAAGAAAAATAAGTATAATCAGGTCGGTAACCAGTTTTAATCCGAATAAAAACAAACCTGCAAAATATATTTTCGATATAAATCTGCCTGCTCCCAAAATTGTAGTATTTGTTTCCATGGAATTATCAGTGTTCGCAGTTACAATAATTTCAGATAAAGTTTTGCCTATGTTACCCGGCATCGTGTTTTTACCTATGTTTATTGAAACAGCAGGGAGAATGAGCGAAAACAACAAAGCCGAAAGCAGGAAAAACCTGTTGCGTATGTAAAGGGTATCGCGGCTGAGAAACAAATAATATATAAGATAAAAGCCACCGAGATAAACGGCAGATTTAATCATGTAAATCAGGAAATCATTCATTTCTTCTGTTTTTTACTTCTTTTTCCATAATTTTCATAATCTCTTCTATTTCTTTCACTGAAATGCTTTTTGATTCAACAAAAAAGCTTACCATATTTCCGAAAGAGTTCGAGAAATAATCGCGGACAAAATTCTTTAAATGCGTTCTGGAATATTGTTCCTTGGTCACAGCCGGATAGTATTCATAAGTGCGGCCGTACGCCTTGTGCATAACAAAACCTTTGTCCTCAAGTATCCTGACAATAGTGCTTACTGTTGTATATGCAGGCTTTGGATTGTTGAAGTGTTCGAGGATATCCTTGATAAACCCCTTCTTAATTTTCCATAGAATCTGCATTACCTGTTCTTCTGCGCGTGTTAGTTCTCTCATAGTTTTAAATATTTTATATGAAAATTAATATTAATATTAATTTTAATCCAAATATAAAACGAATATTTTAGTTTTGCAACTAAAATATTAATTATTTTTTACAAAAGTTGTTAACAGGCTTTTTTGAATAAACCCGAAAAATATATATTTTTATTTCCTTTATTACAAGTATTAACCAAGATTAGTACTTTTACAAAGAGTTTATTTATATGTTCAAGTTCAATATTTTCATAGAGAATTTAAGGATTTCGGTGCGTGCGATAAAATCGAATAAGATAAGGGCAATATTGACAATTTGTATTATTGCTTTTGGTATAATGGCGCTTATAGGAATTCTTACAGCAATTGATTCGATTAAAAGTTCGCTTACCGAGCAATTTACAATGATGGGTGCTAATTCATTTACTATTTCTTCAAGGGGCATGAATATTCAGATAGGGGACAGTAGATATCGTACAAGAAATTATTCAAGGATAACATACAGAGAGGCTCAGGAATTTAAACAGGTTTTTACGGAGTCTGCTTATGTTTCTGTTTTCTTTAATGCTTCAGGTTCAGCAACTGTGAAATATGGATCAAAAAAAACAAATCCGAATATTTCTGTTGTTGGTGTTGATGAGGATTATCTTACTGTTGCCGGATATGAGATAGAAGAGGGGAGAAATTTCACGGTTGATGAAGTTAAAATGGGCAGACATCTGGTTGTTATTGGTAGTGAGATAGTTAAGAGCCTTTTTCCACCCGGCATCAACCCTATAAATGAAGAAATAAATCTTGCAGGTATGAAACTGAAAGTTGCAGGTGTTTTGAAATCAAAGGGCGCAAGCGCATTAGGCACGGATAATGTGTGTTTTATGCCTGTTACTACTGCACGTCAATATTTTTCAAGGCCTAATATAACTTTTCAGATTGCAGTAATGCCTTACAAATCTGCCAATCTTGATGTTATTGCAGGGGCAGCGGAGAGTGTATTCAGGATCGTCAGAAATCTTAATCCGCGCGACGAATCGGATTTCAATATAACTAAGAGTGATAACATTGTTACTTTGCTTCTTCAGAATATAAAATATATAACACTTGCAGCAACAATTATTGGAATTGTAACTCTTTTCGGTGCTTCCGTTGGGCTTATGAACATCATGCTTGTTTCTGTAACTGAACGAACACGAGAAATAGGAACTCGCAAAGCTGTAGGAGCAAAGACATCTATGATAAAATCTCAGTTTCTGTTTGAGTCGGTCATAATAGGGCAACTTGGAGGAATAGTCGGTATATTTCTTGGTGTCCTGATAGGTAATATAGTATCATCTCTGCTTAAATCAAGTTTTGTTATTCCATGGCTTTGGGTTGTGACAGGAGTAATAGTATGTTTTGTTGTCGGTATTGTTTCAGGTTATGCCCCGGCAGTTAAAGCTGCTAATATTGACCCTATTGAAGCTTTAAGATATGAATAAAATTAAAAGATATGGAAAAGTTGATTATACAGGAAGAGCGTAAAAATTGTCCGGGTATGTATTATTACCCTGATAAAAATATGCTTGAAGTGAAAGGACGTTCAATACCTGAAAATCCGGAAGCTATTTTTAAAAGGCTCGATGAATGGATCACAGATCACCTTGAAAAATTTGATAATCTGGATGTTGATTTCATGCTTGAATACATAAACAGTGGCTCCTCCAAATTTCTTTATGA
The DNA here is from genome assembly GCA_018056245.1 of Bacteroidales bacterium. GTDB lineage: Bacteria > Bacteroidota > Bacteroidia > Bacteroidales > VadinHA17 > LD21. The sequence continues at coordinate 20,513 of JAGPFZ010000023.1, forward strand.
AATTCTTAAGAAGCTTGCAAATTATATAAACAAAGGAAAGAGTGTTAATATAAGATGGCTTTATGAAGAAGACGATGAAGCAATGCTGGAACTTGGTGAACATTTCCGTGATACTACCGGTATTCCGCTTACAATAGAGATGATTTAAACAGGCTTGGATTACCTTTTTCAGTTGTCAAAAAAATAACCCCTGTCTTTGAATAGCCAGTTATGATATGTCAAGGGCAGGGGTTAAGATTTTATTTATAGAAAATTTATTTCATCACGAGGGGTATAAGGTCAACGACGCGACATGAGTAACCCCATTCATTGTCGTACCATGAAAACACTTTAACCATTTTGCCGTTTACCATGGTGCTGAGGCTGTCGAAAATGGACGAAGCGGTTGTGTGAATAACGTCGACCGAAACAATCGGGTCTTCTGTATATTCCAGTATACCTTTCATTGGACCTTCTGCTGCCTTTTTCATAGCGGCATTGATTTCCTCTTTTGTAGCTTCTTTCTTGAGAACTGCAACCAGGTCAACCAGTGAGCCAGTAGGAGTGGGAACTCTAACTGCTACTCCATCGAGTTTGCCTTTGAGTTCGGGAATAATTTTACCGATAGCTTTTGCTGCCCCTGTTGTCGTTGGAATCTGAGAAAGAGCTGCAGCACGTGCACGCCTCAGGTCTTTATGCGGTAGGTCGAGTATCCTCTGATCATTGGTGTATGAATGGATGGTTGTCATATATCCTATTTCTATACCCCAATTGTCATTTAGCACTTTAACGACAGGTGCAAGACAGTTCGTCGTACACGATGCATTGGAAATACATTTATATTCAGGCTTGATGTCTTTATCATTAACGCCAATAATAACCATTGCATCAATTTCATCCTTTGCAGGAACAGTGAGAATGACTTTTTTGGCTCCGTTCTTCAGATGATCTCCATAACCTCCCTTAGGACTTTCCTTTGAAGTAAAAATACCTGTTGATTCTATTACAACATCTGGCTTTTCGACCCAGGGTATATTGGCAGGCATTTTTTCGGCCGTTACTCTATACTTCTTTCCACGAACGATAATATTTGCATTATCGTGTGACACACCTTCGAATTTTCCCTGTGTCGAGTCGTATTTAAGCAGATGAGCAAGGGTCAAAGTATCGGTAATGTCATTGATACCGATTATCTCGATGTTATCTCTTTCAAGGGCGATCTTGAAAACATTTCGCCCGATTCTTCCGAATCCGTTGATTGCAACTTTAATTTTCGACATATTGTTGTTTTTAAAGGTTAATACTTTGAACTGCCAAAAATAAAAAAAATTGAATTATTTAAGTTAAGTTATAACAAAATAAAAGAAAATGATTTTATTTATTCCTTTTAAAAATATTCAATAGTTTGTTCGATTCCGGATTTAAAGGGTCAATTACAATTCCAAAACGATAGCTGGCAAAAAGAGAAAAGAAAATAGCTTTGTTATCAACAACATCCATTATTGGAATTTTCTTTGGAAAAAGGTTAATCTGCGAACCGATTTCAATTGCATGTATCACTTTGTTCTGTTTGCTGTATTCGAAATTAAATCCTGCTTTACCATAAATTCCCGGCAGAACTCTTGTTTCTTCTATTCCTTTGAAGAAGGAACTTTTCCCATATATCATTGTGGGATCGTGCTTTTTAATATCGAATTTCTCCTCTATAATTTCAGCTTCGTAAGAACTGACGAATTTGAGTATTTTATAATAAATCGGTTTATAGAAACAAAGAGCGGGGCCTGCAGTATAAAAATATCTTATTGCAACACCTCCAAGGTCGGCTTTTTCAAAAATTTCTTTCTGATGTCCAATGCCTCCTCGAAGCACTGCAACAGCATTCTTCTTCCCGAAAATAAAAGACCCCTGAGTTTGATAGGCTGGATTCGAAAGCCTGACTTCTTTCGGATGTTTGAGCGATACAAGGTCGAATTCGAGAAGCCGCCTGTTAAAATAATCAATTCTTCTTCCTTCCCGGTAACTAATTCCATAACCGTCAGTGTTCAATGCAACACCAAAAGTGCGCTCATTCCTAAAAAAAATGGCTTGTTGCTGGTCAATTTCACCCTGACAGTATAAAGTTATATAACACAAAAGAAAAAATACCGTTACCGGTAGCTTTTTCATGTTGAATGCCGTTGATTTTGTCAGGGATATGAAAGGATATCCTAACCTTTTAACCTTTATGTTCGGTTTTTGAAACATCGGCTTTGCTGTATGCAGGGCAGACCTGCTTGTTGCATGAACTTGCAGCCATAATTATCACAAAAGCAATAAGCATTGTAACAGCAAATTTTTTCATAATAATATTTATTATAATATTCTCTGACAAAATTAATATTTTTAATTTTAAATAAAATTAATATCCAATAATAATGATTTTTTTTCTATAAATTAAATTTAAAATATTATTATGAAACTGATTGATGAATTTAAAGCTTTTGCAATGCGAGGCAATGTGGTCGACATGGCTGTCGGTATTATCATTGGCGCTGCATTCAGTAAAATTGTTTCTTCCCTCGTAACCGATATTATTATGCCTCCCATAGGATTATTGCTGGGTGGAATTAATTTTACGGATTTTAAAATCGTTATGAAAGCAGCTACCGAAACTACTCCTGCCGTTACATGGAATTATGGTAATTTTATCCAGGTAACCGTTGATTTTCTGATTGTTGCATTTGCTGTCTTTCTATTGATTAAGGGAATGAATGCTCTTAAGAAGAAGCAGGAAGAATTACCTCAGACGCCCCCTAAACCTTCAAAAGAAGAAATTCTTCTTTCAGAGATTCGAGACTTATTGAAAAAATAACCTTTTTATTTTTTCTCTCTTTTCTTTCCTCATCCAAAGAACAGAGGATCCTCCGAAGCTAAGTATGAAAGGCGATTGATGATTGATGATTGATGATAAATAAGAAACGAGAAATAAGAAACTTCTTTGCAGTCAGCTGAAGCTGACTGCAATTGAATATTCAAAGGCCAGACAAAGCTTATCGTTACATAAATAAAAATGAGATTTATATTTATTTTTTTAATGTTTCATTCTAAAAATTTAATTTTATCGCCTTTCATAGCACAATTATCAGGATAAATATTATTATTTTTTACATAAAAAAATAAAGAAGATGGAAATATTCGATATTCTAATGAACCGTAGAACAATCAGGGATTACCTCGACAAGGATGTGGACGATGAGCTTCTCAGAAAAATCCTCACTGCCGGATGTCGTGCATCAACAACTGGCGGTATGCAGGTTTATAGTATAATTATTACTCGTGATAAAGAAAAGAAAAAAGAACTCCTATCTTTTCATTTCGACCAGAAAATGATTATGGAAGCACCTGTCGTTCTAACATTCTGTGCCGATTTTAACCGGTTTAATAAATGGTGCCGCCTCCGAAAGGCCGAACCGGGTTATGATAACTTTATCTCATTTATGACCGCAGCAATAGATGCGCTCCTTGTAGCCCAGACAGTTTCCATAGCCGCTGAGGCTTCAGGATTAGGTATCTGTTACCTCGGAACAACTACATATAACGCCGACAAAATAATTGAAGTATTGAAGCTGCCCAGAGGAGTTGTGCCCGTAACTACTATAACTCTCGGCTGGCCTGCTGTAATACCTCAACAGGTTGACAGACTGCCTCTTGAAGCAGTAATCCATAATGAAACATATAAAGACTATTCTCCCGAAGATATTGACAGATTTTATAACGAAAAAGAAAAAAGAGCCGATTCATTGCAGTTCATTGAAGAAAACAACAAGGAAACACTTGCGCAGGTCTTCACTGACGTAAGATATAGAAAAGAAGATAATATCCTGTTCTCGAAAACACTGCTTAAAGTTCTTGAAGACCAGGGTTTTATGAGCCAATAAAATCAGGATAAACAGACTTTAGGCCTGGTAATAAGTTAATGTAACTATTCTTCTTTGTTCACATAGTACCCATTAGCCTGCTGTGTGGGTGTAATAATTATATCATTTATGCAAACATGTGGAGGAAGATTGGCACACCAGAAAATTACTTCTGCAATATCTTCTCCGGTAAGCGGCTTTACACCTTCATACACCTCTTTTGCCCTTTTCTTGTCGCCCTTGAACCTGACGAGCGAGAATTCTGTTTCGGCCATTCCCGGCGCAACATTGGTCACCCTTATGTTGTGTTTCAAAAGGTCAATCCTCATTGACCTTGACAGCGAATCAACTGCATGCTTGGTTGCACAATAAACATTTCCCTTTTCATATTCCTGTTTGCCGGCTATTGACGAAATATTGAAGATATGACCCGATTTGCGCTCAACCATCAGAGGCGCAACTACTCTTGTAACGTAAAGAATACCTTTGATATTTGTGTCAACCATTCTGTCCCAGTCATCAATATTTCCTTTGTCAATAGTATCGAAACCAACGGCAAGCCCTGCATTGTTCACAAGAATGTCTATCTTTTTCCACTCGTCAGATATTTCTGTGATTATATCTTCCACTTCATATCTTTTCCGTACATCAAAATTGAGACTGAGAACTTTAATTCCGGAATTCAGTGAATTGAGTTCCTGCTCTACTTCCTCGAGCCTTTCGGTTCTGCGACCGGTAATTATCACATCATACCCGTTCATGGCAAATTTTCTGGCTGTGGCCCTTCCAAAACCGGAAGTTGCTCCTGTAATCATAATTATTTTATTCATGGCAAATATTTTTTCTATGTAAAAATAAAAATAATCGGCAAGTAAAAATTTATCTTTCTTTGTCAAATCTCCATCTATTCTCTTGAAAAAATGTAACTATATTTGAAACAACTAATTACAAATGGGAGAAATATCACAGGATTTATTAACAGGGGGAAAAACTTCAGTAAAATCAATGTTCGATTCCATTGCATGGCGTTATGATTTCCTGAATCATTTTCTTTCTTTTCGTAAAGATATTTCATGGCGGCGTAAAGCAATAAAAAGTGTAGAAAAAACACTTATTCCTTCTTATATACTCGATGTTGCAACAGGAACAGCCGACCTTGCCATAGAAGCTACTCGGCTTAATACTGTTAAAATTACAGGGATAGACATCTCTGAGAAAATGCTCGAACTGGCCAGAAAAAAGATAAAGAAAAAAGGTTTATCAGAAAAAATAGAGCTTGTATATGGTGATGTGGAAAATATGCCTTTCGATGATAATTCATTCGACCTGGTTATGTCGTCATTTGGTGTAAGGAATTTTGCCGATACTTTTAAAGGCATCAATGAAATGGCAAGAGTACTGAGAAAAGACGGCTGTATGATGATCCTCGAATTTTCGATACCTTCGAACAAATATTTCAGGAAGCTTTTTAATTTTTACTTTTTCCGAATTCTCCCCCTCGCCGGTCGTCTGTTTTCTGGCAACAAAGAAGCGTACAACTATCTTCCTGACTCAGTTGAAAAATTTCCTGAACGAAAAACTTTTGTTAACATGATGGAGAGAGCCGGTCTTTACAACGTGAACTTTCGTAACCTTGCAGGTGGAATAGCTGTTATTTACACCGGATTAAAATTATAAAACATGTGTTTAGCCAGAACCCCCAAATAAAACTTATGCAATAATTACAGAGGAGAGGGAGTTTATTATTTGTTATATTACAAAAAACTATCATTTTGCATCGGTGAAGAAGATAACTTACAGCATAGCTACAATAATTATATTCATTGCCGTTTATAATCCGGTTTATTCCCAGAAAGAGAGGCCCAAAAATATTTCGTGGTACGACGACAAACCTCTTCATTTCGGATTCTGCGTCGGCTTCAATGTTATGGATTTCAATATAACACCTTCTTTGGAACATTTCCGGGCCGATTCACTTTACCCTGAGGTTGCCCTTCTAAATCCGGGAATTAACATACAGATTGTGACCGACTTCAGACCAGGAGAATATTTCGATATACGGTTTCTGCCCGGAGTGGCTTTCGGACAGAGAAATGTAAGATTCTATAAGAATCAAGTTCTTGTAAATGACCAGCAAAGGCTGGAATCCTCTTTTCTCGAGTTTCCGCTTCTGTTGAAATACAAAGGAGAAAGACTCAATAACGTAAGGCCTTATATCATAGGCGGAGTTAACTATCGTTATGACCTTGCAGGCAAAAAGGAATATGACGAGGATAAGCCTGTTTATCTGAGAATAAAACGTTCGGATATTTATTTCGAAATAGGTTCGGGCCTTGACTTTTATCTTCCATACTTCAAATTATCGGTTGAGTTGAAAATGTCGGCCGGTACCAGAGATGTGCTCCATCATGATCCGGCGCCCGGTTTTCAACGATATGCAAATGCTATCGAAAGGATGAAGTCGCAGATTTGGATTCTATCATTTCATTTTGAATAGTTGTGATTGAGAAAGTTTCACTTATCCTTGACCCTGCATCAGCATCCGATATGGGAAAAATAAAAAGTGCTGCAGCCTCGACTTTAAAAATTCCCATTCAGGATGCGAGAGAGGTAAAAATTTGTAGGAAGTCAATAGATGCCAGGCATAGGGATATCAAAGTAAATCTGACTGTTGAAATCGCAGTCGGAGAAAATGAAAAACTTTCGTGTGTGACTCCTTTCCAACCCTTAAATGTACAACGTTCCCGTGAAGTTATTATTATAGGCTCGGGCCCTGCAGGCCTCTTTGCATCTCTGCGGCTTATAGAACTTGGACTTAAACCTGTGATTCTCGAAAGGGGCAAGGATGTTACAGAACGTAAAAGGGATATTGCACGGATAAGCAGGGAACATATTGTTAACCCCGAGAGCAATTATTGTTTCGGTGAAGGCGGCGCCGGAACATTTTCCGATGGGAAGCTTTATACTAGGTCGCATAAAAGGGGAAATAACAGACGAGTGCTCGAACTTCTATATCTTCATGGTGCCGATGAATCGGTTCTTTACGACGCACATCCACATATCGGTTCCGATAAACTGCCGGGAATAATAAAAAACATCAGGGAAACAATTCTGGGAGCTGGAGGTGATATCTGCTTCAATACAAAGGTTACAGATTTATTAATTGGCGACAACAAAATAAAAGGAGTAGCAACTTCCGACGGGAGGAAATTTATTTCTCCTTTTGTCATTCTGGCTACAGGTCATTCAGCAAGAGATATATATAATATTCTTTACAGGGAAAATATTGAAATAGAAAAAAGTCATTTGCAGCAGGTGTAAGAGTAGAGCATCCTCAGGAGCTTATAGACCGTATTCAGTATCATGGTAATACAAGGGGGGAATATCTCCCTGCCGCATCATACAAC
>JAGPFZ010000061.1 GCA_018056245.1 Bacteroidales bacterium
AAACTCGAAGGGGAAAGAAACGCTCTTAAACACCATCATACGATAGTGATAAGAACTTCATGGCTCTACTCTGCTTTCGGGAATAATTTTGTAAAGACAATAATTAAAAAAGCAAAAGAAAATGCATCGCTGAAGGTGGTGAATGACCAGACAGGTACACCAACATGGGCAGCCGACCTTGCTAATGCGGTCATGAAAATTATACACGACATAAACAGAAATAACACTCCTTTCACCGGAGGGATTTATCATTATTCAAATGAAGGAGAATGTACATGGTATGAATTTGCAAAATCAATACTCAGTTTCTCAGGAATATACTGCCCTTTTGAACCGGTTAATTCTGATGCCTATCCTACAATTGCCGTTAGACCTCATTATTCGGTGCTTTCAAAGAAGAAAATCAGCGATACCTACGGAATAAGAGTTCCGGGATGGGAGGATAGCATGAAAAAATGTATTGACCAGATGAAAAAAGAAAATGTAATTTAAAACAAAATATATGCTCGATATTGAAGAAATAAGAAAAAGAGCCCGGGTATGGCTGGGTGAAGAATTCAACAAGGAAACTCGCGGTGAGGTTAAAGAAATGCTCGAAGGTGATGAAGCAAAACTTATCGATGCCTTTTATAAGGACCTTGAGTTTGGCACTGGCGGACTTAGAGGAATTATGGGTGCCGGAACAAACAGAATGAATATATACACCGTCGGCATGGCAACTCAGGGACTGGCTAATTATCTTTTAAAATTTTTTGGTGAAACAACTATAAGAGTGGCGATTGCTTACGACTGCAGAAATAACAGCCGTTACTTTGCCGAAACAGCTGGAGATATCTTCTCAGCTAACGGATTTGAAGTACTGCTTTTTGATTCGCTTCGTCCAACTCCTGAACTTTCATTTGCTATAAGACATTATAAATGCCATAGCGGTATTGTAATAACCGCATCACATAATCCTCCGGAATATAACGGATATAAGGCTTACTGGAACGATGGTGGACAGGTAGTACCGCCTCATGACGAAGGAATAATAAATGAAGTAAGAAAAATAAAAACAGTAAGCGAAATCAAATTTGGGGGCGATAAATCAAAGATAAAAATACTTGGAAAAGAAACCGATGAATTGTTTCTGAAAGAAATACTTAAGATCAGACTTAATCCCGATGCTATTGAAAGAGAAAAGGATATAGGTATCGTTTATACCCCTATCCATGGCACCGGTGGCAAACTCATCCCTTCAGCTCTTCAAATGTTCGGATTTCGTAACATCATAAATGTTCCTGAACAGGATATTCCAGACGGCAATTTTCCAACAGTAAAATCACCTAATCCCGAAGAACCGGAAGCCTTGAAAATGGCAATTGAAACTGCTAAGAAAAACAACGCCGACCTTGTTATGGCAACCGACCCTGACGCCGACAGGCTGGGAATAGCAGTGAGAACCCCTGACAACTCTTTTGTATTGTTTAATGGAAACCAGACAGGCGCTTTACTTATGTATTACACCCTTTCACAATATAAAGAAAAAAAACTTTATAAAGGCAATGAATTCGTTATTAAAACAATCGTGACATCCGACCTGCTCGACCGTATTGCAGAGGACCATAATGTAGAATGCTATAATGTTCTTACTGGTTTCAAATACTTTGCAGAGCTTATACATAAACTTGAAGGAAAGAAAAAATTTATTGGCGGAGGCGAGGAGAGTTACGGCTATCTACCGGGTGATTACGTAAGAGATAAAGATGCCGTAGGCTCATGTGCACTTGTTGCCGAAACGGCAGCATGGGCAAAGACAAGAGGAATGTCGCTGTATGATTTATTGATAAAAATATATCTTAAATATGGACTTTACAGGGAAAAGCTCGTAAATATAGTCAGAAAAGGGGTGGAAGGTGCTAATGAAATTAACGCCATGATGAAAGAATACAGAGATAACCCGCCCGCAGAAATTAACAAAAGCAGAGTGATTAGAATAGATGACTACGAAAAGCTCATATCGTACGACACAATACACGGAACAGAGGATAAGTTGAAGCTGATAAAATCGGATGTGCTTCAGTTTTTCCTTGAAGACGGCTCGAAAATCTCCATCAGGCCTTCCGGCACAGAACCTAAAATCAAATTCTATTTCTCAGTAAATACAAAACTCGAATCGGAATCGAAATACAAAGAAACCGTAAAACTCCTCGACGAAAGGATAGAAAGTATTATTAAAGATTTGAATCTGAAATAATTAACTACTCACCTATAATTTTAACCAGTACACGTTTACGACGTTTTCCGTCGAATTCGCCATAAAATATCTGTTCCCACGGTCCAAAGTCGAGCCGCCCATCTGTTACGGCTACAACAACCTCGCGACCCATGATAGTTCTTTTCAAATGCGCGTCCGCATTATCTTCATATCCATTATGCTGGTATTGTGAATAAGGCTTTTCCGGCGCAAGTTTTTCGAGCCACACCTCAAAATCGTGGTGCAGCCCCGATTCATCATCGTTGATAAATACACTTGCTGTAATATGCATTGCATTTACAAGAGCCAGACCTTCTTTAATACCTGATTCTTCCAGACACTGCTCAACTTTATCGGTAATATTAACAAATGCTCTGCGAGTGGGAATCTCAAACCAGAGCTCCTTGCGATATGATTTCATAACCTACTATTTGAGAATATACTACTCTTTAATAAATGATTTTGCTGCCTTTATAAGTTGCTCCGAATAATTATAAATATCATCTACTTTATTCAACGAAAACTTTGCTTCATTTTTATTTTCATCCTTAAAAGTTATATACTTCTCTGCTGTAAAATAGAGAAAGCATTTTTTGCCGCCTCTTCTGTTTGGGTATATTCCTTAATTTTACCGATTTTGTCGGCAATTTGTTTTAATTGATCTTTTAAGTCCATATCAATAATAGTTAAATATTACTATCACAATAAGAAGCAACCAAGTTAATAAAATTCAGGGGAAATTTAAAATTTTCAATTAGGTTATCTTTTGTAAAGAAATTATTCCAGGTCCGAATATTGTTGATTTAATACTACCTATAATATATCAGACTTAATTGGATAATTTTAAATTTCGAAGGGTTAACCACAGGGAACACTGAGTAACACGGATTTTTTCTACACGAAATATCCGTGCAAACCCGTGTAATCCGTGGTGAAAAAAGTAAATCACGTCCTTTCATCCTTTATTAAAAAACTCCTCAGGGAAATTTACCAGATAAACCCTGTCGGTTGACCTTGTAAGTGCAGTATACAGCCAGCGCAGGTAGTCTATCGAGGCATCGGCTCTGTTGAATAATCCCTGATCTATGAATACCCTCTCCCACTGTCCACCCTGCGCCTTATGGCAGGTTACAGCGTATGCAAATTTGATCTGCAGAGCATTGAAATACGGGTCTTCACGAATCATATCGTATTGTTTTCTCTTAATTTTTATATGGGCATAATTCTGTTGTAACGCCTTGAAAAGATCCGTGTTCTTATCAGCAGGAAGTGCCGGATAATCAAGATGCAGTACATCGAGCATCACTTTGGTCTCGATCTCGGTGCCATAATCCGGGAAACGCAGTGCCATCTCCGCAAACCTGAATCCATATCTCTCCTCATAATTTCTCACTCTGAGAACTTCCGCAATATCGCCGTTTGCTATGAACCTGTAAGGATCTTCCTCATCAACAAGTGAATAATTATTCTTCACCACCATCACTATATCTCCGGGCTCTATCTCCTCTTCACGAAAAAATATCCGGTTCCGAATACCACTGTTGTAAATGTTTGCCTGTTTATTCGAATAAACCACGATTATCGTTCCTCCCAAACCGCATTTCTCATAGGCTGCCGATACTTCTTCCAGAAAATCATTACCTGAAAGTCGTATTATATCCCTGAAATTATTGCAATCTAAAGAAGGTCTGGAAAGATCGCCTGCTGTTATTTGCTCTCTTATCCTTGTGGCGTTAACAAGAATACCCGACATAAGGCTTTGTCTCAGAACCTGTTTTAGCTCTGCCGACTCGACTTTAAAGCCGAAATCTTCAATTATGGTATTATCGAGTGCCGGACTTACAATTGAACCTACCGGCGGAAGCTGAGCCGTGTCTCCTACCAGCATAAGCCTGCAATTCTCTCCTGTATAGACATATTCAATAAGGTCTTCCAGTAGCTTTCCACTACCGAAGATTGACAGCTCCATACTTTTGTTTGAAACCATCGAGGCTTCATCCACAATAAATACAGTATTTTTATACAGATTCCTGTCGAGTTCAAACTTGCCTGTCCCGTCTTTTAATGATTTCTGGCGGTAAATCTTTTTGTGTATGGTATAAGCCTGTCTGCCTGTGAATGATGACAGGACCTTTGCAGCCCTGCCTGTCGGCGCAAGCAGAACTGCGCGCATCCTCAAAAGATCGAGAGTCTTTACCACCGAACTTATAAGTGTGGTCTTCCCCGTACCTGCATAGCCAGTGAGAAGAAAAACAGCATTCTCCTCCTTATTGATCAAAAATGAAGCTATTTTCTTCAACGCTAAAGCTTGATCATCGGTAGGAACATTCTCAAGGAATTTTATCAAATGATTATATATCAGTATATCACGCATCAGACAGACCGAATTGAATCATAGGTGTAAACTTAATGAATCTTTGAATTATATTTGTAAAAATAGATAGCTCTGTGACTCTTTATGAATTCTATGGGTCAGGCTGTGTAATAGTTTATCATAGAGACACATAGAGGCGATACAGAGACTTACGGAGAAAATTAAATTCCTCATCAGCAAATGCCGTTTCTGGAACTTTTTGACGAGACACTCGATATTAACCGTACAGGAGAATATATCCTGACGCTTCAGGCTGGATATGATGATATTTCCTTTTGCATATTCGATGCAATAAGAAACAAATATATAATGGTCAGGTCCTATACTCCTGATGAGAACAGCAGGTATAACTTCGAGGATGTTTCAAGTATAATTGTGGGAGACGATTTCCTGTCGAGGAAATATAAAAATATCAACCTGATAATGCCATCTCCCGAGTTTACTCTCGTACCCTCTTCACTGTACGAACCGGCCAGAAAAGATGAATATTTCGAATTCAATCACGGCAAAAAGGAAAACAGAACAATATTGAGCAACAAAATTCCTGAAATTGATTCATTTCTGTTATTCGGAGTTTCTACGCCTTTATTTGACACGATAAGAAATTTCTTTCCGTCTCCTCCACCCTTTCATCATATGAAACCGCTTTTTACCTGCATGACACATGCAATGAAATCACACAAAGGCAACTATATACACCTTCACGTGGAAAATGATTTTTTTAACCTTACGGTTTTCAACGGTTTTTCATTCTCTTATCTGAATGCTTTCGCTTACAGAAATGTATCAGATATTGTATATTTTACACTTAATGTGTTCAAAAACCTTGGTATGGGTAATGAAGAAACAATATTTATCAGCGGTCTGAGTGAGAAATATGATAATCTCACCTCGACGTTGTCGCTATATGTAAGAAATATCGTATTTGCCATACCTGCCGGTAACTTCACCTTTAGTTATGTTTTCAATGAAGCTGATTTACACAGATTTATAAATCTTTATACTGCAATAAATTGCGAATAATTAGCGGAAAATATAAAGGCAGAAGGATTAATCCTCCGGCTGGTTTAAAAGTCAGGCCAACGACCGATTTTGCAAAGGAAAGTCTGTTCGATATTCTTTCGAACAGGGTTGATTTCGAAGATATAGAAATACTCGATCTTTTTTCGGGAACAGGAAGCATTGGCTTTAAATTTGCATCACGAGGAACAAAGAATGTTCATCTGGTCGAGTTCAACCGGTATAACCTCTCATTCATAAGGAAAGTGATTCATGAATTGAATTTTCAGAATATCAAACCACTTCATATTGATGTACAAGACTATTTAAGAACATGCAGATACCATTATGATATCGTGTTTGCCGATCCGCCCTATAACCTTCTATGGCTGGCAAATATTCCCGATCTTGTAATGGAATCGGATGTTCTCAAGGAAGATGGTTTTTTAATTCTCGAGCATCCTGCTTCGGTGAGTTTTACAGCTAACCCTTATTTCTTCGAACACCGGAAATATGGAAAAGTGAATTTCAGTTTTTTCAGAAAGCAGGGGATGATTATATGAAGTTCAAATGTTTCATCAGCTATTATTTTAATCACAATAGTTATGATATTTAAAATGATTTTATTATATTTCCTCTATAAATCTTCACTCCTAAGCACTAAAAGATTCTTGCTGAATAATTTCCTCTGCGGACATAAAAGTCCAAGTCTGTGTGCTTTTTTTGTGGGTATAAGCCAGTTTGAAGACGGGGA
>JAGPFZ010000062.1 GCA_018056245.1 Bacteroidales bacterium
CATTACCATGCCGGTCTATTATCCTGTCGATGGCATCAATAATATAAGGATAAAATTTTACATCAACTGTAAGCGACTTAAGAGTCGGATATCTCGATTCATCTCTTGCTTTGAAATAATTCAGAACTGACTTCAAGCACTCAAGAAATTTTTTCATATCGAATATCTCATGCACTTCCGGAAAAGTTCCCTCAATCTTCAATTTATTCAGAATCAAAGAAATATCCTTATAATTTTCGGAAGGAAAAGGGTCGTCGAATGAAAGCAGCTTCTGAAATTCCCATGTTTTAGAAAGCTCAAGCTGTATCAGGTTAAAATCTGTCATAAAAACAGCATTTTCTGCACGTCTCATTCCGGGCTGACTCAGACATTTGTCTGCCGTCATTCTGCGGATGCGATCGAAGCCAGTTTTTATTTCAAAATCCTTTGGAAAAATCATCTGTCAACTCAAACATTTTACATAATACAAAAGTAATGTTAATTATTGTTAATTTGGCCTAAAGCATTTATATTGCGGGTCACATTTTATTTACATTTAACGGCGAATAAAACTTTCATCTTTTTTGTTTTTAACGAGTTGATGAATTTGAATTTTTTGAAATTATCTTTATTGCCGTTTATTATGCACTTAAATGATATTTTTTATAAACTTTAAATATATATTTAAATGAAAATGAGAAAGTTATACTCGAGTTTGTTATTCTTTGTATTTATTCCTTTTCTGCTTACAGCACAGAAGGAAAATGTCGATCTTGGTATGGTTTACAAGATCAAGCAGGAAGGGTGGCGTGGAAACTCTATAGAAGAGCTTGCCTTTGGACTGACTGATTTTGTTGGCCCAAGGCTTACGGGTTCAACAGGTGGCAATCGCGGCAACGAATGGGCAAAAAAGAAAATGGAAGAAATGGGGCTTCAAAATGTCAGAATTGAAGAAGCCAGAGATTTCACAAGGGGTGGATGGGATAATCTAAAAACTTATGCTGCAATGACCGAACCTTATTATGCAAGTTTCGCCTGTAATCCGGTTGCATGGACTGGAAGCACAAAAGGTCTGATAAAGTCAGAAGTGGTTTTGATAAATGCCCGTACTGAAGCAGATCTTGAAAAATACAAAGGGAAACTGTCGGGAAAGATTCTGCTTATGCCGTCAACTTCTGCTTATGAGGTAAATTTCAATCCTCTCGCGAGCCGGTACAGTGATGAACAGTTAAAGGAATTGTCAAAAGCATCTGATGGGGGAGCTTTAGTCAGAAGGCCACAGGTTGATATTGGACAAATGCTGGCACAGAGAATTTTACAGACCAAAATACAGGAAATGGCGAAAGATGAAGGAGTAGCAGTAATAATTAACAATTCCGGAAATTTCAATGTTCCCCGCTCTAATGCCGCCGATTACAAGTGGGGTGACCCGGAACCCATTCCTCAGCTTAATATTCCGGTGGAAGCTTATGGCAGAATGGTCAGACTTATCAATCATGATGTTCCTGTAGTAATGGAAATTGAGATACAAAACAGATTCTTCGAAAGTCCAAAGATATATAACGTTATAGGAGAGATTCCCGGCACCGACAAGTTACTCAAAGATGAGATAGTGCTTATAGGTGCTCATATTGACTCATGGCATGGTGGAACCGGAGCTGCCGATAATGCATCAGGGTGTGTTGTGATGCTTGAGGCAATGAGAATTTTAAAAAGCCTGGATGCTGCTCCGCGCAGAACCATCAGAGTGGCTCTATGGGGAGGCGAAGAACAAGGGCTTAATGGTTCACGGGGATATGCGGAAAAATATTTGATGGATACGAGCAGAAATAAAAAACCCGGTTGGGCAAAATTTGCCGGTTATTTCAATATGGATAACGGCACCGGAAAGTACAGAGGTATTTATATGCAGTCGAACGAACTGATGAGGCCTATATTCGAAGAATGGCTCAAACCTTTTGCCGATATGGGATGCTCAACAATAACTATCAGAAATACCAGCGGAACAGATCATCTGTCGTTCGACAGCGCAGGTCTTCCCGCTTTCCAGTTCATACAGGATCCTATTGAATACGGCCGGGGATATCATACGGTCATGGACACTTACGAACGACTTCTAATGAACGACCTGAGACATAACGCTATCATAACTGCATCATTTGCATGGTTTGCGGCACAGCGCGATGTCAAGCTTCCGTGTAAACCAGAGATGCCATACGCAGTGGAACAGACATCCGGAGGAAGACCGATAGGCTACTGAAATTTTTTATTTTGGCCATTAAATTACTCAACATATAATACAAGGCCTTTCAGATACTCGCTTTCAGGATGATATATGTTTACAGGGTGATCTGGCGGCTGGCCAAGTTGGTTGATTATTTTAACCTTTCGACCTGTATTTGCTGCTGCCGCAAAGACCGACTTTCTAAAGTTTTCTTTTGTAACTACCTGTGAGCATGAAAAAGTAAATATGATACCACCTTGTGCAATATTCTCTATAGCCTTCATATTAAGCCTTTTATAACCTTGAAGTGCATTCGAAAGCACATTATTGTGTTTTGCAAATGCCGGAGGATCAAGTATGATAAGGTCGTATTTGTTTATTGCAGAGGCAAGAAAATCGAAAGCATCAGCCTGATATGATGCATGTCTGGAATCTATTCCGTAATTAAGCTTTATATTTTCGTCAGCCAGAGCGATTGCCGGTCCAGAACTGTCAACAGTATGAACAAGAGCAGCATTTTTCATTGCATAAACAGAAAAACTTCCGGTATACCCAAAAAGATTAAGAACGTAACGGCCGGAAGAATACTCCTGAACCAGCTTTCTGTTTTCACGCTGGTCAATGAAGAACCCGGTTTTCTGCCCTGACGTCCAGTTAACCAGAAACTTATAACCATTTTCTGTTACAACAACAGGGTCCGATTCGCCTGTTATAAACTCGTTAACTGCGTTGATACCAGATTTATAAGGAACTGTTGACTCGCTCTTATCGTATATCGCTTTTATTTTTTTATCGTGTTTATTAAGCACTCCGATTAATATTTCCGCAATCTCTTCTCTAATTCTATACATGCCAACAGAATGTGTCTGAATAACTATCACCCCATTATAATAATCAGCAATAAGACCCGGAAGATTGTCACCTTCGGCATGAACCAGCCTGAAAACATTTGTATTCTCGGATGTCAGCAGTCCAAGTTTCGACCTGTATTCCACAGCAGCCGATATAGTTTTGTAAAAGAAATCTCTGTCGGGCACAATTTTTTCAAATGAAAGTATCCTGACAGCTATCGAACCTGGTTGATAATGGCCAACGGCAAGAAATTCTTCCTTGTTATCGTATATTTCAACAATATCACCTTCGGCGGGATTGCCATATATTTTCTTAATAGCACCTGAAAATATCCATGGATGATATCTGCGAACCGACTGGTCTTTCCCTGATTTCAAGATTATTTTTTTATCTATCATATAAAAATGATATCATTTGTAGTACACTGTGAGATAAATAAAATTGGAAATTGAAAAATGCAACCTACTCTTTCTCCTTTAATTTTTGATATATCTCATAACATACCCAGGCGTCAGTAGCAGCATAAATCTTCTGGGCATCGCTCAAAACGTCTGCATTCCAGTTAGTTACCTGCTGTCGCTTAGATATTCGGAATCCGAGAATAATAGCGGTTAGTTTTTTGAGGCTCGTGCTTTCTATCCCATATTCTTTTGCCATATTCTGCAAATCAACAAAACCTGCAGGTGTAAATTCAGTCACATTTCTTAAAATTCTAAGATCATTGTTTACTGCAACACCTGCCTTTATTATGTCAGGGTCGGAAAGAATTTCCAGCAAACCTGACGGCAAGCCTATTTTGTTAATTCTGAAAAGTATTGCAGTGTTATCGAAAGCCAGTTGCAACAGTGATACCCTATTTCTTTTTCCTTTTTTGAAGGAAGGTTTCGTCTCTGTATCAAAGCCCAGATATTTTTGTTTTTTAAGTATTTCCAGATAATAGTGAAAATTTTCAGAAGATTCAACTGTCAGAATTTTACCCTGAAAACTGCCCTGCTTATAATTATTAAGCTCATCCGTAGTGATATCTGATAAATATTTATTTTCCGTCATCTTTCCTGAAATCTTTTTGTCGCCTGCTTATAAACCATTTTTCTCTCTGCATTTCAGATTTCTCATCTGTTATCTCCTCAGGTTGTTTACCGATTTCTTCACCGGAATAAATTAATTTATGTATTGCTCTCAGCGAATTCACTAGTTTTTGTCCCCAGTAGTTTTCGAAATTCATCTTACATTCCCATATTGCGTCGTTCATTATCTCATTTGTGCCGGTCTGATAAAGAATAACGAAGTCCTTCAGATCCTGGTAAATATCGGCAAGATTTTCGGCCAGGCTTGCTGTAACTGGGATTTCAGATTCCTTCATTCTTTCATCAAAGACTTCGAGAAAAGTGTCGGCTGTACCAAGTTTCAACAAGACCGTATCGTGAATTCTATTCCAGTCGGATTCTTTAACGAATTTTTCATTTCCTTCCTCGAAATAAGGTTCTAAATCAGGCAGAAGGGATGCTTTTAAATAAATAAAAGGAAGTAAACGCTGAAGGATTTTCAGCAGATTAACAGCTTCTATTTCAGAAGCATGTTCAACATACTTGCAAAATTCGTTTGCCGAAGCAACAAATTCAACTATAGTGCCAGAAAATAGAGAATCAGGTTTTCTCTTCATGGAGTGGTTAAATAAACTGCAAAGTTAGTCAAAATTATTGTTTTTCTGTCCAGTGGAGTTTTAGCCGTTCATCTTTTACAATCTTATTATGGTCGAGCAGCCAGCGGATTACTTTAATCACTTTTCCCTCCGGGTATTGCATTTTTGAAACAAGCTCTCTTGCATCAGGATTTTCGACTGTCAGTATTGATTTTACTTCTTCCAGTATGATATCGAATTCATATCTGCTGAGATCCAGTTCGTTTCTCTTCCTGCATACGTCGCAAATTCCGCATCGGTCAGATTCTTCTCCAAAATATTCAAGGAGCATAACCGATCTGCACCTGGTTTCAGATTCGACATATTCCAGCATCTTTTCGAGCCTCATCATATATTTTTCCTTTACATGCAAGTAGTTTTCAGGTGAGATGGAGAGGGATTTCCTGTCGAGTCTCTCTTCTGTAAAGATAATAAGTGGGGATTTTTTACCTGGAATATAATGTATTATATTAGATGATGAAAGCCTTACCAGAAACTGATACACTGTATCCCGGCTTATCCCTGCTTTCCCGGCGAGCATTTCCTCATTTATCGGGACGTATTCAGTGAACATTCCGGTATAGGAACGGAGAAGCAATTTAATGAATTTATCATATGTTTCGTTGGCAACCTGGAATTTATAGAGTTCATCTCTGCCGACAATAAAACGAACCCTCGACGGATTGTTTATTTCCTCAGTGAATTCAAGATAGCCTTCGCGCTGGAGGAACATGAGGCTATTATAAGTGTCAATAACCGGAAGCCGGTATTTAGAAACAAAATCTTGCATATTGAAATCATGAACTGAATCTTTGCCTGATCCTACAGGTACCTGTAGATAATTGCATAAAAGTTCGTAAATATCCTTTATTTTTTCAATCGGAGGAAATTTATGAGCGATACTCTGTTTTACCTTAGTTCTATCTGCTTCTGAAAAAAGCAACACTGCCCATGAAGGTTTATTGTCTCTTCCTGCCCGGCCTGTCTCTTGAAAATACGACTCAATTGATTCGGGAATATCCCAGTGTATGACGAATCTTACATCGGGTTTATCAATACCCATTCCGAATGCATTTGTAGCAACAATTATATGGGTACGACCCGATGACCATGAGGCTTGTTTTTTATCTCTCAATTCCTGTGACAGCCCTGCATGGTAATAATCGGCGCTGAATCCTTTCTCTGTAAGCATTTCGGCCACTTCATGCGACTTTTTTCTGCTGCGTACATAAATTATTCCACTTCCTTTAACTTTACTTAAAGAATTAATGAGATAGCCGTTTTTATCCTCAACTTTTCTTACCAGATAAGAAATATTTTTTCTGCGAAAACTTGTTCGCAGCACATTTTTCTCTTTGAAGGCCAGTTTCTCCATTATATCTTCAGCAACTTTCGATGTAGCCGATGCTGTAAGTGCAAGAAAAGGTGGGTTTGTTTGAAGCAATTCACGTAACTCTACAATTCTCAAGTATGAAGGTCTGAAATCGTAACCCCATTGAGAGATACAATGA
>JAGPFZ010000024.1 GCA_018056245.1 Bacteroidales bacterium
GCATATATTATGCCGCTAACGAAAGAAAATGCCGAGAAAATAAGTAAATTTTCCAACGTGGTGAGTGTTCAACCTGTTATATCGAGAAAGGGTGAATTTGCGCCTTATATATTTCCATACAAATCTTCTTTAAGATGGAATGAGGATAATTTTGGTCCGCTATGGATTCCTTACAAGGGAGCTACAGTAAAGATTGATACGTCGAATATTATGTTTTATGAAAGAATAATAGATGTTTACGAGGAGAACGATTTGAAGATTGATAAGGCAGATATTTATATCAATGGTCAGAAGGCCGACAGCTACACATTCAAGATGGATTATTACTGGATGATGGGTGACAACCGGCATAATTCAGCCGATTCACGCTATTGGGGGTTTGTCCCTGAAGACCATATAGTAGGAAAACCAAAATTTATCTGGTTATCAATTGATAAGGATCGTACCGGATTTAAAAAGATAAGGTGGGAAAGGATGTTTACCAAAGTACGCTAAATGAAAAGGTTTAGAAATTTTAAACCTTTTCATTTTTATTATCTTATACGTTTGTAATTTTATTATCTATTTCACTTTTTCCACGATTGCCTTGAAAGCATCGGGGTTGTTCATTGCAAGGTCGGCAAGGCTTTTGCGGTTAAGAGCAATTCCTTTCTTTTTCAGTTTACCCATAAATTCGGAATAGCTCATTCCATATTGTCTTGTACCGGCATTAATTCTCTGAATCCACAGAGAACGGAATTCCCTTTTCTTTGCTTTCCTGTCGTGGTATGCATAAAGCATAGCTTTGTCGAGGGTATCTTTGGCAACTGTCAGCACATTTTTCCTCGAGCCGAAATAACCTTTTGTTTGTTTGAAGATTTTTTTTCTTCTTGCTTTTGATGCAACTGAATTAACTGATCTTGGCATATTTATTTTATTTTTCGGATACAGGCGATTCGTCTTTTACGAACGCTTTATTGCCATATATCCAGGTTAATATTTGTTTTTGTTTCTATTTCAAACCAAGAAGAAACATTACGCTTTTCTTGTCAGCTTTGTCCACTTGTCCGTAGTGGGTAAGGTTTCTTTTTCTTTTGTTTGATTTCTTGGTTAGAATATGGCTTTTAAATGCATGTTTGCGTTTTATTTTTCCCGTAGCTGTAAGTGTGAATCTCTTTTTTGCTCCCGGATTGGTCTTTACTTTTGGCATTTTTATCCAGTTTTAATTTATTATTTTTTTCTTTTTCGGTGATATTGTTAAAAACATTCTTTTCCCTTCAAGTTTGGGCATCTGTTCCACTTTGCCGTATTCTTCAAGGTCGTTGGCAAACTTCAGCAAAAGCACTTCACCCTTTTCGCTGAAAAGTATTGATCTTCCTTTAAAGAACACATAAGCTCTTACTTTTGCTCCTTCTTCAAGGAAGTTAATTGCATGTTTGAGTTTGAAGTTATAATCATGTTCGTCGGTGTTTGGACTGAACCTGATTTCCTTTACCACTATTCTGGAAGTTTTTGCCTTCTGTTCTTTCTGTTTCTTTTTCTGCTGGTAAAGGAACTTCTGGTAATCAACTAGTTTACAAACTGGTGGATCAACGTTAGGAGAAATTTCAACCAGATCCAGCTCCATTTCATCTGCAAGCTTCAGGGCATTCTGGATGCTCATAATCTGAGGTTCAATATTATCGCCAACCACACGAACTGTGCGGGCCGTAATTCTATTGTTAACTCTGTAAGCCTGTTGTGTGTTATGTCCAGAGTTGTGTCTATTATCCGATATTATAGTTTTTCCTCCCGTCTTTAGTTAATACTCAGTTAATTACTTTTTAAACTTCAATTTCCTTTTTTATCTCGTTATTAATAAAGTTTACAAATTCTTCAGGAGTCATTACTCCTTTATCGCCTTCACCTTGTTTGCGAACTGCGACTTTTCCACTCTGTTCTTCTTTTTCGCCAACTATAAGAAGGTAAGGTATTCTTTTCAATTCGTTGTCCCTTATCTTCTTATTAAGTTTTTCGTTTCTTTCGTCAATCAGAGTGCAAATATCGGAATTATTTAATAATTGCAAAACATTTACTCCATAGTCGTTATATTTTTCGCTTACAGGCAGGATGACTGCTTTTACAGGGGCGAGCCAGAGCGGGAATTTGCCGGCGGTATTTTCAATAAGTACAGCCACAAACCTTTCCATAGAGCCGAAAATGGTTCGATGAATCATCACGGGTCTATGTTTTTGATTGTCGCTGCCGTTATAGGTAAGTTCGAATCTTTCGGGGAGGTTATAGTCAACCTGGATAGTTCCGAGCTGCCATTTTCTTCCTATCGCATCTTTGACCATAAAATCGAGTTTTGGTCCATAGAAAGCAGCTTCGCCCTTAACAACTGTTGTTTTGAGGTTTTTTTCCGAAGCAGCTTCGATGATGTCGCGTTCGGCTTTTATCCAATTCTCTTCCGAGCCTATATAATTTTCCATGTGATCGGGGTCTCTTAGAGAAATCTGTGCGGTATATTCATTAAAATTCATAATTTTAAAAATATAGAGCACAAGATCTATGATGCTTTTAAATTCATCTCTGAGCTGGTCGGGCCTGCAGAAATGATGTGCATCGTCTTGTGTAAAGCTTCTCACTCTTGTAAGGCCATGAAGCTCACCGCTTTGTTCATATCTGTACACTGTTCCGAACTCTGCTAACCGGATGGGGAGCTCTTTATATGAATGAGGAACGGCATTATATATCTCACAGTGATGAGGGCAGTTCATGGGTTTCAGCATGAACAGTTCGCCTTCCTCAGGTGTTGAAATGGGTTTGAATGAGCTTTCTCCATACTTCTCATAATGACCTGAAAGTTTATAAAGGTTTATATTACCTATATGGGGGGTTGCAACAACTTGATATCCTCTTTTTTTCAGGATTCCGGTCAGGAAGTTTATAAGTGTATTTCTTACCTCCGTGCCTTTTGGCATCCATAGAGGCAGACCCATTCCCACTTTCTCTGAGAAAGTAAAAAGCTCGAGTTCTTTCCCTATTCGTCTATGATCTCTTTTTTTTGCCTCTTCAAGGAAGGCAAGGTACTCATCGAGCATCTTTTGTTCAGGGAAAGTGATACCGTAAATTCTTGTAAGCATTTTGCGTTTCTCGTTGCCACGCCAGTATGCTCCTGCAAGGCTTAATACTTTTATTGCCTTAATAGGGGCAGTGGAAGGAAGATGTGGTCCTCTGCAGAGGTCAACAAATGTTCCCTGAGTATAAAAAGATATGGTGCCGTCCTTGAGTTCGTTGATAAGTTCCACTTTGTACTCATCGCCTTTCTTTGTAAAGAAATCGAGAGCTTCTTTCTTGGTTACCTCTCTGCGTATTATAGGCTGATTCATTGCAGCCAGTTCCTTCATTTTATTTTCTATCTTTATAAGGTCGGCGTCGGTAATATCGTGTCCTTCTCCAGGGTCAATATCATAATAGAACCCGTTTTCTATTGCTGGGCCTATACCGAATTTCGTACCTGGCCATAATTGTTCGATAGCTTGTGCCATTAGGTGCGCTGATGAATGCCAGAAAGTGTGTTTTCCTTCTTCATCATCCCAGTTATGAAATTTAATTGTAGCATCCGACATGATTGGCCTTGTAAGGTCGTAAACTTCTCCGTTAACGGAAACCGAATAAAATTCTTTTGCATGAGTCGGGCTTACTTGTCCCGCAATCTCAAGTCCGGTTACGCCTTCATTGAACTCTCGGATTGAACCGTCGGGTAAGCTTATTTTTATCATTATAAAATGCGATATTTTTGAAGTGCAAATATATAGATATTTTTATATCATCAGAAAGCATGAAAGAATTGAATAAAATAATGTTAGGAGGATAAGGCTTTAATGAGTTATTTTTTATTTTACTACTTTCGCATTTAAAAATCCGAAAATATTTGTTATTTATAAATTTGTTATAAAAGCAGATGTAAAATGGCTGAAATGGAAGAATTGCATAAAAAACCTTCTGCAGTGAGTAAGAAAAAAAAGTTGATAGAATGTGTGCCTAATTTCAGTGAAGGAAGGGATATGTCGGTTATAAAACAAATTACAGATTCAATAAAGTCGGTTCCTGGTGTAAAACTCATGAACGTCGAACCTGGTAGAGATGCAAACCGTACCGTTATCACTTTTGTCGGAGAGCCTGATGCTGTATGTGAAGCGGCTTTCGTGGCTACTAAAAAGGCATCCGAATTGATTGATATGTCGTGTCATCAGGGAGTTCATCCAAGGATAGGTGCCACCGATGTAATTCCTCTGGTGCCCTTATCGAGTATAACTATGGAAGAGACGGTTGAATATGCAAGGAAGCTTGCAAAGCGTATAGGCGATGAACTCAACATCCCGGTTTATTGTTATGAGAATGCAGCATTTAAGAAGAGCAGAAGAAATCTGGCCTCCTGTAGGGAGGGGGGGTATGAGGGATTGATAACCAGACTTGCCGATCCAGCATGGAAACCCGATTTTGGTCCTGCAGTGTTTAACAAAAGAACAGGGGCAACTGCTGTGGGCGCAAGAGATTTCCTGGTTGCTTTCAATGTTAATCTCAGCACGACATCAGCAAGAGTGGCCAATGTAATTGCTGGCGACGTGCGCGAGAAAGGTAGAAAAATAAAGGGTGAAAATGGAGAAATAATAAGTGTTCCAGGTACACTTAAAGCAGTCAAAGCTATAGGATGGTATATCGAAGAGTATGGGATTGCACAGGTTTCAATGAACCTTACAAATATTTCAGTAACGCCTGTTCATATTGCCTTTGAGGAAGTTTGCCGGAAGGCAGAGGCAAGAGGAGTAAAAGTGACTGGCTCGGAAATTATAGGCTTAATACCCTTAAAGGCAATGCTCGATGCAGGAAGATATTTTCTGAAAAAACAAAATAAAAATGAGGAAGCACCGGATGAGGAACTAATAAGAATTGCAGTGAAAACAATGGGATTGAATGAGTTATATGAATTCAAACCGGAAGAAAAGATAATTGAATATGTAATCGAACGGGAAGAATGATATAATTTCAGATCAAAATTCTTTTTATTAATTTCAGATTATGAGTGTACCTTCCTTCATTCTTTCGGAATATTCCCTTCTGGTTGATGATGTCGGTTCTGACTCTACCTGAGGCATGAATAACTACTCCTTCTTCGAGTATCATTCCTACATGAGTTATTTGACCTCTGTCGTTGTCGAAAAATACAAGGTCGCCAGGTCTTGAGTCTTTAATAAGTTCCACGGTGACTCCTTTTTCTGCCTGTTGAAAGCTGTCACGGGGCAGAGCTATGCCATGTATTTTATAAACAAGTTGAGTAAAGCCCGAACAATCAATTCCTGTTGGTATTCTGCCGCCCCAGAGATACGGGCTGTTAATGAATCTCAAAGCTGTGTCGCAGAGTGATTCGTTTAGCGATATATAAGATTCTGAAAATTCTTTATCCGCCTTGTAAACATCATTACCGGCATAAAAAATCCCTGCTGAGAAATCCGGGTCATATACTTCGGATCCAGGTTCAATGGCCAGTTTTGTATTATCGGGCCGTATGCAGGTTAATGCTCTGTTTATTGTATAATTATGGCGTTTTTCATTATGCGGCAGGAATTGAACATGATCTTTATCAATCCAACCTTTGTATCCGTCGAATTCAAGCTCAATTTTCATCCAGTTCACAGCCTGATCAATGACAGTATATCTCTCGCCAAACAAAATCTGTGAAACCATTTCCGATTTATGGGAAGGCATCAGCCGCAGGGGAATAAAAACATTTTCACATATATATTTTTCCATCTGAAATATTAGTTTTCATGGAGAGGTTATTAACCGTAAAGGACGCAAAATAAAATTACCTCATATCAATTACTTCGACATCCCTGTAATTTTTAGGGTTGAATACAAAAAATGATGCATCCGGAATCGTTTTTAAATTATATTCCTTCACATTGAGAAAAGCAGTTATTCCGTCTTTTCTTTTGTATTCGGCGTTAATCAGATCGAACATGGTCTTACCTATAGTTAATCTGACTCTTACAAGTTCACTGTTTATGTCTTCAGGGTATAGGTCAATGACCCAGGAAACCTGATTTTCTTCAAGAAGCCGTATTTTATATCCTTTTTTATAAAGTGTAAAAATTGATGAAGGGCGGTTCATGAAGGAATCATCTTTGCGATCGGGTCTTGTAATTGTTACTTCTTTTTCGGCAACAAGGTAGTTCCATAAGGTTGTACCGTTAAACCATATAATGTTGTTTGGCAATTCAAGACGGTACTGATCTTTGGCCAATATGACGCTTCCGTTTAAAGTATCTTTAATTCCTTTGGCAATGTTTACGGTTACAAGCTGAAATTTCATAGAAACCGAAGGGGCGGCGAGGGCTTTTGACGAGAAACTGTCGAGTATCTTTACGGCTTCAGCATCCGATTGTCCTGATGCCTTAAAGAAAAATGCAAAAAGAAATATTATAAGAATTGTCTTATGTTTCATCTCAAACATTATAGAATAGATAACTTCAAAATGTATTCCAAATTTTTCTTACTTCTTAAATTGCTGTATGCCTTCACGTAAAGAAATCTTCAATTTTCAATTATCAATTATCAATAATCAATTATCAATAAATTATGTCACTGGTCGAGGTTTTTCAGAATATGTTCGAGGGACAGCATATCCGAAATAAGGACATCTCTGGCTTTGCTGCCTTCGAAAGGTCCGACTATACCTGCGGCTTCGAGCTGGTCAATTATTCTGCCCGCACGGTTATATCCGATTGAAAGTTTTCTTTGAATAAGAGAAGTGGAGCCTTGTTGATGTTGTACCACGAGCCGGGCTGCATCTTCGAACATAGGATCTCTTTTTCTCAAGTCCACTTCTTGTTCACCTGCTTCGCTGTCGGCTATATACTCAGGCAGATGCATGGCATCGGCATAACCTTGCTGAGCGCCAATATATTCAGTAAGAGCTTCGATTTCGGGTGTGTCAATAAAGGCGCATTGAAGGCGTACAGGTTCGCTTCCTGAAGAGATGAGCATATCTCCCCGACCCACCAGTTTGTCGGCGCCTGTAGAATCAAGTATAGTACGTGAATCAACCGAAGAAAATACTCTGAAAGCAATCCTTGTCGGAAAGTTGGCTTTGATAAAACCAGTTATAATATTGGTCGAAGGGCGCTGAGTGCTAATTATGAGGTGAATGCCGATAGCTCTTCCAAGCTGAGCAAGTCTTCCAATTGGACCTTCGATCTCTCTTCCAGCTGTCATTATAAGGTCGGCAAATTCATCAATTATAAGGACTATATAAGGCATGAATCTATGACCTTTTTCAGGGTTTAGCCTGCGGGATATGAATTTTTCATTATATTCCTTTACATTTCTGGCCTGAGCGGCTTTAAGAAGTTCGAGCCGGTTGTCCATCTCAATGCATAGAGAATTGAGTGTATAAATTACTTTCTGAGTGTCGGTTATGATTGCATCTTCTTCGCCGGGTAGTTTTGCGAGGAAATGACGTTCGATTTTTGCATAGAGAGGCAGTTCGACTCGTTTCGGATCAATAAGAATGAATTTAACTTCTGCAGGATGTTTTTTGTAAAGAAGAGATGTTATTATTGCATTTATACCCACAGACTTACCTTGCCCGGTTGCCCCTGCCACCAGCAAATGGGGCATTCGGGTAAGATCGGCAATATATGGTTCGTTTGTAATTGTACGTCCAAGAGCAAGTGGTAGTTCATATTTTGATTCCTGAAAAGCTTTGGATGTAATAAGGGATCGCATAGAAACTATTTCGGGATTTTTATTCGGAACTTCAATGCCAACCGTTCCCCTTCCTGGTATTGGAGCTATTATTCTTATACCGAGAGCGGATAAATTCAAAGCAATATCATTTTCGAGTGACTTTATTCTTGCAAGTCTCACGCCTCTTTCGGGTACGACTTCGTAAAGGGTCACAGTTGGACCTACTGTTGCAGTGATATATTTTACAGGTATCTTGTGGTCGCCTAATGTCTTGACTATATTCTCTTTATTTTCGATAACTTCCCTGTTATCGAACGCTGAAGAGGCTTTATGTTCGCTTAGAAGTGAAACCGGAGGGAATTTATATCTTGGCAAATCGAGCCTCGGGTCGTAGTTATTCATCAATTTTTCTACTTCTTCATCCGAGAGCTGTTCACCGGCTTTCGCTTTTTTTATATTGATTGGGACTTCACCTTCAATTGTTTGTTTAATCTCATTGTTATTTTCATCTAATACATTGATAATACTTCCCTGAGGATAATAAGACATCATATCCCCGTTCCCATTGTCATAATAATCGGAATCGGTAATCTCTTCATTATATGATTTTTCTTCGGAGTTAGAAGTATTTTTTTCATCTATTGGTTGAGTTGTTGCTGTTGTTTTTTCAGGCTTTGATTTCAGGGAAGATAGTGGTTTTATGATAACAGCAGGTCTTATATTAAGGATGATTACGATATATGCAAGAGTAAGAAATAGTAGGAGGATACCGGTGCCAGGTTTACCCATAAACGCGCTGAGCCATTGAGCTGCAAAATAACCCTGCGCGCCACCCGGTCCGCTGCCTAAAAATCCTCCAGCATCACCAAAGATATAACCCAGAACAAGAGAGACAATAATAGTTGTGGCTGCAAACTTAAAAATCAGTCGCCATGGTTTTATGCCCGGGAAGTTGAGGAGTTTCAAGCCTGGCACAGCTATTATCAAAGGAATAAAAAGTGCTCCAACACCAAAACCATTTGTTATGAAAAATTGAGATATTATTACTCCGAGTTTCCCTGACCAGTTTTTCACCTGTATTTCAGAGCCTGATAACACCTGATCACGTGCCAGACTTGCATCTGATTTCCACCAGAACATATATGCAATGAAAGCTACCAGGATGTATGTTGCTACTGCGATTAGAAATATTCCAAGTACAAATTTTAGTTTTTCGTGGTTATGTGTAGCACTGGCTTTTACCTTTCCCGTTTTGCCCCTTTCCCCGCTATCCTTTTTATTGTTATCTTGTTTTCCGCCCGGTTTCATTGTTGATTAAATATATTTAAAAAGAAAAATAGATTAAGAGATCAGTAGTTTCTCAAAGATTAATCATGTCGGTTATAATTTTATCCATATCAGTTTTACTGACAAGTTTATATCGCGGTCTTTTTTCAAATACCTTTTCAGGGATTTCTTTTTTATAAACTGCTTCAGCTTCAAATTTAATTATCGAACCTCCGAGTATATAATAGAAACTCATAAGTACACCGTCTATTTCATTAAACGGTGTAGCAATATTTGAGTTCTTTACTTTGATTTCGTTCGTGTACCAGATATCGTAAACTGTTTGCGGATCGCTGGGAAATATTGCCTCGGCATGTTTGCAATTGAATCCGCATATCTTCGCTGTTTTTTGAGTTTTTCTGATAGTTACTCCCTTCATCGAATTAAAACCCGGGAGCAATTCAATGGCTGAACCGGAATAATGCAGCCTGGTGCCGAGTATATTGACATAAGTGTCATATATTCCTTTTTCAGGATTTACCACATTTATAATTCCCTGATTACCAAAAGGGGTTAATATTTCAAAAAGAATCTTATCGTCCTTGAATGAAATAACAAGAGTTTTTGGTTTGAAATCTACTGACATTTTACCATTGTTTTGGACATATTCTATGCTATAATAGATTTCGCCTTCACTAATGTTTTTGAGACTTTTTTCCCCGCAAGAACAGAGTATTGAAGTTAAGACTGCAACCACCGGTATTAGCCTGAATAATCGCACCTGTCAGTTAAATATTAGAATTTTTCAAATGTAATAAAATTTTTTAATTGTCGGAATTAAATATTTTTATATGAGCTTTTAATAATACAGGTAGAGATTTACTTTTGTTCTTACCATAAGCAAATGATAAAAAGCTGGAACTTGGAGTGGCTTGTGATCTTTCTGATGAAGAATCAATGATATTCACAGATAATACCAAGCTGCAGGAGATAATTTCAAATCTTCTTTCGAATGCATTAAAATTTACATTGAAAGGCTCAGTAAATTTCGGCTATACTGTTAAGGGAGATTACCTTTTTAGTCTTATTAATTCATAAACTTCAGAAAAGACAAAAGACAAAAGGTTCAAAACATTATGAAAAACAATAATAAAAATCAACTTAACAGAAAAAGATTGAAAAAAGTTTTGCAATTTCCTGACTTTTATCTTTTTAATTTTATCTTTTATCTTCTGGATGAATAATGCAGGTTAGACTGAACTTATATTTGTTTCAAACAACAGCAATAAGAAAAGCAGTTTTTCGATGTGTCCCTGTAATTGTAATTTTATACTTTTGCTTGATTTTTGTAATGGTTAAAATTTCAATGTAATTCATTAATTTATAAAGTAATGGAAATCAATTTGAAAGGCAGGCATTTTCTCAAGCTTCTCGATTTTCAGCCTGAAGAGATAAGCTATTTGATAGACCTGGCAATAAAACTTAAAAAGGAAAAGAAGGAACGAAGAGAGTTTCAGCGTCTTAAAGGCAAAAATATTGTGCTTATTTTCGAAAAAGCTTCGACGCGGACAAGGTGTGCTTTCGAAGTGGCGGCGTATGACCAGGGGGCTCATGTAACCTATATAGGGCCAACCGGTTCTCAGATGAAACAGAAGGAATCTATGAAAGATACTGCACGTGTGCTGGGAAGGATGTACGATGGAATAGAATATCGGGGATTCGGGCAGGAAATAGTTGAGGAGCTGGCTAAATATGCCGGTGTACCGGTATGGAACGGTTTGACTGATGAGTTTCATCCCACACAGATACTTGCCGATTTCATGACGATGAAAGAACACTCGGGTAAACCGCTGGATAGAATCAGCTTTTGTTATCTCGGCGACGCCCGTTTCAATATGGGCA
Organism: Bacteroidales bacterium; assembly: GCA_018056245.1. GTDB lineage: Bacteria > Bacteroidota > Bacteroidia > Bacteroidales > VadinHA17 > LD21. Next base: position 10,882 of record JAGPFZ010000024.1, read on the forward strand.
ATTCTTATCTGGTTGGCGCAGCCAAAATGGGGATGGACTTCAGGGTTGCTGCACCTGCAAAGTATCAACCGGCAGACGACCTGGTTAAAAAGTGCAGGGAAATAGCGGCAAAAACAGGTGCAAGAATTACAATCACCGATAAGGTCGAAGAGGCAGTAAAGGGAGTTGATTTTATATGTACCGATGTGTGGGTTTCGATGGGTGAACCTGAATCGGCATGGGAAGAAAGGATACGTCTGTTTAAACCTTTTCAGGTGAATATGGAGGTAATGAGAAAAACTGGAAATCCGAATGTTAAGTTTCTTCATTGTCTGCCTTCATTTCATAACAGGGAAACAGTAGCAGGCGAGGCAATTTATCAGAAATATGGCCTCGACGGAATAGAAGTGACGGAGGAAGTTTTTGAATCGGATATGTCGGTGGTATTCGATGAGGCCGAAAACAGACTTCATACTATAAAGGCAGTAATGGTAGCTACTATCGGGGAATAAAAATAATCCTCTTCTCTTCAGCCTTCTGCCATGATCCAATTACTTGATAAGCTCTTTTACGAAGTAGAATGTCATAACGAATGAGACAGCAAGTTTAAGACCTATTCCTGTAAGGAAGCCGAGAAGACTGCCTATGCCTGCTTTTACGGCATATTTAAAGTCGTCTTTAAAAATCAGCTCACCTGCAAATGCTCCGATAAGAGGTCCAAGAATTATTCCCGCAGGCCCAAGGAAAAAGCCTACTATCAATCCAATTGTTGCACCTCTTGTCCCATATTTCGAGCCGCCGAATTTTCTTGTTCCCCATATCGGTACAATATAATCGAGCACAGAAACAACTATTGTAATTCCTGCAAATATTAAAATGAGGGTTTTGCTAAAATTTGCAAATTTCGAAAAATGAAGAAGAAGGATGCCTATGAAGCTTAACGGAGGGCCTGGTAATACAGGAACAAGGCCTCCGATTATTCCAAATATCATAGCTAAAATCCCTGCTATCAGTAACAAATAATCAACCATTGGGATAATGGTTTTATTGAGAAATTATCGCACTAAAAAATTATGGCACAATATTATATATTTCCAAGGTCTTCGAAATCAACGCTGGTAAATTTTCTGTCCGACAGTCCCCTGGTTACAAGTTCGGGATCTTTGTTTTCAACTTCAACAGCTAATTCTTCTTTTTTTGATTTACCATTGTTGATATAAGAAATTACTTCGTTCAGGCCATTAATAAACTTTTCAAAATCTTCCTTATAAAGAAAAATTTTATGTTTTTCATAAAAAATTTTTCCTTCTTTGCCTGAATGTTTTTTACTTTCAGTAATGGTAAGATAAAAATCGTTACTTCGGGTAGTTTTTACATCAAAAAAATAGGTTCTTTTGCCTGCTCTTACAACTTTCGTAAAAACTTCATCCCTTCCGGTTTTTTCCTCACTTTCAGTAATTAACCCGGTTTCTTCTTCCATAATTATAATAATTTACTTATTTATCCGGTCAAATGTAACAATTATTTTATCAAATCAAAATAATTCTTTATTCTTCTTATTAAATGATATTTTTTTCTGTTAAGATTGATTAAAATGAATATTTTTGCAGCGTTTTTACAAGATCTTTATAATGTTAAGCAGACGATTATTAAGAATTAAGGCTCTTATGTGTCTTTATGCCTACAACCGAAGAAACGATGGAGACGTGGCAAAGGCTGAAAGCGAACTTATGTTGACCATAAAAAAATCGCTTGAATTGTATTATTATATACTTTTGCTTATCATTGATATTGCTGATGTTGCTGAAGAAAAAATCAATTTTTCACTTAATAAAAAAATAAAGTCATACGAGGATATAAATCCGAACAGGCGTTTTATCGAGAACAAGCTTATAACTCAATTACGGAATAACGAAAATTTGAAGAAATATCGGGAATCATCTGGAAATGCATGGGCAATAAATCAGGGTTTGGCGAAAACCTTGTTCGGTGAGATTCAGAAATGGGATGAATTCATCAGTTATATGAACAATGAAAAATCTGGTTTTTCTGAGGATAAAAAATTTATAATTAAACTTGTAACTGATTTTTTCCCTGCTTCAGAAGAGTTTCTTTCCGCTTTGGAGGAGCAGAGTATATACTGGAACGATGATATTGAAAATATCACAACAATGATCGAAAAAACTCTCAGGAGGTTCAAAAAGAATTCAGGGACTGATGTTCAGTTGATGCCGCTTTTTAAAAATGAGGAAGATGAGTATTTTGTCAAACATTTATTCCGAAGCGCTATAGTTAATTCGAAACTGGCTCTTGATCTTATCAAAAAGAACACAACTAACTGGGAGGTTGAACGTATTGCATTAATGGACGTATTGGTTATGCAACTTGCAATAACTGAAATAATTGAATTTGAAGAGATACCGGTAAAAGTCACACTTAATGAATATATAGAGATTGCCAAATATTACTGTACGGAAAAAAGCAGTACTTTTATAAATGGAATTCTTGATAAAATTGTAAGGGAAATGCGAGAGGAAAATCTTTATCGTAAAACCGGTAAAGGGCTTCTTGGTGAAATGAAATAATTTTGATTAACAATGAACATAATAAAGAAAATAGAGGTCATAGGTTATTCAATTTCGCTTGTTTTTCTTTTTTATGGCTGTAATGCTGGTTCGGAAGCAGGCATCGGAAAGAAGGCCGGAAATACATTACCGGTTGAATCCGATACTGCAGGCATCGAATTCAGCGAATATGAACACGATTTTGGAAGAATTGTTTCTGGCGAAAAAGTTGCGGTAATATTCACGTTCAGGAATACAGGTAAAGCTCCATTGATAATAAATTCGGTTACAACAAGTTGCGGCTGTACCGTGTCAAAGTACAGCACAAAGCCTGTGGCACCTGGCGAAACCGGAACTATTGAAGTGGTTTTCGACTCATCGGGATATAACGGGGCTCAGAGAAAAACAATAACGGTCATGTCGAATGCTTCCAGACAATATGTATTACTTCAAATCAGAGCCGAAGTAATATCAAAAGGAGAGAAAATAATATAAATAAAATAGTAAATAGTAATTATATATATTAATTGTAAATGTTTTAAAAATGGGAAATTATTTAAGTCTGTTTTTGCTTCCTCAATCGTCGCCAACTGGCGGTTCGGGGAATTTATTGGTCACTCTGCTGCCTCTGTTGTTGGTATTTGTGGTTTTTTATTTTTTCATGATAAAACCGCAAATGAAGAAACAAAAAGAACTGTCGAACTATAGAAATTCCCTTAAAAAGGGAGACAGAGTAGTTACAACCGGAGGTATTTACGGAAAAGTTGCAGAAGTTAAAGACAATGTTGTGATACTCGATGCAGGAGGGGATGTGAAACTTAAAGTTGATAAAAGTGCTGTACTGAAAGATCCTACCGATATTGAGCAGAAATGATAAATGACACGGGGGGAAAAAAATGGCTGGATATTATATTGAATGCGGTCAAGAAAATTTGTAACCGTAATCTTGCCGTTTTCTTATTTTTTCTCCTTATTTCTTTTATTCTATGGTATATAAATTCCCTGCGAAAAGAAATGGAGGTGGAAATTAGATACCCTATAACTTTTATCAATACACCTCCTGGAGTTGTAGTATCCGATTCTCTCCAGGGGAATATAGTTATAAAACTGAATGGGACCGGATATTCAATAATTAAAACCAGATATCTTTCATCCAGGTCGCCTGTTGTGATTGACCTCAATTCAGTGCAACTTAATAAATTCACTGATAAAAATGGAACTCAAAAGTATTTTATAACTGTTGGAGAAATTCAACATATTTTTATAAACCGCTTTCGTCCCGATTTTCAGGTATTATCTATTAAACCTGATACATTTTTTTTAGAACCTGACAAAAGTTTAAACACTAAGTTGTTGAAATAATTGGTTTCTTGAATCATGAAGTTAGGAATAACCGGAGGAATAGGAAGTGGTAAAACAGTAGTATGTAAGGTGTTCAATATTCTTGGTGCTCCAGTTTTCTATGCTGATGAATCTGCAAGGATAATCATGGATAATGATAAAAATGTGATGGAGATGGTAAACAATGTTGTCGGAAAAAATGTTTACCCGAATGGTTCGCTCGACAGGAAAGAATTAGCAAAATTGATTTTTAATAATGAGGAATTACTGAAAAAGATAAATCAAATTGTTCATCCTGAAATATTTAGAAATTTTACCCGATGGGCTGAAAAATGTGATTATCCTTATGTTATTCTTGAGGCTGCAATACTTTTCGAAAGTGGCGCCGATAAATTCGTTGACAGAATACTTACTGTTACAGCCCCGGCTGAAGAACGTATTAAAAGAGTGATTGAAAGTAAGAATCTTTCACGTATTGAAGTGATCGAGAGAATGCGGAACCAGTGGGATGATAGTCAGAGGATAAAGAAATCACATTATGTAATAAATAATTCCGGCAATGAACTGATAATACCTTCAATAATAAGGATACACAGTGAATTGCTTTATGTGTAATATTTTTGGTTATGGGAAGTTTTGCAAAATGGATAGGTGGCGGGTTGGGCTGGGTACTTGGTGGCCCGATGGGTGCATTACTTGGATTTCTTGCAGGTTCATTTTTTGATGATACGTCATCGAAAAAACAACGAAAGTCATCCAAAACGGCCGACGGCAATTTTGGTATCAGCCTGCTTGTACTTATTGCTGGGATTATGAAAGCCGACGAAAAGCTTCTTAAATCGGAACTCGATTATGTAAAGAAGTTTTTAACTCAGCAGTTCGGGAAGGAATCGGCAAAAGAAGCCCTGTTAATACTACGTGACCTTTTGAAACAGGAGATACCTCTTAAAGAGGTATGTATTCAAATTTCAAGAAATATGGACTATTCCTCACGACTCCATCTGATTCATTTACTCTTCGGTATTGCAGGATCTGATGAGAAATATGATCCGATCGAGGTGTCGGTTATAAACAAAATATCGGAATATCTTGGAATCTATGCAAGCGATTTTACTTCAATAAAAAATATGTTTATTCCTGAAATCGGCTCGGCATATAAAATACTCGAGATCGAACCGACTGCAACCGACGAGGAAATTAAAAAAGCATACAGAAAAATGGCTTTAAAATACCACCCCGATAAAGTAAGCCATCTGGGAGAAGAATTCCGTAAAGCTGCAGATGAAAAATTCAAAAAAGTCAACGAGGCTTACGAAAAAATAAAAAAAGAAAGAAATTTTGTATAATATTTATTTTCCGATTGATACAATTATGTAACAAGGATTATATTTGCAAAAACATTTAGTATGATTCTTAAGGATTATATGGCAATTTCAGGTCAGCACGGCCTTTTTAAATTCATTGCCCAGGGAAGAAATGGTGCAATAGTGGAAAATATTGAAACAGGGAAAAGGACAAATGCTTTTAATTCTCTCAAAGTCAGTTCCCTCGAAGATATCTCCGTTTATACTGAGAAAGAAGAAATACCTCTTTCAAAAGTATTTGACCGATTATACGAAAAGGAAAACGGGGGTCCGGCTCCTGATGAAAAATCAGATAATGATACGCTTAAAAAATATTTTGAAGAAGTGATGCCTGAATACGATCGGGAGCGGGTTTATATTTCCGATATCAGAAAAATTATTTCATGGTATAATATACTTCAGAAACACAATCTGCTTGTGAAAGAAGAGGCTGAGAAAGAAAACCCCGAAGAAACGGTTGAAGAGAAAGAAGAAGAGAAATAAATATATTATCCTGATATTCATTATCTTATATGAATCATTTTTCAGTGAAATTCGCTGAACTTTTCACCAAATAATTGTCTCAATATCAAATAGATAATAAAAATATTAATATTTATTGATATTTTTAGATAATAAATTAAAAAAAATATTAATATTGATTTATATTTGCAAACCAAATAAAAAGATAGTATTAACTTAAATGTAATTTATGACGTAGATGCAGAATTTAGTTTTGAGAGAGTTACACCCCGGTAATTCCATTGAAGGGATAAATGTATCCCCGAAAGGATTCATCGTCGGAAACCGTATCCCGAAAGACTATTTTGTAACAACGGGTATCGGTGAGAGTGACATCGCAATTCATGCAGGTTCTTATCACCTCGCTCTCAAAGACGCCGGTATCGAAATGGCCAACATTATGACATATTCATCAATCCTACCCGGTTTGGCCACCGAAATTCCAAAACCAAAAAATCTAACTCACGGTGAAGTGATGGAGACTATTATGGCCGTTGTAAACGGACGTAAAGGTGAAAGGATTTCTGCTGGAATTATCTATGGTTGGCTGAACGATAAAAAAACCGGTGAGAGATATGGTGGTCTGGTTTGTGAACACAACGGTAATTATACCGAAGAGGAGCTCGAACAATTGTTACATCTAAGTATAAACGAGTTGTATATCAATGGTTTCGACAAAGACTATTCACTTGGTAAACTAAATACAATTAAGAGGTCTTTTGTACCTCTCAAAACTTATGGCACTGCCTTGGTAGCTTTGTGCTTTACAAGCTACGTTTATCCTGTTCTGGAGACCTTGTAATAAATTATGAATTTTGGAGGACATGAGATAGTTTATAACTACAACGAATCCCGCATTGTGGTTATTCCTGTGCCCTATGATGAAACAAGCACATGGCTAAAGGGAGCTGACAAAGGTCCACAGGCAATTTTTGAAGCTTCGGTCAATCTCGAGTTTTATGATTTTGAGACAAATTGCGAAGCACATACGCATGGCATATTTACGCTCGATCCAATTATTGAAAGGAGTTCCCCTGAAGCTCTTGTAAACTTGATAGAGGAGAAAATAGACTTTCTTCTTGGTGAAGGCAAGTTTCCTGTGATAGTCGGGGGCAACCATACTGTAAGCATCGGGGCTTTTTATGCCTTTGCCAGAAAATATTCCGGACTGTCAATACTTCAGCTTGATGCCCATGCCGACCTCCGGGATAAATATGAAGGATCGCCCTTTAATCATGCATGTGTTATGGCACGTGCCCGTGAAAAGGCAGATATAGTTCAGGTTGGTATAAGAAGCATTTCAGCCGAAGAAGCTAAAACCGCTAGATTTGAAAATATCTATCCTGCCTTTAGGTTATGGCAGGATAGATATCTTTATTCCGAAGCACTGAACTTGCTCAACGAAAATGTTTATGTAACAATCGACCTTGATGTTTTTGATCCTTCGATTATGCCTTCGACAGGGACACCGGAACCCGGAGGCCCACCTTATAACGATATTATGAATTTTCTACGTCGTGTGACGGAAAGCAGAAACGTGGTTGGCTTCGACGTAGTTGAATTATGTCCTTCGGAATATAATAAAATGCCCGATTTCGTTGCAGCAAGAATTATCTACCAGTTTTTAAGCTATATATTTGCAGGAAAATAAATTGTGCAATACTTCTTACAATTTTTTTACACTTTTTTCTTCGATTTCTCCCATAAATCATTCATCTCATCAAGAGTCATATCGTTAAGCGATTTCCCATTCACCAGCGACTCTTTTTCGAGGTAATTAAATCTCCTGATAAATTTTCTGTTTGTCTTTTCGAGCGCGGCCTCAGGGTCTATTCCATAAAGCCGGCAGGCATTTATCAGACTGAAAAAAACATCCCCAAGTTCGGATTCGATATTATCCGTGTCACCTTTCATCACCTCTTCTTTTAGCTCTTTAATTTCCTCGAGAACCTTATCCCATACCTGTTCAGGCTTTTCCCAGTCGAAACCTGTTGCCCTTACCTTCTCCTGAATTCTGTTTGCCTTTATAATTGCCGGAAGTGATGACGGGACACCCGCAAGTACCGAATCTTTGCCATTTTCTCCTTCCATTTTTAACTTCTCCCAGTTCTTTTTAACATCGTTTGAATCTTTTACATCAATGTTTCCAAAAACGTGCGGATGCCTGTATATTAACTTATTATTTATATTCTCGATGACATCTGCAAGGGTAAAAGCCCCTTTTTCCTCTCCTATTTTTGAATAAAATACGATATGAAGCATAAGGTCGCCCAATTCTTCTTTGATTCCTTCATTATCTTCCTCAATTATAGCATCGGCAAGTTCGTAAGTTTCTTCGATTGTGAGTTTTCTCAGACTTTCATTAGTCTGCTCCCTGTCCCATGGGCATTTCTCCCTTAGTTCATCAACTATTTCCAGCAGCTTCTTAAACTTCTCAAGCCCAACATCATAATTATTCATAGTATTATTGATTATTATTAAGAATTATTTCTTCAGGTAAAAGTTCAACCCTTATTACAGAGCCAATCGAAATATTAAGAAGTTCCGATATGTTTGCACCATTTATTGATACTTCAAGCAAATCCAATATATTGAATCGTGCAACAAGTTCACTTAATGGTTCTTCACTATATCTCTTGCTTATCCTGCTCGTGTAATATCTGTTACTTTGTATATATATTCTGAATTTCTTATCTGCAAAAACTCTGTAAAAAATATCACGAGTAATGTTTGAAATTGCATTCCCATACGAATCAATAAAAATAATATTGCCCGAAATTACATATTTTTCGATAGTAGCCCTTAGCGGAATTTGTTCATTTATATTTTTAATCTGTTTTCCTATTTCTTTGAGAGATTTACCGTTTGCAAGCAATGCTGCAGTATGGGCAAAGAGATCTATCTCGTCGTTATCGTCATCTTTTCCAATACTTACTATTTCATCGGGCTGCTGATTCAGGATAAGATTGAATATGCCATTATCTGTGCCAATGAAATAATGCCCCTTTGCCTTTACCGCAAGATGCTTTTTCTCCTTATTTCCTTCACTATGAACGCATATAATGTGAATCGATCCTGGAGGATAATGAGGAAAAGTATTTCTTATAATGAAGGAAGCATGTGAAATATTGAATACAGGAATGTTTGACGCATTATCAATAACTGTTGCATCAGGGCATAAACTGCATAGTTTGCCCCTTATTATCCCGTAATGGAAATCATCAGGCCTCCATTCAGTTGTGATAGTTATAACCGACATGGAAAATCTTTTGGCAAAGATAATCTTATAAGGAAAAATAAGCTTATTTTGTACCGGTTTAAATATTTTTCTTAATCGAATTCATGAAAATTTTTGATTTTCGATTATTTGCATTAAGTGAAAAGTTTTTTTGCGGATGACGGAAACCGTAATATACCTTGAAGATATTGAGCCGGTTCTTTTATTCGGCACTAACAATGCTATTCTGAACAAAATCAGAACTCTTTTCCCAAAAGTGAAGATTATTGCACGAGGGAATGAAGTGAAATGCATCGGAGAAGAAACCGATGTATTGCTGTTTGAGGAAAGACTCAATGAAATTATTAGTTATTACCGTAAATATCAGCGGCTTGACGAGGATGACATCGAAAGACTATTCTCCGATAGTGAACATGTAAAGAGTGCGGCAGGGGGAGCATTCGAAGATGTTATAGTTTATGGTTCGAGCGGAAAACCAATAAGAGCAAGAACATTACACCAGCTCCAACTGGTAAGAGATTACGAGAATAACGACTTGATTATAGCCGACGGCCCTGCAGGAACAGGCAAAACATATACTTCGATTGCTCTCGCAGTTAAAGCTCTTAAAAATAAGGAAGTAAAGAAAATAGTACTTACACGACCTGCCGTTGAAGCAGGCGAAAGACTCGGTTTCCTGCCAGGCGATATGAAAGAAAAACTCGACCCCTATCTTCAACCCCTGTACGACGCACTTCACGACATGATACCGTTAAAAAGACTCGAGACATGGATTGAGGATGGAACAGTACAGATTGCACCTCTTGCATACATGCGCGGACGAACTCTCGAGAATGCATTTGTAATCCTCGACGAAGCACAAAATGCAACGATAAGCCAGCTTAAAATGTTCCTTACTCGAATGGGCGTCAGCTCGAAATTTATCCTGACTGGAGACAGCACACAGATAGACCTGCCAAGAAAAAGCGACTCAGGACTGCTTCAGGCAATGAGAATTCTTTCAGAAATCGAGGGAATTTCGATTATCAGATTTGACGAAAGAGATATTGTGCGGCACCGACTTGTAAAAATGATTGTGAAGGCTTATGAAAAAGATGAGAAAGAGACTCAAAAAATGATAGTCGGGAATAAAAAACGAATAACGAATAATAAAGACGAATAACGAATAATAAAGACGAATAACGAAGACGAATAACGAAGACGAATAACGAATAACAAAGACGAATAACGAAAAATGAATAATACAATTGTCACTACAAATTTTGAATTTCCCCGGCTCACAGACATTTACAAAGGGAAGGTGAGAGATGTTTATAATATAGGCGATGAGTTGTTGCTTATGGTCGTTACGGACCGTATTTCGGCATTCGATGTGATTTTACCGAGAGGTATTCCATATAAGGGTCAGGTTCTCAATCAGATAGCATCGAAATTTCTTGATGCAACAAGCGATATTGTACCTAACTGGAAAGTTGCTGCACCTGATCCAAATGTAACGATCGGAATAAAATGCAAACCCTATCCAGTGGAGATGATTGTAAGGGCATATCTGACAGGAAGTAGCTGGAGGTCGTACAAGGCAGGAGCAAGGACAATATGCGGAATTCCTATTCCTGACGGCATGAGAGAAAATCAAAAATTTGAGAAGCCTATTATCACACCTACAACAAAGGCAGAACAAGGAACTCACGACCAGGATATAACAGCCGAAGAAATTATTGAAAGGGGACTGGTTCCGGAAGATGAATACCGGCTGCTTGAAAAATATTCTATACAAGTGTTTATGAGGGGCTCCGAAATCGCTGCCCGACAGGGACTTATACTTGTTGATACAAAATATGAGTTTGGGAAAAAAGACGGGAAAATCTACCTGATAGATGAGATAAATACACCTGATTCATCCAGATATTTCTATGCAGACGATTATCAGGAAAGGTTCGAGAAAGGATTGAGCCCGAAACAATTATCAAAAGAATTTGTTCGTGAGTGGCTTATGGCAAATAATTTTCATGGAAAAGAAGGAGAAAAAATACCGGAAATGACCGATGAATTTGTAAACGAAGTTTCCGAAAGATATATAGAACTTTATGAAAAAATTACAGGAGAGAAATTTATAAGAGAGGATATTTCCGGTATTGAAGAAAGAATTTACGAAAATTGTATAAGATTTCTTTCAAAATATAAATAAAAATTGCTGATGAAAATAATTTCAACAAAAAAGGGCACTTTATATCAGTTAATAAAGTCAGCAAAAATAAAAGTCTGGACAATCATTCTTTTCTTTATTTTTTCTTCAGTGTGGAACATTGCTTTCTCTCAAGTAGTCGTAGAAAAATCAAAAGATAAGGTTATTATTTCCGGTTCGAAGTATTATATACATATCGTAAAAAAAGGCGAGACTGCATATTCAATTTCAAAAGCTTATGGGATTACGGTTGATGAGCTAATAAAAAACAATCGCGATGCAGCTTCAGGTGTGAAAGAGGGACAGGCATTGCGTATCCCGGTTATTGAAGCTGAAAAACCAACAACCCCGCAAGAACGGGGTGTAGTTAAGAAAGACGAATCGAAATATATTTATCATAAACTACGTCCGGGTGAAACCGTATATTCCCTGGCACGTAGTTATGGAGTATCTGTTCAGGATATTATATCAAGTAATCCGGGTCTGGAAATAAATAAACTTCCGGTGAATTATGAAATTGCAATTCCCATGCCTTATATTGAGCAGGAGCCGGAGATTTCCACCACCCCCAAAAAAGAGTATATTGACCATAAAGTCGTAAAAGGTGAATCCCTTTCCTCAATTGCTGAGAAATACGGGATTTCGGTAATGGACATCAGAAGAGAAAACAAAGGTCTCATCTTTCCAAGAGTTGACAATATAATTAAAATCCCGGTCGAAAGAGCAGCCGAAACATCAATAACAACTGAAGTAATTGCCGATACTTTGAAAACCGTGCAGGAAGAACCTGAAATTGAATTTCTGTCTGAAAAAACGCCTGTAAAAAATTTGAGAGGAGAATATAATGTTGCCGTTCTACTTCCACTTTTTTTGAAAGAAAACTCGGTAAGAACCGAAATTGACTCTTCACAGATTGTAAAGGGGAAGCCAGTTTATAAAGTTATTGTAAGGCCCGAGCAATGGATATATCCGGCAAGCATTCCATTTCTTGAGTTATATATTGGAGTTCTCCTTGCAGCCGACACTTTAAGATCGCTCGGGCTCGATCTAAATATTTATGCCTTCGACACGGAAGATAATACTATGAGTATTGAAAGTCTTATTAATTCAGGTCAGTTAAAAAAAATGGATCTGATTATAGGACCTGTTTTTTCAACTCATCTTTTAAAAATTGCAGAATATACTAAACCTTTAAAAATACCCGTTGTGTCTCCGGTGCCGTTACGCAACAATACTCCACTCGTGGAAAATAATAATATTTATATGGCTATCCCTTCCATTGAAGTAGCACAGAAAGCAATTGCAAAACGGGCTGGTAAGTTCAAAGATGCAAATTTTATTTATATATATACCGATAATTCAATCGAAGCGAATACTCAGACAAATAGTCTTAAAAATCTCTTGTTGAGTGAAATAAATTCAGATCAGGGAGCAGATAAAATTATGTTTAAAGAATTGCTTTTTATAAGCCGTTCGGCTCTACCTGCAGATTCAACAGACCGATTAGAACAATCATTATCGTCCGACAGGGAAAATATTGTTATAATTGATTCTGAAGACCACTCTGTACTGAGCGAAACAATAATGACATTACATCCTCTTATTAATAAATATAACATTCATCTTATTGGGTATCCTGCTATGAGAGAGCTTGTAAATCTTGATCCCAAGTTATACTTCGATCTTGGCATTGAGTTATATTCAAATTACTGGATCGATTATAGCCAGGAAGATGTAAAAAGATTTCTGAAAGTGTTCCGGAATAAATTTCTAACCGAACCTCAGGAAGTAAATTATGCATGGATTGGATATGACATCATGTATTATTTTGTAAGCGGTTATGCAATACATGGAAAGAAATTTTTTTCAAGACCACATATTCATAATCCCGACTTGCTTGAAACAAAGTTTGAGTTCAGACAGAAATCAAGCAACGATGGTTTTGAAAATCAACACCTTTATCTTATAAAATATACCGATACAATGGATATTATCCTTCCTGAAGATGAGGCTCCTTAAAATTGGAATGAATGTTACAACTGTCGGTAAATTGGAGTATTCAGTTTCTTTGTTAATAAAAATTAACAAAAAGGAATATTTTATAATAAGTAGTTGTCTAATATGCTAAGGAGTGCCGGAAAATATAGTGATGCTGACGACATGACCCTTGTAAAGGCATCTGTTGACGGAGATAAGATGGCTTTCGGGGAAATTGTAAACAGATATAAATCTATGGTAGCACGAACGGTAAAAGGCATGCTGGGTGATACAGTTTTTGCAGAAGACCTTGGACAGGAAGTTTTTATTAAACTATACGATTCACTTCCAAATTTCAGAGGTGAAGCAAAGCTTTCAACTTATATTCAGAAAATTGCAATTAATATCACCTTGAATGAAATAAAAAGAAGAAAAAGGTTTTTTTCAATGTTTTCAAGAACAGATGATGATGAAATACATGAGTATGATGTTGCTGATACGAATGATGAGGAACGAAAGGATGCACGCGAAATAGTCAACAAAGCTCTGCAACAGTTGGAACCGAAATTCAGAGTGGTTGTTGCAATGAGAATGTTACAAGGATATTCGACAAAAGAAACAGCCGAAATTCTCGATTTACCGGTCGGAACAGTACTCTCAAGGCTGGCAAGAGGACAGGAACAGATGAAAAAAATACTTAAAAGATTGTAAAATGAAAATTAAGGACATTAAAAATCTGATTCTTAAATCACTGATGGGTATTGAGCCGGATGCCGAAATAATTAATAATCTTAGACAAGCCACCGGTGACTTTTCATTCAGTGAAGATTTTACTGACAAAGTGCTTGATAAAATTTTCAACTGCGATGCCAGAGAAAGCCATGATATTGAATTTCTGCAATCATTAAACAAAATTTTTTACCGAATAGCTATTTCAGGTATAGCTGCTATAATACTATTGCTTATTTCAATATATATTTCTCAAGGAAGTTTGTCGATTGATTCATTTCTCGGGCTTGGCGATATCGCCGACGAAAGTATTATCTATATTTTAACCGGAGACTAAAAAATGAAAACTAAGGCAATAATACTAACAATAATTACTCTTTTAATAGGTTTCTTACTCGGCATTCTGGTTTCCGGTCAGTTACGTTCACATCGTTTAAAGCCTCTCAGAATGTTTTTTTCAGACGAGAGATTTTTTCGTGACGGTTTTTATAATATTATAAAACCTGACGAAAACCAATCAAAAACGTTTGATATTATAATTTCGAAGTATGCAAAGGCTAACAAGGAGATTCAGAGTGAATTCAGAAGAAAAGTTGATTCTTTGTTTAAAGAGTTCTGGAAAGAAGTTGAACCGAACCTTACTAAAGAACAGGTTAACCGCATCAAGGAATTTGAACAGAGAATGAATATGATACGCAGCGACAGACGGAGGCCTGATGATTCTTTGAGGTTCAAACCGGGGATGGAACCTAAGCGAAGAATTCCACAGGGACCGCCAACAGAATTTGACAGGCAGAGGTATGAGAGGCAGAGGCACGATACTATAGATCATTCAAGAATGTAAAAAAGATAATCGAGCAAAATAGGAATATCGTCAGGATTTACACAGTTCTTTATCAGCAATAGCTTGTCGTCGTTGAAAATACGCAAAAAATCATCCATTGAAATTTTCCCACTTTCAAGTCCCAGTTTATAATAATTGGCAGCTTCTTTTTTTTGGCCCATACAAAATGCAAGATGCCCTTTATTTATCTGATCGTGAGCATTCAGGTTTTCTGCCGAAAGCCGGTCATAATATTTCAGAGATTCTTCAAGTTTTCCCAGAGCAAAATAACACCACGCTATTGGCCTGAGAACCTTTATATTACCTGGATTCATGTACTCCACCCTGAAATAAAATTTCAAAGCTTCTTCGTATTCTTTTAGATCCAGATAACAGTGAGCTATCATAATCATTGTATGAATATTGTCAGGCTCCATTTCGGAGGCCTGAATGTAGTATTCCAGCGATTCCCGATAATGGCCCAGACGACGAAGGCAAAGACCGATCTTTTTTATTGTCCAGACATTGGATGAAATCAGTTCGGCTTTGCGGTAATAATCGAGAGCTTCCTCATACATTCCTGCCTGCTGATAGCAATACCCGGTCTTTTCATATAATTGTGAATCGTCAGGCTTTTTTTCAATTTGTCGCAGATAAAGTTCGAGAGCATCATCAAAGAAGTTCTTATTGAAGAGATAATCTGCCAGTAAGGCTTCTGATTCAGTATCCGAACAGGCAGTCCGAAAAAATTGTGAGTTGTAAATGTCGAGCTTCCCGGTGAAAAGATCTTCAAAATCCTTCTTATAAGGCGAAAGTTTAAAAAAGCGGTAAAGATCCTGCATATATTGGGTTACAGTGATCCGGAAAGATCTGTATGGGTCGGTTGCCGTTTCATCGGAATTTAATTGCTCGAGTCCTTCAAGCTCCATTCTGAAAACCTTTAGCATCATTGATTTTTGTGAAGCTGGCAAATATTTAAGATTAAGAAGAAGAGAGTATTTGTCGGAGTTGCAGATAAACGGTGTTTTATATAACGCTTCTGCAAGTTCATTCGTACCCGACCCAAGCACCTCATCGGTGAAAATAACATCCACTGCTTCATGCTCGGGATAAAAAGGTATGAACCAGTTCTGAAATTCCCTGAAGAAATCAAAATGTTTGAGATTTGCAAATGCCGACATATAAACGTCCGATCCTTCTATCTGTAGATTTGTCAGCTCTTCCATAGTTTTGAAAATCTCATCCTTGCCCTTGAATATTTCCGACCAGTTGGGATTTTTATCATCCCTTACTTCATTCGGGAGAATATTATCAAGGTCGAGCTTTTCATCAAGTATTGATCGGAGTTCGGCAACTTTCGGCAGTATTTCCTCATTAAGCCTTTTACTCAGTTTTTCTGTCTCTCTCGATCTTATAGCTTGAAGTACAATAATTTTACAAT
>JAGPFZ010000025.1 GCA_018056245.1 Bacteroidales bacterium
TGTCGAGTCTCATCTCCGAACCTCTTGCACATATTACAGGCTCTGTTGTTTTAAGCCTTACATTTCCGGTTCTGTCGAGAAAATAAACAGAGTTTTCATCGGCTACCACAATATAATCTTTACCTGAGACCCTGAAGAATTTTATTTCTGTTCGAACAGGAGTATTGGTTCTAAAAGGTTTCCATCCTTTAACCACCCGACCATATTTATCATAAACATATATAATCCTGTCGTCGCCGGGAATGAATATTCTGTAATCGTGGTTGTTTTCGTAATCAAAAACGGAAGCAGGGCCTGCTGCAGGTACTCGAAGCTTAACAGGATACTTTTCAACATAATTGCCATTCCTATCAATTAGATAAAGGTATTCCCTGCCTGAAAAAAATAATTGGTTCTTTCTGTTAGCATAGAAGTCTATCATATAAATGTTACCGTTAACTCTTTCGCTCAAAGGTATTTTCCAGAGCACTCTACCTGCTGCATTTATAAGATAGAGATTATTCCGGTCGTCCTGAACGACGATTTCGGTAGCTCCTGTATTATGATTTACAAAAAAGAACGGTTTACCGGTGACAGATCCGTCAAGTTTTGTCTCCCATTCTGTTTCTGCCTCGTCTATGACATTTTCAACATATTTTAATGACAAAGTAATATAAACCATCTCATTACTCGGAGAGAGCTGACATCCTATACATCTTATCTTTTTAAGAATGTTTAAATTATCCTTCATTAATGAAAAGATAGAATCGTTAAGGCAGACTGATAATAGGTCGAGGTTAGTGTGAGGCATAAAATAAAAAAAGTAACTCGATTTACTTGGCAGAGTTGATTCGAATTCGTGGAAATCATCGTCATTCGAGAGAGTACGATTTAGAATATTGCTATAAAGAAATTTTTCGACTGCTTCATAGCTATCTCCTGTTACCATAAAATTATCACTGAAAGCGAGAAGTGAATCTTTACCGCAAAATATTGAATTTGCTGAAAAAATATTTCCGGTATTCATGAATGGTATTGTAAGAACAGGGATTTTTGTTTGTTCGTCGGGCTGGAAATACTTTATATAATTTTTTCCTTTTAGGTTCTTATCTTTTAACAATAAATTGAATTTATTATAGATTGTTTTTTCAGCTGCATCTCTGTTATTTAGTTTAAAAATAACTATGTTGCCTTTTTTGCCTTCCGGCTGGTTCAGTTCAATTGCTGCTCTTGAGATTTCTTTTTCTATATATGGCAGGAGCGAAGAAGCCATATTTGATTCCATACTGTTCAGCAATCTTTTTGCAATTTCTTTTTCTGAAAAAATAACTGTCTCGAATAAAGAAACCCCTGCAGGCAATGTCTTATATGTATTAAGGGTATCAGCAAAGCCCGACTTATATTTATATAAGAAATCTGTACTGTCGGTGCTTTCAGCAAATCCTTCAAGTATGTATCCGTTCTCGTTTATATGAATATCCAATTCAGCGCTTCCTGCAAGTTTTGTAAACATTCCGGAAAAATTCGACTCTTTTTGTCCGGTGATCAATGAAACCAGTCTTTCGGTGTTTTTGAAGATTATGAAAAATTTATGCTCTTTTTTCCCCGATGCTGAAATTATTTTCGAAAGGCCGGGAGCCATTCTTATATCCGTATCCAGATTTTTTTGCTCTATTGCTCTTTCAATAAGCTCTCTAGAAAAGCCTGACAGAACCAAACCAGGGGTATAACTTAAATAAAGTGTATCATTTACACTTTTCCCAACCGGATAAACTTTAAGAATTTTCGGCTTTTCCTTTGTTTTCGAGATGTTTACATCAGGTAGAGTTTTTAATAGCGATTCAATGTCGCGTAAGTGGAATTTTTTCGAAACAGTTATGGCAAGGAGTGAGGAAAGTAAATCTTTTCGGGTATAGTGAAAGGAAATTATTGCCTTACATTCCTGTAAAGATTCAGTCACTTCATTTTTGTTCATAAAAGCTTGAAGTGATTTAAATTTTTCAGCAAAATTCTCAAGTCCTTTAATGCTAATCACTTCATTAAACAAACCGTTATTTTCAGCGACAGAATTTACTAATACAGGAAGGCTTTCTGTTTCAATAAAAAAAGGTGCATCTTCAGGGATAACCTTGTAAAGGTCTGTCAGAATATTTTGTCTGCTTTGTTGAATATAAATAAGCAGGACGAATATTCCTGTAATAAGAATCAACAGAACCGCAATAATTTTTTTATTCAATTTTTAATAAGAATCCGGTAATTCAATGTATCAAATATAATTTGTTTAATTCGTAATAATAAAAAGTTTTTTACAATTTTTCATATTTCGCAGATACTGTAAAATACAAATAATGCATTAAAAGTTTTTGAAAGCATTTAGTTCAGATAAATTTGAGCTTGTCGTTTATTGTGAATAATTCAATTTGAATTAATAATATTATTGAACAAATCAAAAAATTTAATCGTACCTGAATAATTTCAAGTAGTTTATAATAATGAGTATTTTAAAATAGCAACACCTATTAATTTATATAAAATATTTGGCATATATTTTGATATTTATATTTTAACAGGCAATATTCATCATATACTTGAATTCAGGGCAGCCAGGTAAAGAACCTGGCTTTTTTTATTAACCTGATTCTATTCTCTCTTTAGCTTATCAAAAGCAAGTTCGTCCGACGAAATTGGAAGAAAATAAAAAACTGGTAAATTTTATTTCTCCTTTGGCAATATCCTATGTTTATTACAAGCATGGAAACATAGATTTGAAATCATTCTTAGTTTTCTGGTTGGCATTATAACAGGAATATTTGGTGCAGGCGGGGGAGGTATGATACTGTTGATTCTGATTTTTGTCCTCAATTTTCCTATTCATCTGGCAATAGGAACATCGGCGCTTTTGATGGTAATTACATCTTGTTCAGGCACTGTTGCTTATGCTTTACGAGGTAATATACATCTGATTCCTGGATTAATCATGGGGATTACTTCTGCAGCCAGTGGAGTGGGTAGTGCTGTATTTGCAAATAGAGTCAACGAACAGATTCTTGGGAAAGCTGTAGGAATAATATTTTTGATACTTGGGTTGGCAATGACTGTTTTACATTTTAGTTAGCTTGTCAATCTCGATAATCTAAAAGTGAATAACTTAGTGGTAATTATTATTCAAACATGGTTAGTTTTACCCTGATTAATTATATTCTAAAACAAAATAGTCCTAATACTTCATAATTAATAAACTATTCATTTGTCTTATTACCTGTTACGAATTCCACCAGGAAGAATTAATCAGTATTCTATATGGAAGTCATTATATCCGACTGCAGGATAAATGCTCACCTGAACCGACCTGACAATACCCGGTCCATTATTACACCACTGAACAAATTCGTCGAGTTTATCTTTAGTACCTTCAGCTTCAATATAAACACTTCCATCTGACATATTTTTAACAAAGCCAGTAATTCCAAGAGACTTGGCTTCCTTTACGGTAAAATATCTGAACCCTACACCCTGAACTCTGCCGCGAACTTCAATTTTGTATAGGACTTTTTCTTCCATGTAGAATATTATATCAAAATCAAAGTTTTTCAAGGCAAAAATAGAAAAAATACAAAATCTTTTTTAAGAATAAGAAGCTATATGAACTCCAAAGCAATTAATTTATGATAAAGCTGTTTTAAAATGAATTTTGTAAATAATAAAAAGTGGAGGTTAGCTTATGGATGGAATAAAAATGATTGTTCGAATGTCTGTTATTACAGAAAATTAATAATAATACAATTATGTTCAGAGTATTTTCATTATTTGTATTTATGCTGACGATGGTTTTCACATCTTTTGGTCAGAGTATTAGTGAGAATCCTTCACTTGATGAAAGAGTTAAGAAATTTTTAAGTGAGAATAAATACAAATGGCGGGATATGAATATTTCTGAAGCTGATGGGCAACTTTTATATGACATAATTATAAAAAACAATTATAAAAATGCACTTGAAATTGGCACTTCCACCGGTCATTCAGGCATCTGGATTGCCTGGGCATTAAGTAAAACAGGGGGGAAGCTCATTACAATTGAAATAGACGAAGAACGTCACCGTGAAGCTGTCGAAAATTTCAAGAAAGCAGGACTTTCCGACTTTATTGATGCAAGGCTTGGCGACGCCCATCAGCTTGTAAAAGAACTTAAAGGCCCGTTTGATTTTATTTTCAGCGATGCCGACAAGGAATGGTATAAGAATTATTTTATCAATATTGACCCGAAACTTAAGGTTGGAGGTTGCTTCACTGCTCATAATGTTTATGATTATGGTTCAGGAAGAGGCTTCAGGGGAGGATATAGAAGCGGACAACAGGAATTTCTGGAATATATAAAAAGCTTGCCGAATTATGAAACTACAGTGAACAACCAGGGCGGAGGCGTTTCAATAAGTTATAAGAAAAGTGAGAAATAGTTTTTCTGCTTTAGATTAAAATCATAAATATTTAAACCAAGTAGTTATTTATATTATTTATATTATTCCCAGTTTTGTTTTTATAGCCTGAGGAATGGCATTTTTATGAACCATTATAAATATGGTTTTAGCTCTTACATAGCTTTCTGACATGTTAAGATATCCGCCATAGTTGTTTCTTTCGGTGCCCCATGAGTTTTTCGTTTTATAGTATTTTGTGCCGTTCTGATCCTTTACCAGCCCTGTAATATGCATCATGTGATCATCGGTGGTAGTGAAGTTCTCATATCCTTTTTGCCTTAATTCCTGAGTTATTTTTATTTCAGGTACAGGGCCGGAGAATATTGCAGGGTCGCCCTGTCGGCCACGCAAGGCTGTTCTTTCTAATTCCTGCCTGCTGGTACTAGAAATATTTTCATTTTCGTTAGTCGCAGGCATAACGGCAACTCCCCTCGAATGGGAAAATCCAGCTTCAGTAACGTCACCGTCCCATGCAACAGTATATCCGTTATTAAGTGAAAAGTCCATTATCTGAATAAGTTCGTCGAGCGGGACATTATATAACTGTGCCATACGCCAGTTGTCGGGAACCTCAATAACCCCCTTTGTATAGAATGGAAAATGAGTGAAAGATGTTATTTCCACATAGTCGGCCGGATTAATTCCAAGGCTCATAGCAAACGACTTAGGAGTATGACTAACACCTTTAAGTGTAAAGGTTTGGGGCAATTTTCCAAGATAAGTGTCAAGTAGAGCATTCACGATTTCAAAATATTGCGGACTTTCATTCTTTCTATGAACGGGAACTTCTGCAACAGCATTGATGAACTCATTGAGCTCACTATGGTTGTGAGCTGGAGAGCCATAATTAAGACCGGGATAAATTTCATCAGGAACTATTCCTTCACGGTTGAAGACAATCATAAAATCGTGTGCAAGACTTCCTTCTCCAAGGTTGCCCTTACCCTGCCTTAAATAGTTATCCCTGAGTCTGTCAACATAGTTATATCTTACAATAAACATCTCAGAAAGATCATATTCACCCTTACCCATACGCATAAGCTCTGACTCTACAAAGGATGTTGTGGCAAAACACCAGCATGTTCCGGTATTTGCCTGGTTTTTGACTGGTGTGGCCTTTAAATCAACTATGGTTGTAAAAATATATCCCTCAATGACTTGCTGTGATTTCTGTAGCGAGGTTGTCTTAACAGGTTGCGCAACGGCTGAAATTATTACGGAGAATAATGTTAAAGAAACAAAAAGTCTTGTTCTCATTTTAAAAAAATTATAAAGCATTAAAGATAATAAAATAGTTTATAATGGCATATCTATAACCCAGATTACCTGAGTGTGGGATAAAATGCATCTTCGATATGTTCGACAATGAATGAATTGCCATCGGAAATAACGGTTATGATATCAAAGCGGCTCTCCTTGTCAATGTTGTAAATTTTAAGATAGCTTTCGGCTGCGTAGATAATTATTTTTTGTTTTTGGGTTGTAACAGCATCGCGGGGATGAAGATAATAGTCGTCTTTTCTTGTTTTTACTTCAACAAAAGCAATATACCTTTCATTTTCGGCAATAATATCTATTTCTTTTTGGCCGCATTTCCAATTACGATTGAGAATTTTATAACCTTTCTCAATAAGATGTTTTTCAGCAATTGCTTCTCCGGCAGAGCCAATGTGATTAATATCAGACATAATGGTTTAAATTTCAATTATTTTATTTTTGATAGCATAAAGTATAAGACTTGCGGTATTTTTTGAATTAGTTTTTGCAAGCAGGTTTGCACGATGTTTATCAACGGTTCGCTTGCTGATGAAAAGTGCATCGGCTATCTCCTGATTCGAAAGCCCCTCGCAAATTTTTAAGAGTATTTCTTTTTCTCTTTTCGAGAGCCTTGCTGCCTTTGTTTCGATTTCACGATGTTTTATTTTCTGAATAACATTATGAAGTAATTCCTGTGAAAAATAACTTCCTCCTTTGTACACAGTATTTATTGCTTCGTGGACTTCGGATATATCTGAGTTTTTAAGCAGAAAACCACGGGCGCCGGCATCAGTCATCTTGTAATAATATTCTTCTTCTCCGTACATTGAAAGTGCAATAATATTCATGTCGGGCTTTATTTTTAAGGCTTGTTTTGTTGCCTCAATACCATCGAGTTCAGGCATATTGATATCCATCAGTACTATGTCAGGATCAGTTTTTGAAATTATACTTAGAAATTCCCGTCCATTTGATGCTTCACCTATGATTTCCAATTCAGGGCTTGCTTCAAGAAGAAGTCTAAGTCCATTCCGGAAAAGCTGATGGTCGTCAACGATAATTATTTTTATTTTGTTCATAACGTAAAGCAAATCAGGTCATTACTCTAATAAGCGCATTTGTACCTTTCCCTTTGCTGCTTTCAATAATGAAAATACCGTCAATGGTCTTTACTCTCGTTTCGATATTTGAGAGTCCCATACCTTTACATTCCTCAGTGCCCAGAATAGATGTATCAAATCCTCTCCCATTATCGGAGTATTGTAAAGTTACAAATTTATCGTGTTTGGTCAGTTCCATCTCTGCTTTCGAAGCGCCAGAATGAATGATTGAGTTGTTAATAAGTTCACATGCAGCTCGGTAAATCACTACTTCTTTATCGTTTTCGAGCCTGAGCCCTTCCATATTTGTATGATATTCGATTTCAAGAGCTTTTGTCTGGTTTACTTTGCCTACAAAAGCACCTATTGCACTCGATAACCCGAAATTAGTAAGTATATGTGGACTCAGATTGTTTGAAATCTCTTTTATAGTGTTTATTGCTTCATTAACAATATAGTTAGTGTTCTGAAGGATTTCACTTGCTGAAGAGTCTTTTATGCTGTTATTAAGTGCGGAGAGCGACATCTTTACAGTAGAAAGAAGGGGGCCAAGCCCGTCGTGAAGCTCTTTGGCAAATCTTTTTCTTTCGTTTTCCTCTGTATTGATAATTGCATTTAGAACCTTTCTTTCGGTTTTGAGTCTATCAATATCTGCTTTTTTGAGAGAGTAAAATATTTCTCTTATCAAAATCACTCCAACAATTATCATGAAGGAAATTAATACATCCATCCACATATCAATCATCTCCCACGAGTATGACGGTGTACCCAGCAAAAACTCATATAACTGGATTAGCTTTCGGACCCCCATAAAAACGAATGCGAGAGAAAGAAGAATCCATGAAAGTCTGTATTTTGTCAGCTTAACGAACCGTAAAGCTATTATTGCAGCAAGTAACTGCAGTACAATTGAGATAATAAGGGCGATAAGCCTTACCATATTAACATATATGAATAATACAATGCAAAAGTAACAGTTATTTGTTGTTCTTGCAGTTTCAGAACCATGAAGTTTAATTCAAAACACTTTTGTAACTGATTAGAATATTTTCTTTTATTACATTTGCCGGTAATGTAAGAATGTTTTTCATGTCCGTTTTATATTCTTTTGCCATTAAGTTATATGTTTTTGCCATTCACCTTGCCTCTTTGTTCAATTCAAAAGCCCGGCAATGGGTAAAAGGAAGGGAGGGATGGTATGAAAAGCTAAAAACCGGAACAAAAGGATTTAACCATATCATCTGGGTTCATTGTGCCTCTCTTGGAGAGTTTGAGCAGGGGCGTCCTCTGATGGAGACGATTAAAGAAAAAGTTCCCGACTCTTATATCCTCCTTACTTTTTTCTCGCCTTCGGGTTTTGAACTAAGGAAAAACTGGTCTGGAGCCGATTATATCTGTTATCTGCCAGCCGACACTCGACGAAACGCAAAATTATTCGTCGAAACAATAAAACCTGAAAAGGTAATTCTTATAAAATATGAATTCTGGAATAATTATATCAATGAAATAAATCTCAGGAATATATCGCTCTACCTTGTTTCTGGTATTTTCAGGGAAAACCAGCATTTTTTCAAATGGTACGGAGGATTTTTTCTGTCAATGCTTAAAAAATTCACTCATATTTTCGTTCAGGATGATTATTCGGCACAAATCCTGAATAATGCTGGCATCAATAACGTGACCGTTGCTGGTGATACAAGGTTCGACAGAGTGATGAAAATTGCAAGTTCAGCCCATCAAATACCAGTTATAGAGGAATTTGCAGGAAATGAAAAAGTGCTGATTGCAGGAAGTAGCTGGAGAAAGGATGAAGAAATAATTTTAAAATATATTAATACTTCACCTGGACGAATGAAATGGATTTTTGCTCCGCATGAGATAAGTGAAATCAATATCCTTAGAATTGAAAGCTCTTTAAAAACTAGTAGCGTACGTTATTCGAAATTTTCTTCTGAAAAGGCAGTATCGAGGGTATTAATAATAGACAATATTGGTATGCTTTCTTCGGCATATAGATATGCTTATATTGCAGAAATAGGAGGAGGTTTCGGTAAAGGCATACATAATATTATTGAGGCTGCTTGCTGGGGTGTCCCAACACTTTTCGGGCCGAATCACAAAAAATTTCGCGAAGCCATTGAACTTATCGAAGTCGGAGGGTCTTTTTGTTTTAGGGAATATAATGAACTAAGCAATATAATTGACAAGCTGTTATCCGATACAGACTTTCATAGCAATGCGTCGAAAACTGCAAGAAATTATGTTCTGAACAATACCGGTGCAACTGAGAAAATATTTAGAAACATAATGGGAAATGATGGTGGTTAATTATTTTTGCTCTGATACTCAAATGTTTATAAAACATCTAAAATTATTCAGTTGGACAAATCAGTAATTTCCATTATAAATTTTGTGATAATAAATCAGATAAATATGATTAAAATAGCACGAATTGTTCCAGGAACGATATATTATTAAATTGAACTTTAATTTTTTAGAGAATCATAGTCGCAAATTCTGGAAGGGACAGATGATATATACAGGATAAACATCGTAAACGGGCTATATTCCGACATTTATAGCCGGTTGATAAAATGTTTATAATCACTTTTTTTAAAGCTTGTTTAAAGGTTCTTTCTTGCATAATTTAGCATTTATCTGTTATGTTAAACAGGTAGCAGTTTAACTTGATAATTTTCAATAAATAATATAAAAAATTTATTTTAAGATATGGGAGATTTATTTTTTCATGAACCGGAAGTTTCGGAAGAAAAAAATGTTGTAAAAACAGCAGAAAATATGTCCGAAAATAGAAAAAATGATAACGAAAATACAAACCATGGCATTACTTTTGTCAATCAAAGTGAAGAATTTACAGAAAAAAATGCTATATTAACAGAAAAAGATATGGTGAGAAAGGAGGAAGGTGATAGAGTGAAAGTAAAAACTGAGACTAAAAGGGAAAGCAGAACTGTTTATTCTCATGAAGAGGCCTTTGAAGCAAGTTGTCGTTATTTCAAAGGAGATGAGCTTGCAGCAAGAGTATGGACGAATAAATATGCCCTGAAAGATTCATTTGGTAACCTTTATGAGAAGACTCCAGACGATATGCACCGCAGGTTGGCAAGGGAAATTCACAGGGTTGAAATGAAATACCCTAATCCGCTTCCGGAAGAGCTTATTTATGATTTGCTTAAGGAATTCAAATATATTGTCCCCCAGGGTGGTTCTATGACTGGCATAGGCAATGATTTTCAGATTGCTTCTCTTTCTAACTGCTTTGTGATTGGGAACGAAGGCCCATCCGACTCGTATGGAGGAATAATGAAGATTGACGAAGAGCAGGTACAGTTGATGAAGAGAAGAGGTGGTGTTGGACATGATCTTTCACATATCAGACCGAAAGGGACACCGGTTTTAAATAGTGCTCTTACATCTACAGGTGTTGTTCCTTTTATGGAAAGATATTCCAATTCCACGCGGGAAGTAGCACAAGACGGACGCCGTGGCGCGCTCATGCTTTCTATTTCGATTAAACATCCTGATTCTTCAAGCTTTATTGATGCAAAACTGGAATCGGGTAAAGTAACAGGTGCCAATGTGTCAGTTAAAATCACCGATGAATTCATGCAGGCAGTTGAACAAAAGAAAAAATTTCGGCAACAATACCCGGTAGATTCGGATAATCCTGCATTCGTTAAAGATATTGATGCAATGGAGTTATGGAATAAGATAATACATAATGCGTGGAAATCTGCCGAGCCTGGAGTTCTGTTCTGGGATACTATCTTACGGGAAAGCGTGCCCGATTGTTATGCTGACCTTGGTTTCAGAACCGTTTCAACCAATCCATGCGGAGAAATACCACTTTGCCCTTATGATAGCTGTCGTCTGCTGGCAATAAATCTCTATAGTTATGTGAAAAATTCATTTACAGATAAAGCAAAGTTTGATTTCGAACTTTTTAAAGAACATGTAGGGCTGGCTCAGCGTATAATGGATGATATTATTGACCTTGAGATTGAAAAAATAGACATGATACTTGACAAAATAGAATCTGACCCGGAGCCCGAAGAACTTAAACGTGTTGAAAAGAACCTCTGGAAGAAAATAAGAGAAAAAAGTGGTGCTGTAAGGAGGATGGGTATAGGAACAACAGGAGAAGGTGATATGTTAGCTGCAATGGGTCTTAGATATGGAAGTGCCAATGCAGTTGATTTTTCAGTTGAAGTACATAAAACTCTTGCTATCGAAGCCTATAAAGCTTCGACATATCTTGCTATGGAACGTGGTGCATTCAGCATTTACGACCCTGAGCGCGAAAAAAATAATCCGTTTATTCTTAGGCTGAAAGAAGCTGATCCGGGTCTTTATAATAATATGGTCAAATATGGCCGCCGTAATATAGCACTTCTTACTATTGCACCAACTGGAACAACAAGCCTGATGACACAAACAACTTCGGGAATTGAACCTGTTTTCTCACTTTTTTATAAAAGAAGACGCAAAGTGAATCCGAACGACAAAAACGTCAAGGTTACTTTTAAAGATGAAGTAGGTGATTGCTGGGAAGAATATAACGTTTTTCATCACAAATTCGTTGAATGGTTGAAAATAAATAATTATGATCCTGATAAAGTAACAAGGATGACAAATGAAGAAATAGATGCCATTGTTGCCAAGTCACCTTATTACCAGTCAACTGCAAGCGATGTTGACTGGGTTGCAAAAGTGAAGATGCAGGGTGCTATTCAAAAGTGGGTGGATCATTCAATAAGTGTTACGATTAACCTTCCGGCTGATGTTAAGGAGGAATTTGTAAGTGAGCTTTATTTTACTGCATGGAAATCGGGATGTAAAGGCGTTACAGTGTATCGCGAGGGCTCACGTAACGGCGTTCTTCTTAATGCGGCCAACGGACAGGAAACAATTGTCGAAAGGCCCAAACGTCCTAAAGTACTCGATTGTGACATCATAAGATTCAACAACAATGAGGAAAAATGGATTGCTTTCGTCGGGCTCAAAGATGGTAAACCTTATGAGATATTCACAGGTATGGCCGATGAGGAGATGTTCCCTATACCTAAAACAATAGTAAAAGGAAAGATTATCAAGAACAAGGATGAAGAAGGCAATACCCGATATGATTTTCAATATACTGATAAATACGGATATAAAAACACCCTTGGAGGCCTTTCACACATGTTCAAACCGGAGTTCTGGAATTATGCAAAACTAATTTCAGGTGTGTTAAGATATGGCATGCCGATACCCGATGTCGTGAATCTCATACAATCGCTCAAGCTCGATAGCGATTCGATTAACAACTGGAAAAATGGGGTTGAGAGGGCATTGAAAAGATATATACCTGATGGCACGAGAGCAAAGGGTAAGTGTGGTGAATGCGGCTCAGATAACCTTGTTTATCAGGAAGGCTGTCTTATCTGTAAAAACTGTGGGTCGTCAAAATGTGGCGACGCATAATATTGATATTCAGCTTTTCAGATTCCCAAATACCATTATTGCTGATATAATAAGATTAATTGAAGATATCTAATTTACAGTGATGATGACATTTGTTTCTGATAAATTTTAGCTTCTTTCCTTATCTTTGCATGAATAATCAGAACAAGCCCATGCTATTATGGTAAGAGTAAGATTTGCCCCAAGCCCGACAGGCCCACTACATATAGGAGGAGTGAGGACAGCTTTGTATAACTATCTTTTTGCCAGCAAACATAAAGGTACTAATATTTTGCGTATTGAGGATACTGATCAGACTCGATATGTTGAAGGGGCGGAAGAGTACATAATAGAAGCTCTCAACTGGTGCGGAATAAAATTTGATGAGGGTGTGAGGGAAGGTGGAAATTACGGCCCCTACCGACAAAGCGAGAGGAAACAAATTTATCGGCAATATGCGGAATTACTGGTTGAAAAGGGCGATGCCTATTACGCATTCGATACTCGTGAAGAACTTGAAAGATTACGTAAGGAATATGAGACGGGGAAAAAGGTATTTACTTATAACGGATTTACAAGAAACCAATTGAAGAATTCTCTCTCCCTTCCTGAGAGGGACTGGAAAGAGATGCTCAGAAAAGGGGAACCTTATGTGATAAGATATAGAATGCCTATTGACGAGGAGATATCTTTCGATGATATTATTAGAGGCCATATTGTTGTAAATTCTTCTACTCTTGATGATAAAGTTCTTTTCAAATCGGATGGTATGCCCACTTATCACCTGGCAAACATTGTAGATGACCATCTGATGGAAATTACTCATGTAATACGGGGAGAAGAGTGGCTGCCTTCAATGCCCCTTCATGTAATGCTATACAGATCGTTTCAATGGGTACTTCCCTTTTTTGCACATTTACCTCTCATTCTTAAACCTGACGGTAAGGGTAAGTTGAGTAAACGCGACGGAGATAGAATGGGATTTCCAGTTTACCCCATCTACTGGCCTTATGGTGAGACTGCACGTGGCTTCAGGGAAGAAGGATATTATCCCGAAGCATTTGTTAACATGCTGGCGCTACTCGGCTGGAATCCGGGAACAGATGAGGAAATCTTCAGCATGGAAGAACTTATAAATGAATTTTCACTTGAAAAGATAAACAAATCTGGATCTCGTTTTGACCCTGTTAAGGCCAGATGGTTCAATCACGTCTATCTTCAGAAAAGAAGCACTAATCAGGTTGCGCTGGAATTCAGCGAGATATTAAATGCCAGAGGCTATTATTGCGATATAAAGAAACTTGAGATACTTGTTGATCTTGTGAGAGAGAGAATAAGTTTTGTAAAAGAGATGTGGGATGAAACTAATTTCTTCTTTGAAGCGCCCACAATATATGACGATAAAGCTGTTAACAAATGGTGGAAAGAAGATTCTCCTAAATTGTTAAATGCAATTGCTGAGATCTTAATCGGGATTAGCGATTTCAGTAAGGAGTTTATCGAGCATACTATTCGCGATTGGATTGCCCGGAAAGGTTATGATAACGGATTGATAATGCATTCGTTGAGAATCGTGCTTGTGGGTGAATTAAGAGGACCGGGAATATTCGATATTATAAGCTGGTTAGGGAAAGAAGAGACACTTCGCCGAATAAAGAGAGGAATAGAAACAATAGGAAAGTAGCATATGAATCTCCCGGGCTTGAACGATTTTATTGATATCCATAATCATGGGGCAGTTCCGGCAGCTGGGATTTTTCAGGTTGAAAATATTAATGCTAATCAACCGAAAGAACCGGATAATACACACGGTCTTGCATATACAGTAGGTATCCATCCATGGTATCTTACTGAAGAAAATTTTCAGGAACAGATGGAGAAAGTAATCATTGATTCAAATCATGAAAATGTTATTGCAATTGGGGAAGCCGGATTTGATAAAATTAAAGGTCCTTCCGCTGATTTTCAACGTGAAGCCTTTATAAGACAGATAGTTTTATCCGAAGAAAGAGGTAAACCGCTATATATTCATTGCGTACGAGCATGGGAAGAACTGATTTCCGTTCGGAAAAACCTTAAGCCAAAATTGTCATGGCTGGTACATGGGTTCAGAGGTAAATCCGAACTTGCTCTTCAACTTATATCAAAAGGAATTTATCTTTCTTTCTGGTGCGACTTCATTATAAGACCTGAAGCAGAGCATCTTATTAAATCCGTTTCCCTGGAGAATTTTTTTCTTGAAACCGATGGATGTGAAATTGAAATAACCACAATATATAATAAGGTATCGGAAGTGCTTGGGATTACAGTCGAAGAGCTTAAAAGACAAATATATTCCAATTTCATGACTTTTTTCGGAATCTGATGGAGGAATGGTATTCGAGGACCGAACAATGCATAGGAGCCGAACGTTTTGCGAGGTTAAGATCTTCTAATGTGCTTGTGGCTGGTATAGGAGGAGTGGGAGCTTATGCCGCTGAAATGCTTTGCAGGGCAGGCATTGGGAAAATGACAATTGTAGATAGCGATATAATTCATCCATCCAATCGTAATAGACAACTTCTTGCCCTTATCAGTACAGAAGGGAAATCTAAAGTATTTATAATGGAGAAGAGGTTAAAGGATATAAATCCGGATCTTGAAATAACAGCATTAAATGAGTTCCTAAGAGATGAAAGGATGATAGAAATTCTATCCGAACCGTTCGATTATATTGTTGATGCAATTGACACTCTGTCGCCAAAGGTATTTCTTATTTATCACAGCCTAAGGAGGAATTATCGCATTATTAGTTCTATGGGAGCAGGAGGTAAATTTGATCCTCTTAAGATAAGAGTTGACGATATATCACAAACTTACGGTTGCAATCTGGCACGAATGCTACGGAAAAAACTACACCGACTTGGAGTTGACGAAGGTTTCAGGGCAGTATATTCACCGGAAAGAGTGGATAAGAGCCGGATAATCGAATCCTCAGAAGAAAAAAACAAGGCTTCTATAGTAGGAACTATCTCATACATGCCTGCTGCTTTCGGCATTGTATGCGCCTCAGTTGTCATAAGGGATTTAACCGGCATTGAAATATAAAATATTTTGTTTTATAATTACTAATATCTACTCAATCATCATGTTACATCCTCGGGCTTCACTATGATCATATCTTCCTGTCACCTCGAAAAAGCTGCCTTCATGAAGTTTGCCGATATCTCCTGTTGCAATAAATGCACATGAATTTATATTGGCAAGGTCAATTACATTTATTGCTCCTGATTTTCCAGGCTCCGAAGTTACCGAAAGAGGATCGTTGATTTCTCGTACAAGCACCTTCATCCATGGAGGGCATCTGAAAAGACCTCTATCATGCGACCATGCCTGGCTAAGAAGTTCGGTCATACCATATTCTGAATGAACTTCAGAAACACCAAAACTGTTTTTTAATATTGTGTGTAGCTCTTCACGTGTTATTTCTTTTCTCAGTCCTTTCATGCCCCCTGTCTCTACAATAATCAGTCCGGCAAGATCAACCGGTTTTTTTTCTGCTAAATCAATAAGTGTATAACTTACACCTATTAGCATTACCTTTTTACCTTTTTTAATGGAACTTTTGAGTACACTTTTCAGATATTTATAATCATCCGAAAAAAAGCCACTCTTTTTATCGGCTCCGCATTCGATCAGTTTATTTATCATATATGAAAGGGAACTATGAGGCCGTTCGGTGAAGGAAGGCAGGAGACCAGCGATAAGATAATTTTCTGGTTCGCCATAGAACAACCTGAAGCCTCTTAATAATGATTCATCATAAAGTGACAGATCAGCGATATAATGTCTGCTTTTTTTCATGGCGGTTGTCCCCGAGCTTTCAAAGAACATTTTTGCTTCGGTAAAACCGGTTAGAATGATATGGTTTCTGAAAAACTCAATCGGCAGAAAAGGGATATTTTCAATCCTTTTCACTTCTGCCGGGTTAACTCCTATCCGATTTATGAACTCTTTATAAATTAAATTATCAGAAGCCTGATAATGAAAGAGGTCGAGAGCTATTGCTTCGAATTCTTCAGGACATTTTATATTGAAAATCTTATTGTTGTAATCCGGCTTCATTTACCGGGGAAGATATTTGTTCCGTCGGGCTGGAAAACCCATTCAAAGGTACATTGGGCATAGGGGTCCTGCATATCATCCCTTTTTTCAAGAACTGTGCTTATAATTCTCAGCTTGGCGTATTTCTGATCACTTGTCCGGTAAAGCCATATCTGGTTTATAGTTACCGAATCTCCGGTTTCAGTCCATTGAGGCTCGGAAAAATTTGTTAGTGAATCGAAAGCTATTTTCGCTTCCTCTATGTCGTTGTATTGGCCATACCTGAAAAAAGAGTTTTTCAGATTATTTGTAATAAAATAAATTTTTTTTGGTTTAAAATTTGCATCGTAATCAGAAAGTACACTTATGATATCGCGCTGGTTATTCACGTCGGGAATTTTCCGGCCGGTGGGCACATGAAAACCCATAAGATAATAGGTAGGTTCTGTGCCTGCCCTTTTATTATCTATTGTCACTATTCCGGAATAAACCGGTTCTGGTTCTTTTTTACAGCTCGCAATTGCGAATAAAAGAATCAATATAACTATGAGCGCATGTTTCACTTGCGTGATTAAACTTTTATTCTCCTCTTATTGCCGTTATCCCCGGGAGTTTTTTGCCTTCCATATATTCGAGCATTGCACCGCCGCCTGTAGAGACAAAACTGATTTTGTCGGCCAGATTATATTTATTTACTGCGGCAACTGAATCCCCGCCTCCAACAAGGCTATAAGCTCCTTTTTCGGTTGCTGAAGCAATGGCTTTTGCTATGGCTACCGTGCCTGCTGAAAACTTCTCCATTTCGAATACTCCCATTGGGCCGTTCCATAGAATTGTTTTTGAGTTTTGAATAACTTTTGAAAACATTTCAATGGTCTTTTCGCCAATATCGAGGCCCATCCATCCATCTGGAATATCATCAATGGGAGATACAATTGTTTGTGCATCATTATCAAATTTGTCGGCATTTACACTATCAACAGGCAAATATATGTTTACGCCTTTTTCTTTTGCTTTTTCGAGAATACTGAGGGCAAGGTCGAGCTTGTCTTCCTCGCAAAGCGATTTTCCTATTTTTCCACCTTTTGCTTTAACAAAAGTGTAAGCCATACCGCCGCCAATAAGTAGATTATCAACTTTATTAAGAAGGTTTTCTATAAGAAGAATTTTGTCCGACACTTTAGCCCCACCCATTATTGCAGTAAAAGGTTTCTGTGGATTATGAAGAACTTTATCCAGAGCAGCCAATTCGCTATTTATGAGGGAACCGAACATTTTTTTATCGGACGGGAAGAAATCGGCTATGACCGCTGTTGTAGCATGAGCCCTATGAGCTGTACCAAATGCGTCGTTTACATAAACATCGGCATAGCTGGCAAGCCTTTTGGCCATCTCTTTCTGTTTTGCCTTAAGTTCAGCTTTTGCAGCTTTCTTTTCTTCTTCAGTTGCTGTTTCTGGTAGTATCGGTTTGCCTTCTTCTTCAGGATAAAAACGAACATTTTCAAGAAGAAGAACTTCTCCAGGTTTAAGTTCGGCCGCCATCTTTGCTGCTTCCTCACTTAGGCAATCATCGGCAAATTTAACCTTTATGCCTAAATACTTTTCAAGCACCGGTATAACAGGTTTAAGGGAATATTTTTCCTGTCTTCCTTCAGGCCTGCCCAGATGAGACATCAGAATGCATGAACCGCCGTCTCCGATAATTTTCTTTATTGTCGGCAAAGCACCACGTATCCTTGTATCATCTGTTACTACAAAAGTCTTTTTGTCGAGAGGAACATTGAAATCAACTCTCACAATGGCTTTCAAACCCTTGAAATTAAAATCCTGAATCATTTTCATAGAATATATTCTTTTTTATAAACTTTATTTGTGCAAACCTACTTATTTTTTAGCAAAATTATGGTAGTAAAAGTATAAAATTACAACTGTATAGATAATTTTTTAATTTTTAAATTCGGATTTCGCTTTATTTGTCAATTCTGACATTAGTTTTTATTTACTTGTGTCAGTTAAGTAATTTTTAATAATAATCAATAGTAATTTAGAATAGTTCTAAATAAAAAATTTACTGCATCAAATAAATTATTCATCCGTCTTTAGTGTAAAAAATTAATTTAAAAATGAAAAGAATTTTTATTGCAGTTTCGTTTTCTATACTTATTACAAATTTTCTCGATGCAAAGGATATTCAGACGGATATAAAGAAACAATATAAAGCAGTTCAAATTAATGTTGCACCGGTTATTGACGGTGTTCTGGATGAAGAAGCATGGAATGCAGGTAACTGGGTGAACGATTTCATTCAGTATGAACCGTATAACGGGCGACCTTCAACGCAGAGAACAGAATTCAAAATTCTTTTTGATAAAGATAACCTTTATGTTGGAATAAAAGCTTATGATACCAGTCCCGACAGCATTGTTAGCCGTCTGACTCGAAGAGACCAGATTGATGGTGATATGGTTGGTATTATTGTTGACAGCTATCATGATTTGCGCACGGGTTTTCTTTTCGGTGTAAGTTCTGCAGGTGTAAAAAATGATGAATTATTTTCGAACGACGGGCAAAATGAAGATTCTTCATGGAACGCAAACTGGTGGGCAAAAACATCTCTGAACAATGAAGGTTGGGTTGCCGAGATGAAAATTCCGTTCAGCCAATTTAGATTCGAAAGGAATTCTGGTGATGTATGGGGATTACAGGTTGTAAGGATTATTTACCGTAACAACGAAACGGATTTCTGGCAACATATACCGAAAGATGCGCCCGGTTTGATTCATCTGATAGGAGAGATGACCGGACTTGAAAATATCCAACCGAAAAAGATATTGGATATTACACCTTACGGAGTTGCAAAAGCTGAAACCTTTGAGGCGGAACCTGCTAATGCTTTTCTGTCGGAAGGCAAAAAATACATGCTCAATGGCGGTGTTGACGCTAAGATAGGTGTTACAAATAATATGACAATGGATTTGACCATTAATCCCGATTTTGGTCAGGTTGAAGCCGACCCGTCGGAAGTTAATCTGACCGTATACGAAACCTTCTTCGAAGAAAAGCGTCCCTTCTTTATTGAAGGAAATAATATTACGAACTTCGGACTTGGCATCGGCGATGGAGGACTTGGAGACGACAATCTTTTCTATTCGAGAAGGATAGGCAGAAGGCCGCAGGGGTACCCCTCGCTTAAGGAAGGCTGGAGCGCGGATGTTCCAACGGCAACAACTATTCTTGGTGCAGCAAAGATGACAGGCAAAACCCAGAAAGGCCTTTCAGTCGGATTCATCGAAGCAATTACGGCAGAAGAGAAAGCAGAAATTGATACAATGGGAGGTTCCAGAATCTTCGAGACAGTTGAACCTCTTACAAACTATTTTGTTGGACGCGTACAGAAGGATATCAATGAAGGAAATACAATAGTAGGCGGAATATTTACTAGTACAAACAGGCATCTGGAGGGTAACCTGGTTTCTTTTATGCATAAAAATGCTTTTACCGGAGGGATTGATTTTACACAATATTTTAAAAAGAAAAGCTGGATGTTGAATATCAACACAGCTTTTAGCAACGTATCGGGCACAAAGGAGGCCATTGACCTCACTCAGAGGTCATCTGCACGTTATTACCAGCGCCCCGACAACGATTATGTGAATTATAATCCTGATCGGACTTCTCTCTTCGGTTCCGGAGGGAGAATGCAGGTCTTGAAACTCAGTGGCCACTGGAATTTCATGCTGGCTACAATGTGGAAAACCCCGGGATTAGAGATAAACGATATCGGATATATGCGGGAAGCTGACCAGATTGCTACAATTTTATGGACAGGGTATAACCAATGGGAACCTAAGGGAATTTATAGGAGTTACAGTGTTAACGGCGATATTTACTTTTTTAACAATTTCGGTGGTAACTGGTTGGGGAAAGGGCTTGAATTTAATGGTAATATAACATTCAAAAACTTTTGGAGGATATGGGGTGGCGGCTATGTGAGTACAACCCAGCTATCAACCAGTATACTCAGGGGTGGCCCAATGATGAAGCTGCCAGGCGAATTTAACAGTTATATTGGATTTTCAAGCGATAGCAGGAAAAAGATTGAATTTGAAGTTTTTACAAATAAATCGGCAGGAATGAAAAAAAACTATTCCAACTGGAATATAGGATTTGATCTTTCTGCAAAACCCACAAATTATCTCAGGTTATCTTTTAATCCGGGATATAATAAATCGTTCACTGATCTTCAATATATAACCGAAACTACTTATAACTCTGAGAAAAGGTATATTTTCGGATACATAAGCCGGAATACATTCCATGCATCCATAAGAGTAAACATTAACCTGAGCCCTGATCTGACTCTTCAGTACTGGGGCCAGCCTTTTATTGCCACAGGGAAATACAGCAAGTATAAATATATTACTGATCCTATGGCTGATGAATATAGCGAAAGGTTCCACATTTATACTGATGATCAGATAAGTTATGCTTCAGAAAATTTCAATATTGACGAGAACATGGACGGTACAACCGATTATAGTTTCGGAAAACGCGATTTTAATGTTCAGGAGTTCCTTTCAAACCTTGTCGTCAGATGGGAATTCAACCCGGGCTCATCTGTTTATCTTGTCTGGAGTCAGTCACGAAATAGTTTTAATGATTCCGGGCAGATGGATTTTTTTGACGACATGGGCGACCTGTTCAACGGGAAAGATAATAAACCGCATAACGTCTTTCTTGTCAAATTCAGTTACAGGTTTGTATTAAGATAGGCTTAGGCGGTTTTATCACTAATAAATGGTTTTATTTAATAAACTCCGAATTATTCTTCATTTACAATAAAATTGAATTCTATGAATAGCTGCAAGTCAGTTTGAAGCTTTAATCTCTTTTCTTATATTCGCTTTCGAAAGGAAGTTTATGTGTATAAAAGAATAAAATTAATAGCCAAAGAAATAATTGACAATTCGTTTCCCATGCTGAAGGAGAAACGAATTTTTTACCTGGTTATATGGTTCAGATTTTTTGGGCTTTCTGTGTGGATACCCCCATGTATAAGGATAATTTTAATAAGTACACGTATAAAAAAATTGAACGACAGCGCGATGAGAGGCATTATTGCCCATGAACTTTGCCATCAGGAGAAATATCTCAAAATGAGCACGTTGCAATATATGCGTTTTATAGCAAAATACCTTTTTTCTAAACATGCCAGGATGCTTGAAGAGAAGGATACCGACAGGATGACGATAGAAAAAGGCTATGTAAGGGAGCTTTATGAACTCTCTTTAATATCGCGCTCAGATACGGGACATAAAAGAATTATTGATAACTATTTGACACCTGAAGATATAAAGGATTACGCTATAAAAACAGGAAAATGGTGAACCGGAAGAAAAGATTAAAATAAAATTTTATTGTAAATACGTAAAATTTTTAAATGTCGCGGTTTTATATTTTCATAGTATAATTGCACTGGGGGAATATTATAAAAAATATAAATTTGTAACATGTAAACAACTAAAATTACGGATGAAAAGACTGACATTTTTATCACTTGTAATACTGCTTGTTACGGCATGCAATAATGATTCGAACCAGGATCTGAAACTAAATGATCTTGAATATTTCGAGACGCAAGGCGTCAATGTCCTTGTGTACAATAACCTTTTTACCGGAGGTTTTAACGATGAAAAGACCGCCGGTATAGAATTGATCCACCATGGAGTCAGAACAGCACAAGGAGGCGCTGTGAGACTTTCCAGCACTCCGGAGCAGTGGGATCTTGTCCCTGCAATTCCAACCCGGACAGTAGACACAATATCGAATACAATTGAGTCCATCTTAAGGTATGAAGATTACGATTTTGATTCGCGTGTAGTCGTTGCAGCAAAGGGGAAAGCTGTTGAGATATCTGTTTACCTTGATAAACCCGTTCCCACGGTACTTGAAGGTAGTGCCGGCTTTAATCTTGAGTTCCTGCCCTCGCAATATTGGGGAAAGACATATTTAATGGATGGACGTCCAAATCGGTTCCCCCGATACGTGGTAGGTAATACTGTTACGAGACCTAACAGTGAAAAAATCAAGCAATTCAAGGGGTATAAAACTTATGACGACAGGGGTACCGGCAAATTTATCGATCCGCTTCCTCTCGAAACCGGCCGTACCATTCTAATGGCGCCCGAAGACCCGGAACGTTTGGTAAAGATCACTTCACAAGATGCCGATCTTATGCTCTTCGATGGTCGTATTCTGGCACAAAACGGCTGGTTCGTCGTCCGCAGTATACTTCCGGCAGGTAAAACAGGTAAGGTTTTGACCTGGATAGTTGAACCAAATGCAATTAAAGGTTGGATAAGAGAGCCAAATATCGGTTTCTCCCAGGTAGGTTACATTCCGTCTCAGCCCAAAGTCTCTGTCATTGAACTCGACAAGAAAGACAAACCGCTGGCAAAAGCATCGATATATAAGGTAGGCGACGACGGCAATGCAACTGAAGTATTCAGCGGCAAAATCGTACCATGGGGTGATTATTATAAATATCATTATGTAAAATTCGATTTTTCTTCAGTTAACCACCCCGGTATATATTACATTCAGTACGGCAACCTTAAGACAAATAATTTTTTAATAGAAGATAATGTTTATGATAATATGACCGACGCCACAAGCGATATATGGATCCCGATACATATGAATCATATGTTCGTAAACGAGGCTTACAGGGTATGGCACGGCGAGCCTTTCAAGGAGGGCTATCTCCAGGCTCCGGCACCCACCGATCATTTCGACATGCACCGGCAGGGACCGACCACCGACACAAAGTATAAAGGGCTGGAATTGATCCCAGGATTAAATGTAGGCGGCTTTTTTGACGCCGGTGACTTTGATATCGAGACAGGATCTACTATTGGTGTGGTGCAGAACTTTGTACAGATATGGGAATATTTTAAACCCTTACGCGATCAGACTTTCGTTGATCAGAAGCAACGCTATGTTGATCTTCACCGACCAGACGGTACACCCGACATATTACAGTTCATAGAACATGGGACAAAGCAGCTTCTGGCTCAGGCAGAAATAATCGGCCACATGGCACAAGCTCTAACCAACTCAGTTCTTGATAATTACCATCACCTTGGTGACGCAGCCTCAATAACAGACGGTCTTCGTTATAATCCGGACCTTGGTCCCTACGAAGTAGCACGTGACGGCCGGTCAAGCGGAGTTAAGGATGATATGTGGGCGTTTACAAGCCGTAATCCCGGTCTCGATATCAGGGCAGCAACGATGTTTACAGCAGCAAGCCGGGCCCTGAAGGGATATAATGACAACCTTTCGGCAAGAGCTTTGGTCCAGTCAAAAAGGCTTCTTACAGAGGCAAATGAATTAATTGCTAAAATGCCGCCGAATCGCCCCGGCTTTGGCTTTGGACAAGGAGATTTTGCTACCAATCTTGAACTCTTCATCTCAACAGGAGAAAAACAGTATCTCGATAAATTTCAGGAACTGCTATGGCCTGCACTTGACCGCAGCGTCAGTGGAAATATTCTGACCGCAGTACGCGCCATTCCATACATGGACACATCCTACAAAGAGAAGCTGAGGCCATACATTATGAAGTACAAAGAATATATTGAAGAACTTGAAAAAGATAATCCCTACGGTGTGCCAATCGGTCTTGGTAACTGGGCAGGAGGTGGAAACATTGTGAGCTTTGGTACTACTGTTTGCTTTGTTAATTCACAATTCCCTGATATAATTGATGCAAGCCATGCATTCAAAACCACCAATTGGTTGTTTGGTTGCCATCCTTATCACAATTTATCACTGGTGGCAACTGTAGGTGCTGCTCGTCCCAAGGAAGTCTTTTACGGGAATAACAGGGCTGACTTCTCATTTATTCCGGGTAATGTTGCACCAGGTATTTTATTCAGAAAACCCGATCACTTTGAAAACTACGACGACTGGCCATTTATCTGGGCACAAAACGAAGGAACGATTGGCGGAAATACGAGTTATTTAATTTTCGGATCGGCTTTTAAGAATTTAATAAAACAACAATTTATTTCACGGATTTTACCCTGATAGTTATCTGAACGGGACTAACGGGATTCTTTTTCCTGATGCTTCAACCAGGAGAGGGCTGGTAACGCAATTTTCCAAGCTCGCCGGGCTGCCAGGTGATATAGAATTTATAAATACGAACTGCCTTCTCTATAACTGTATAGTTGGCATATTAATTAGTATTGCTGTACAAAGCGAAAATTATTTTTGTACTTGTTAAGTTTCACAAGGTTGTTTATGGAAACTTGATTTATTATATTGTTTTACTTCAATTTAAAAATCCACCACCTTTGGTGGTGGTAATGTTCTTTTGGGCTATGCCTAAAGATGATAACTTTGCGCAATGAGTAAATACAAGCAGCAAAGTCATGTAGTTTGGAAGTGTGATTACCACATAGTTTGGTGTCCGAAATACCGATTTCGCATCTTGACGGGCATCGTCAAGGATTTGGTGGAGCATGATGTTCGGATGCTCTGTGAGTGGAAAGGCTGCGATGTTGAAGAGTTGAACGTTCAACCGGATTATATTCACCTTTTGGTGTCCATTCCACCTCGCGTATCGGTTTCGGAACTTATGGGAACTTTGAAAGGAAAACTTGCGATCAAGTTGTTCAAGAGTTACTCTCAGTTGAAACAAAAACCGTATTGGGGCAATCATTTTTGGTCTCGAGGATATTTTGTCAATACCTTTGGTCTGAACGAAGATATGTTTCGACGTTATGTTCAGTACCAAGAGGAACAAGACAAAAAAGAAGAGACCAAAAGTCAAAACTTTACATTGTTTGACTAACCCAACTACATTTCAAAGAGCCTGTTTGAAGGCTATGCCTTCAAATTTTTACCAAATCCAGCTCCTTAGTACCTTATCTTTTAACTTGATGTTTTTTTGGCATAATATTCAATAGCAATAAGCCGGAACAAGCACCAGCTCTTTAATTTTCTGAGCCATAATAATTGTTTCTTTTTCGATTTTGGTGATGTAATATTTGTAAGAATCCGATGCTTTTTTAATAAGCCCATGTTACCCTCAGACGTTTGATCAACCTGCTTATTTTGCTGGCGGTGAATCCGAGTAGTTTTTGAAGGTTTTTGTTTCGAAAGCCATTAATATTAAACTCTCCACGGATGATGGCTGTTAAAATCATTAAATCATCTTTGCTAAAGAAGTTAAAGCCTTTGTAGTTCCGATTACTTTCACTTTTCGATGAAGTAACATTCTCAAGTCTCTTTCTTCCAATTTCTTTGTTGTCGAAGGCTGAAATGAACTCCAGATATCTTTTATTTGAAGCTTTCAGGTTTTCTGATAGAAAGGAAAGACTGTAGATATTTTTCTTCAACGGAGCCATCTCGTGGGACGTTGACCCGTCATGGTGTACTACCTCCCGGAAGTGTTTAAAAAAGCTGATATCGTTTGATGTTGTTTCTATCCGCAATATTTTACTGAACTTATCGTACATTTTTATCGACACCGATCCCATCGTGTGTTTGATGCGGCTGCCTTCAATACGTACATTGTAATTGTTGCCAACTTCGCCTTGATATTTTGGGTCAAGCTTGTGACCCAAAAAAGTCGCAATGTTTTCAGGTTTTACTGTATGTATGGCCGTAGCTACAAGTTCATTGTAAATCTGTTGCAAGCCTTCCTGTTTTTTAAACACAATGTCGGTGGCATATTCGGCCTGCATCACGCTCCAGAGGTATCTCAGGTTAAAATCTTTATACACCGGACAGAATCGCCATGCGAACTCATCTAATTTGCGGTGAAGTTTTTCGATACTGATCTTGTCCGAAAGTTCCTGCGCTTTAACGGCATCTTCAAGGCTATCAAAAGCATTGTCTGTCATAGAATATTTAATCCCAGCCTGTTTCAATTCTGAAGCCAGCAAATTATGCCCGTTAATATAAACCTGCAAACGAAACGGGCACCATGTAGGTACGCGCACATATCCCAGGCCAACCTGCTCGTCAATGAAATAAAAATAATAATGCAAACATTTGCCCGTGTCCGGTCTTAAGAATGTTTTGCCCGTTGTTTTATCGTGCCAGGGCTTATAGGTATTGCATGCCTCCATCACAGAGAGAATATGGACAATCCCGGGATGGTCGCCCCGCTTAGCGATTTTATCCGAGATGATCGATTCCTTTCTGACAACAGACCTGTTTTCCGCATTGCAACACCCTAAAAATTTTTACAAACAATTCGGTAGAGTTCAGCCTGCTCTTCATCCATGTTGAGAAGTTTGGATTTTGTTTGCTTTGATTCGGGCAAAGTATAGGTGATTTGATACATGTTTCGTGTCAACTCACTGGCTCTTTTTAACGATATGGCCGATTTCTCTTCCTGTAGGACTCTTTCAAGTTCCTTGAGTATGCAGTAGGCCGCAAAAGCAATGCAGATATGAGCTTCTATGCGATTCCTTATCCTGTGATAGATGGGACGTATGCGTAAATCTGCCTTTGATATGCGGAAAGC
>JAGPFZ010000026.1:0-21951 GCA_018056245.1 Bacteroidales bacterium
TCTATCTCCTCCCTGGCCAATTGCTCCAGCTTTTCAATTTCGTGCTGAGTGGTGGCGCAACCGATAGTTTTGACAACTTTGTAGCTACCTCGAAACTTTTGTATTACTTGTACAGATTGACTTCCAGTCCGATTTTTTACTTTTCTGATAAACATAATAAAAATTTTGCAACACCCAAAATTACAAAATTAATATTGATAATCAAATACTTATAAGGATGTTGCAAAAAAGTGCGGAAAATAGGAAACAGGATTGTCTTTTCCAGTCCATCAATTAAAATTGAATAACCCCAGTCAGCTTCGAAACCTTCGACATGCATATAGTTATCGTAAAGTATCTTTATTGTTACAGGGCTTGTAAGGCCGCTTTCAGCAGATAAAGGAGCATCTATACCTTTGTCATTAAGATACTTATACTCCTAGCCCTTACATCCTGTTCCCAGGAATAATAGAACAAGGATGTGAAACAGAATCTTTCTAACTATCATATTATGCTTATATTGGTATATATAA
Organism: Bacteroidales bacterium; assembly: GCA_018056245.1. Lineage (GTDB taxonomy): Bacteria > Bacteroidota > Bacteroidia > Bacteroidales > VadinHA17 > LD21. The sequence goes on from JAGPFZ010000026.1 coordinate 513, forward strand.
CATCGTTTACATCCCCCTGGTCCTCCCGCTGAAGCGGGATCTCCGTTTCACTTCGACCTTCAAAGGGGGAATTCAATTGTGCTGATTGTAACGCCTTAATGCCGTAACGCCTTCGCTACCTGATAATCCTGAACATATCCTGCAGCATCCACCAATGTTGTCATCCAAATATCTTTCAGATTATCAGCAAGATAATGTACCAGCTTATTATGTTCACTTAATTCTACATTAATATTATGACCACCTCCTACTCCGTGAAAAAGAAAGACCAGGAGCGAATTTGTTCTGACAGCTTCTTTTACAAGATCTATCATATAATCTGCATTATTATTGCTGATCATATAGCTGTCGATATTATCAGTATTGACCTTATCTATAGTATTCATTGCTGATCTTACTCCCCTCGCACCAGTAAGGTCATTTCTGAGGCGGTTGAAATACAGTGAATCCCCTGCTTTCATATCGCCGCAGGGATAGGCAAAAGATCTTTTGTCTTTGCCGTCAACTGCCCTGAGAAGAGTATTTGTGACAAGGATCTCATTTACTGTCCGATCCAGTGTATAATTCCTGAGATCATTTTCAGTTGTGACAAAGCTGCGTCCGGGGCCTCCGTTACAAGGATGAAAAAGAGAATGATTCCCCAGTTCGTGTCCGTTATTTGCGGCTTTTCTCCAGTCCTCCATACGTCTTTTAAAGTCTTCGGAAGAACCAATTATATAGAATGTCCCTTTAAGATTCAGTGAATCAAGAAGCGGAATTACATTATCGAGATGAACATCAAGTGCATCGTCATATGTAAGTACTACTGCGCACTTCTTATTATTCCACATCTTTTTGTCCTGCGCATTTGTGCACATTACAAATAGAAGAAGCAGGAGGAATGGAAAAGCCTTTTTCATATTCAGGTATTTAATATCACACCTTATCGTCTTGCGGGTTGTGCAGGAGGTGTATGGCCTATATTCTTATTCGCCCATTCAATAAAATACTTCATATTGGGAGCGTCTGTATGTCCACCGTCGTGCTGACGCCAGGCAAGCTGACCATCAAGCAGACCTGTGTTGACCGGAGGTTTAACCTCTGTTTTATAGTCATTTGATACGCCCAGATCCTTTGCTCCAAGCAGTTTGAAAACGGCACCGGCAGCAATTGTTGCCATATAGCTGCCTTTTTGGTCAAGCCAGTTGGCATCTCCTTTTTCAGGTACCCCGTAACTGATGAAAGTCAGTCTAGGGGCGCACATTGCTATAAGACTGTGTGAATCTACAGGAAGCTGTCCTATATTGCCCACACCAGTTTTACCTTCTGCAGCCCCATATTTCAGGTAGTTGCCTGCCATCCAGTGATACTCGGCGGCTGCTGTAAGGTTTTCGACAGCTTCACCATAATTACGGCGGTGCAAAGTAGCACCACCCTTGCCTGATGATCCGACAAGAGCCATGGCAAAACGTTCTTCAAAAGCGAGTGTGACAAGAGCAGCCTTACCATAACGCGAAACACCTTCAATGCCAACTAATTTTGCGTTAACTGCCGGATCTGTTTCCAGATAATCCAGACCTCTTGAAGCACCCCAGGCCCATGCTCTCAGGGATCCCCAGTCATCGGGCTTTCTAGGCTGTCCGTTATTGCACAGACCTATTATCCCTCTTGTAAGGCCTGCACCATTATCAGCCTGAATACTGCCGGGATTGATCGTTGCATAGCCCCAGCCTGCATTAAGAAGCTGCTGTGTTGAGGGGGGATCTGCATTCGGGTTTGCCTGTTGTCCCATCTGACCGAAGGGAGAAGCAGCGCGGGCTATCAGAGTGTATGCAAGGTACCTGTCAAGAATAGCTTTTACTTCAGGATCACTGTCAGACAACATCTTCCTGAAAGCCTTGTTTATAACTTCAAGTTCGGCAGGATTCGGTTGTGCCGGAGCAGGCAGGCTGGCTCCGCCAAACATCATCAGCACCGGAACAGGCCCCTGTGCGTTAGCTGGTGTAACAAGCACCATCTCAATGTTAACTTCTATTGATGGACATTGCGAATTATCTACATGGCCCGTAAGCTTCTTTGCTATTACAGGGGTAAACCCAATCATCTCTCTCTCAGAAATGTCCACTGTCCATTTTACCGGAGGGACATACTTTGGTAAACGTCCGTATACTTCACGTTCCATATCTTCCTTTATCTCGGGGCGACGCTGTTTCCACCAGATCTCGGCAGAAGTTACTTTTTTACCGTTCTTCAGGGTGAGAAGGTCAGGTAGATCAGGGTATGGAGTTGCAACAGATTCATCATAGTTTGCGTGATTGGGAGCAGATTCGTTACCGCTTGGTCCGGGACGAACACTTTTGATTCCCAGCTGATCCATCATATTCTGATGGTCCTGCTCAGTTGTAAAAGTAACCAGCTGGAGCGACTGGCCAGCTGTGTCGGATGGTTTCTGGGCATACAATTGTCCGCAGATCAAAACTATCAATAATAGAAAAGTCCTTTTCATTTGTTCTGAATTTAAGTTTGGTTATTTATTGAAAACGTGTCAAGTTTCACAAGGTTGTTTATGGAAACTTGATTTATTATATTATATCAAGTTTAGTATTTTGTTTTTAAATATGCAAGGAGTTTGATTAAAAATTTCAGGTTTTAGTTCAAACCATTTTTCAACAGCTTGATACGGTGTTTTAACATTAAGTTCTCTTCTCATTCCTCCATGTCTTTTATAAAGCATGTAATGCACAAGAAAAGCTATTAAGGCATTATTCATTTCTTCTTTACTAGTAGTTCGTTCTTAAGGGCACCTCGAAAAACTACTTTTTTTGATGCCATTGTTTGACATAAATATATTAAATAGATTTCTAAAAACCTAATTTTTACCCCCTTATTTTTTATTTATTTAATTATCAGATACATATATAAGTACATCTTTAACCTCCGGACATACATATCCCATAGCAACCACTATTTTTAATTGAGTACAGCGACTGATATTGTAAGTAAGGTTCATTAGCCCGATTTTTGCTGTAGCTCTTACAATCCCAATAGTGCGGATAATGGAGCCATGCATGCTGTTTTCTACAAAGCCGAACACGTGTTCGATCCTTACACGTATCCTTGATTTCTCTTTGTTATTGGCTTTCTGTTCTTCGGTTAAGGCTTTGTTGCGGTACCCTTTCTCAATTATTTTGTTGATTACTTTTTTCTTTTTGTAAACCGTTTCCTGATCCTCTCCTGTATAGGCGCTATCAGCATAAAGCGGTTGTCCCTCATCTTTCTCTTTCAGCAACTGTTCCATAGCTTGAGAGTCATGTACCGATGCATCAGTAACAATAAATTCTTCTATGAGTTTAGTCTTTGTATCGGCTTTTACATGGTTCTTATAACCGTAAAAAGTATTGTTGTTTTTCTTAGTCCATCTGGCATCAATATCTTTCTGTGCTAATTTATGGAGCTTCACTTTCCACTCCGCCGGCGCTGTACCTGTCTCTTTAATATGCTTGTTTTCTTCGCGGGTATTTCGTTGACGTGGAGCCTCTACAAAGCTGGCATCTACCATCTTTCCCTAATGGGATAAAACTCCTGCTGCATCAAGAGTTTCATTGAAGATTTTGAACAGGCCCAGGATCACATCTTTTTCTATAAGCTGCTCCCGGAATAACCAAAATGTTTTGCTGTCAGGAATCTTGTCACTTTTCTTCAATTCCAAAAACCGCTTAAAACTTGCCCGGTCAACAATTTGATATTCCAACTGGTCATCAGAAAGGTTATACAGACTTTGAATAATAAGGGCTTTGAACAATATCAATCTATTGAATGAGGGGCGGCCTCCTTTCGATAAATCTCTATCTTCATTTTTAAATGCTTCATTTATAGGTGATTCAAATATTTTCCAGTTAATAAATTTCCCAGTTAATAAATTTATTCAATTTTCGCAGCGGATCACCAAGATTAGTAAGCTTTTCCATTAAAAAATGATCATCAAACAGGCCTAAATCATTTATATTTTTCATCTCGTGCTTTTCTTGCTAAGATATAAAACATAGTCAATAAAATCAACTTTATGTTATTAACAATAAGGTATATATATCAACAATGGGTTTTTAGAGATGCCCTTAAATAAATCAAGTTTCCATAAACAACCTTGTGAAACTTGACAGGTTGTAGCATAAATTCTCATCTTATTATTCCAAATTATGTTTTACACATTCTTCAATTTCTTTTTAAGATTTAACCTTGAATCGGCAACTCTTATGAGCGTAATTATTGATATATTTGAAGAATAAAAAAATATTGACAAAGCTGATAATAAGTAGTTTCTGTAATTATTTATGCCTGATATTATTAAGCTGTTACCCGATTCTGTGGCAAATCAGATTGCAGCAGGTGAGGTAATCCAGAGGCCAGCGTCGGTAGTAAAAGAACTGATGGAAAACTCGGTGGATGCCGGAGCAAGCGATGTTAAAGTGATTATAAAAGATGCCGGCCGCACGCTGATACAGGTTGTGGATGACGGTACCGGTATGTCTGAAACTGATGCCAGGCTTGCTTTTGAAAGGCATTCCACATCTAAGATATCCTGTGCCGATGATTTGTTTTCCATCACAACAAGGGGATTCAGGGGCGAAGCTCTTGCTTCTATAGCGGCAGTGTCAATGGTGGAACTCAGAACAAGGCGAAAGGAAGATGAAACTGGAACACTTGTTATAATTAACGGCTCAAAAGTGGAAAGGCAGGAAATGTGTAGCTGCTCTGCAGGAGCCAATTTTTTAGTAAAAAGTCTATTTTTCAACACTCCGGCCAGACGAAAATTCCTAAAATCGGATAATACGGAACTGAGGAATATAATCAATGAATTTCAAAAAGTTGCCCTTTCAAATCCAGCAATCAAATTTTCTCTTTACCATAACGATTCTGAAATTTATATTCTTCCCCCGGGCAACATAAAACAGAGGATTACTGGCATATTCGGTAAAAATATTAATCAGGAGCTTCTCAATATTGAAGCAGATACGACACTTGCAAAAATTACGGGTTTCATTGGTAAACCTGAAACGACGAAGAAGACTTCCGGAGGGCAATTCTTTTTTGCGAACGGTCGTTTCATAAGGCATCCTTATCTGCACAAAGCTGTTATGGAAGGTTATCAGAAAGTTCTTCCTCCTGATTCCGTTCCTTTTTATTTTATCTTCATAGATGTTGATCCTTCAAAAATTGATGTGAATATTCATCCAACAAAAACTGAAGTGAAATTTGAAGACGAAAGGGCTATATGGCAGATATTGCTTGCTGCAGTGAGAGAGACTCTCGGAAGGTTTAATATCGTACCATCAATAGACTTCGGCAGCGATTCGTATGTGGATATTCCTTTGAAGGCTAATGATGGGAGCATACAAGCTCCTCCGGCAATAAAAATAGACACTAATTATGACCCTTTCTCGGGAGACAACAGAATATCGAAAAGAGAACTTATTGAAAGATTTGAGAAAGGAAGAATTTCAAACTGGGAAAAACTTTATCCTGACCAGATTAAAAATGACATTAAAAAACAAAATGAAGGGACAAAGGAAGAAATAACATTACAAAGGCGATTTATCCAGATAAAGGGCAGGTATATTGTATGTCCGGTTAAATCGGGTCTGATGTTAATTGACCAGAAGAGAGCACACGAAAGGATTCTTTATGAACAGTTTATTCAGAATCTCGAACAGCAAGTACTCCCAGGGCAAAAAAGTATCTTCCCTGAAACATTTGATATGGATGCAGACGATTATTATCTGCTGAAAGAAATAGAGAATGAGCTCAGGTTACTTGGGTATGATTTTGAGGATAAAGGAGATTACAGTGTCATAATAAAAAGCCACCCTGTAATTACAGAGGTTCTGTCGGCAGTTGATTTTCTCAGGTCATTACTGGGAACTTTCAGAAGTCTTCAGACCGACATTTCAGGAGATATGAAAGAAAAAGTTGCTGAGGCTATGGCAAAAAGTGCTTCAATTCCTTATGGAACAATTATATCAGCAGAAGAGATGGAACAACTCATTGATAAATTATTTGCATGCCGCTCGCCCAATTATTCTCCTTCAGGGAAGCCGATTATAAATATAATAACTATAGACGAAATTGATAAGAGATTCAAATAATTAAAATGTTTCTGCACTGGTTTGAAATGATTGATTAATTTTGCCGGCGAATCTTTTAAAGATTAAATTTTAATGAACGGCTATAATAGAAGTTTTTTCGGGATGCCACCGGCGGTTAAGAACATCATTTATATAAATATATTGATGCTTCTTGCCAATTATGCTTCCATTGCCATTTTCAATGTGGATTTGAACAGGATTCTAGGTATCTATTTCCCTGCATCGGATCAGTTCAGACCTATACAAATTTTAACCCACATGTTTATGCATGGAGGTATATGGCATCTTTTTTTCAATATGCTTGCATTATATATGTTCGGCCAAATTCTTGAGCAGGTGTGGGGTTCGAAAAGGTTTCTTATTTATTATTTCGTTTCAGGATTAGGTGCTATGGCCACTCATATGTTAGTTATGGAAATTCAATATCGTCAGGTAATGAATTATATAGCGCCTGAACAATTACAGGAAGTGCTTGATGATGGTTATACTTATACCTTGCAGCTTAAAGCATACACTGATCCTGTAATGAGAAAGCTGCAATATATTCTATACACGCCTACTGTTGGAGCCTCGGGAGCTATTTATGGTGTTTTGCTTGCTTTTGGAATGCTTTTCCCTAATACACCACTTTTGCTTCTATTTCCTCCAATACCTATCAGGGCAAAATATTTTGTTTTGCTTTATGGAGGTTTGGAATTTTACCTTGCAATCACTCAGCCTGGAAGCTCAGTAGCACATGCAGCACATCTGGGAGGAATGATTTTTGGCTTTATCCTTATAAAAGTGTGGAAAAAAACCACAAAAACATTTTACTAATGAGTTGGTGGAATAAAATTAAGTCGTATTTGAATCGTAGCTCCAACCTTACAAAATTAATAATAGCCAATGTAGTTGTTTTTTTGATTATTACTATTGCGGGGATATTCGCATATCTTCTTGTAAATCCAGGCATCTCTGATAGTTTTATAAGGTTTTTTTCGATGCCTTCTTCATTTAACACTCTTCTTAAAAGGCCCTGGACGTTGATTACTTATATGTTTACCCACAAAGATTTTCTTCATATTGCTGTTAACCTGTTGTGGTTGTACTGGTTTGGAAAGATATTTCTTGAGTTTCTCGATCAAAAAAAACTTGTGTCGGTTTATCTTATTGGAGGAGTTACAGGGGCTTTGATGTATATAGTTTCTTATAATATTTTTCCAGTGTTCAGAGAATTTTCCGGAACATCTGTTCCTCTTCTTGGCGCCAGCGCATCGGTTATGGCAATAGTTGTGGCGATTGCTGCATATGTACCTAATTATCAAGTGATACTATTCCCTTTCGGCAGATTCAAAATCAAATATATTGCATTGCTCATTTTTATTCTGACTTCCATAGCTGACTTCTCAGCAAACTCAGGTGGTAAACTTGCTCACATAGGTGGAGCACTTTACGGATATATATATGCAATTAATTATCGGAATGGCAAAGAACTTGGGAAATGGCTTAACAGGTTAATGGATAATATAGTAACAATTTTAAAACCTCGTAAAAAGCTTAAGGTATCTTATAAAAGAACAATTACCGACGATTATGAATATAACCGCATGAAAGCTGAACGTCAGGCAAGAATCAATGCTATACTCGATAAAATATCAAAAGGAGGTTATGATAGCCTCACAAGAGAGGAAAAAGATTTTCTTTTCAGTGAAAGCCAGAAAAAGAATTAACTTTGAAACAATTTAAGCTGATTTCGGTATTATAAGAGTGAAAAAACTTATTCATAAGATATTTTTAGTAATAAACCTCATTTTTGCTCTATCTCTATTGATATCTTATCTTTCTGTCTATATAAGCCCCGAAGATTTTATTCTTCCGGCATTTTTTGGTCTTGCATACCCCTATCTTCTGATTATAAATATAATTTTTGTTGTTATATGGGCAGTAAAGCTAAGGCCGGAGGCATTTATTTCGATTGGAATTATTCTTGTAGGTTTCAATCATTTTTCAGATTACATACAGCTTTTTAAAACAAAGGAGGGCACCCAGGGAAATATTCTTGTGATGAGCTACAATATCAGGCTTTTCAACTATTATAAGGGAAGTGGAAAGGAAAATACGGAAAACGAAATGTTAAATCTTGTTCGCTTACAACAGCCCGATATTTTATGTCTGCAGGAATTTTTTATAAACGGAGAAGCTAAAAAAAAGGATGATGAAATAAAGAAAAAGCTGGGTGGCGATTATAATTCACATATAAAACTTATTGGGAGCGGTAAAAATAAATCTTACGGAATTGCAACATATATAAAATACAAAATTGTAAACAGGGGGGATATATCTTTTCCTGGTTCTTCGAGTCTTTCAATTTTTACTGACATTATTGTTGAAAATGATACTTTCAGAATTTTCAATAGCCATCTGCAATCTTTCAGGCTTAAAAAAACAGAAAGATCATTTTTCGAAGAGCTTTTTGAAAAGGAAGATAAACAGAAAATAAGAGAGATATTGACTCTTTCGAATAGTCTCAGGAAAGGATTTGCCGAGAGGTCTTTCCAGGCAAGGAAGTTAAAGGATTATATTATAAACTCACCTTATCCGGTGATTGTAACCGGCGACTTTAATGATACACCTATATCATACACTTATAGAAAAATACGCAAGGGTCTGAAAGATTCGTTTGTTGTTTCAGGGTACGGGGCAGGGTTTACTTATTGGGGTAATTATCCTCCGAACAGGATTGATTATATCTTATATGATGATAATCTTGAAAGTACGAAATTTGAAATATTGAGAGTTAAATACTCAGATCATTATCCTATAATGGCATGGTTCAGAAAGGCTAATTGAATGGTAGTCGGCCAAGTTCCACGTTACCTCCAGAAAGTATCAGCCCGGCTTTTTTACCGATTAATAATTCTGGATTTTCTTTTATTACTGCAAGTGTTACAGCAGATGACGGTTCAATGATTATTTTCATTCTTTCCCAGATAAGTCTCATACATTCGACAATTGATTCTTCGGAAACAGTATAAATCCAATCGACATATCTTCTTATAACGGTGAAAGTAAGTTCACATAAAGAAGTAAGAAGTCCGTCAGCCACAGTATTAGGTGATAATGAAGGGTGTAATATTCCGGTTGTAAATGATATGAAAGCATCATTAGCGTTTTCAGGTTCTGCTCCGAATACTTTGATATGCGAGTTCAATCCTTTTACGGCTGTAGCTGTTCCGCTAAGTAATCCTCCTCCTCCAACAGGGGTAATAATTATGTCAAGGTCGGGTATTTGTTCAAGAAACTCGACCGATGCAGTTCCCTGACCGCAGATCACATTGAAGTTACTGTAGGGATGAATTAGGATTGTACCGTTTTTATCAATAATTTCCAAAGTAGTTTGTTCGCGTGCTTTTTGTGTCGGTTCACAGAAAACAATTTCAGCGCCATACCCTTTTACAGCATTTTTTTTGACGTTGGGGGCGTTCACCGGCATAACTGCGAACGATTTAATTCCAAAGGTCGAGGCAGCGAGGGCTAATGCAGCTGCATGATTACCTGAGGAATGAGTGATGACACCCTGTTTTTTTTCTTTATCATTCAACTGCAGCACGGCATTGGTGGCCCCTCTGAATTTAAATGAGCCTGTTTTCTGGAAATTCTCGCATTTAAAAAATAACTCTCCGCCGAAAATTTTATTAATCTGTTTTGAAGTCATTACAGGAGTCCTGTGAATAAATGGATTTATCCTTTTATATGACTGGATGATGTCAGATAGTTCCGGCAGTTGCATAATTGTTTAACAGGAAAATATATTCAACAAATATAAAAAAGAGTGCCGGAAAAAGCATTAATATTTCCGGCACTACTTTATTTATTATTTATTATGAAAACACTATGGAGTTCAGAATATTTTAAAAGCTACGGTCAGTCCGGTCATTACAACTGATACCATTGACATAAGCTTAATAAGTATATTAAGCGACGGGCCTGAAGTATCTTTAAACGGGTCTCCGACTGTGTCGCCTACTACGGCAGCTTTATGAGGTTCGCTCTTTTTGCCGCCATAGTTACCTTTTTCGATAAATTTTTTTGCGTTGTCCCATGCGCCTCCGGAATTGTTAAGCATACAGGCAAGGGTAAAGCCTGCGGTCATACCGCCTGCCAGGAGGCCAACCACACCTGGAACGCCAAAAAGGATTCCTATCGCAACAGGAACGATGATTGCCATTAGAGCAGGTACTACCATTTCGTGCTGGGCTCCGCGTGTCGATATTTCCACACAGGTAGCGTAGTCGGGTTTTGCCGTTCCTTCCATAATGCCGGTTATCTCACGGAATTGTCTTCTAACCTCATCTACCATTTTGCTTGCTGCGCGTCCGACTGCTTTCATTGACATAGAGCAGAAAACAAATGCCATCATAGCACCAATAAATACACCGCCGAGTAATATGGGATTGAAGATTGAAAGATCGTATGCAGCTACAAAATCTCTAACTCCTGCGTGAGCAATATCAACTGCTCTTTGTCCTTCCTGGATAACATCAGGCACATGGCTTTTATAGAAAAGAATATCTCCAATCTGTTTGAAGCCTTCAGGAGCACTGTCGGCAAATCTTCCAATCCACATCTTAACTTCTTCTATATAAGCAGCAAGAAGTGCGAGAGCTGTAAGAGCTGCAGAGCCTATTGCAAATCCTTTGCCGGTTGCTGCTGTTGTATTACCAAGGGCGTCGAGTGCATCGGTTCTTTCTCTTACTTCTTTAGGAAGATGAGACATCTCCGCATTGCCTCCTGCGTTATCGGCTATAGGGCCGAAAGCGTCTGTTGCCAAAGTTATGCCAAGAGTTGAGAGCATTCCTACGGCTGCAAAGCCGATACCATAAACTCCCTGTGAAAAATCAGTAAAGCCTCCTGAAAAGCCGAATGCTGCAATGATACCGAGAACTATAGTAATGACAGGAACCCATGTTGACAGCATTCCCACAGAAATTCCTTCTATAATTAAAGTTGCAGGTCCCTGTTGTGCCTGTTTCGCAATTCCGCGTGTTGGTTTATACTCGTCGGAAGTAAAATATTCTGTTGCCTGACCTATTATAACACCTGCTACAAGTCCGGAAACTACTGAACCGAATACGCCCCATGTTAACCATCCTGTGGCTGCCATAATTGCCATTGCTACAAGGATAAGAAATGAACTGCCTCCGGTTCCGAGAAGCAGAGCATGGAGTAGATTGCGTTGGGTAGCAGATTCTTTGGAGCGCACCATATACACGCCTATAATTGATAAGACTATTCCTATAGCAGAAACTATCATAGGAGCTATTATTGCTTTTACCTGACCTTCGGCTGAAAGGGCAGGCAATGACGCACCAAGAGCTGCCGTTGATAAAATAGAACCTGCATAAGATTCATAAAGGTCAGCGCCCATGCCGGCAACATCACCCACATTATCACCCACATTATCGGCTATTGTGGCAGGATTGCGAGGGTCATCCTCAGGAATACCGGCTTCAACTTTACCAACAAGGTCGGCGCCCACATCAGCAGCCTTAGTAAAGATACCGCCACCAACACGTGCAAACAATGCCTGAGTTGATGCTCCCATACCGAATGTAAGCATGGTTGCAGTAATCTCAATCATTTTCTGATGTTCAGTCGTTCCGGGGTAAACAAAAGTAAGACCGAGTAATTGAAGTCCGTTTTGCATATTGTCCGGCGTGAATACGGCAAAGTTTAAAATCAGAAACCACAGGGCAATATCGAGAAGCCCGAATCCTACAACTACAAGACCCATAACGGCGCCGCTGCGAAGAGCTACCTGAAGAGCTTTATTGAGCGATGAGGATGCCGCCCATGCAGTACGGGCTGAAGCATTAGTGGCAGTCTTCATCCCGAGATAACCGCAAAGGCCGGAAAAAAAGCCCCCGGTAAGGAATGCTACCGGCACAAACGGATTCTGTATGCCCATATAAGCCAGAACAAGAAGCAAGACCACAAGAACGGCAAATACTTTTGCAACCACAGTATACTGACGCTTCAAATATGCCATAGCGCCTTCCCTGACATACTGCGCTATCTCTTTCATCCTGTCGTTTCCTTCTTCTCTGGTCATCATATTTTTATAAAAAATCCAGGCAAAAATCAACGCCAGGACAGCAGATACTGGTACAATCCAGAATAAACTACTTATCATACGTTTTAAATTTTAATGTTATTAAAATATTATTACCTGATAGAATTTTAAAAATATCTGCAAAACTAATCAGATTTTTTTTCTATCGCTATTTTGTGAGAATTTTATATCTGTTTTATTTGTTCTGTATTTATCCTTATCTATCCTAATTTTTAAAAATTAAAAAATTCTACTTTTAATTCATATTTTTGCACGCATTATAAACCAATTTCTATTATATGAAACATATAAACAATATCAAGATAGGCATCCTGGGATATGGTAACATAGGAAGGGGAGTTGAGCTTTCGATTAAGCAGAATCCCGACATGGAACTGATTGCTATATTTACAAGAAGGTTGCCCTCAGAACTGGCCTGTAAATTTCCTGTATTTCATATATCAAAAATAAAGGATTTTATTGGCAAAATTGACGTTATGATTCTTTGCGGAGGTTCTTCAACCGACCTGCCTGAGCAGGGACCTGAGATATCAAAATATTTCAATACTGTTGACAGTTTTGATACACATGCAAAAATTCCGGAATACTTCGAAAAGGTCGATCGTTCTTCAAGAGAGAATAAGACATTAAGCCTTATATCGGCAGGTTGGGATCCGGGTTTATTTTCGCTTATAAGGCTTCTTGGCCAGGTTGTACTGCCTGATGGAGAAACTTATACTTTTTGGGGGAAAGGAGTAAGTCAGGGTCATTCAGATGCAATCAGACGTGTTCCAGGAGTTAAAAATGGCATACAATATACTGTTCCGGATGAAAATGTTCTGGAAGAAGTTCGTTCTGGTGGTAATCCAAAGCTTAAATCATCGGATATGCATACACGTATTTGTTATGTAGTCCCCAAAAATGGGGCAGACCTGAACGAGATTGAAACGAGAATAAAAACTATGCCTCACTATTTTGAAGGTTTTAAAACAATAGTAAATTTCATTTCGGAAGAAGAACTGAAAACAAAACATTCTGGAATGCCTCACGGCGGAATAGTCATACGTACAGGTTCAACAGCTTCATCACGTAAGCATAGAATTGAATTCATGGTTAATCTTGAGAGTAATCCCGAATTTACGGCTAATATTCTGGTTGCGTATGCGAGAGCGGTTGCACGACTAAATAAGGAGGGTCGTTTTGGGGCTCTGACAGTTTTTGATATTCCATTTGGATATCTTTCACCAGAATCTCCTGAGAATCTGAGGAAGAAATTTTTGTAGAATATTTTAAAAGATTGATGAAAATTTTTTGAAAAAATTATGAATTTGGTAAATATTGATTTAAAAGAAAAAGGAGTAGAAGAAAAGCTTTTCCTAAAGGGAAGCTGGTGTGCAGAAGGAAAGAATCTTGCGATAAAAAGGCCTCTAATAGTGAGGTATCATAAGAATACAATATTTCTCAATAATTTAAGTTTTTTCTAAAAAGTCAATTTCTGAGAAGAGAAACTTAATTTAATTTTTTAAAGAGACCTTTATGGTAAAAATCTCCGCGGTAATCATAGCGTATAATGAAGAAGATTTCATTGAAAGATGTCTTGAATCACTTGAAGGTATAGCCGATGAAATTGTTATTGTTGATTCATTGTCAACCGATTCAACGCCTGAGAAATGCAAGAAATATAACGTCCGTTTTGTTCAGCATGCATTTGAGGGTTACGCTGAACAGAAAAATTATGCCACTTCACTTGCAAGTTATCCACATGTCCTCTCCCTTGATGCTGACGAAGCCCTGAGCGAGGAATTAAAAAAATCAATACTGGAGGTAAAGGAAAATTTTAAATACGACGGCTACTTATTTAATCGCAGAAATAATTACTGTGGCAAATGGATGAAACATTCAAGACTTTATCCTGATAGGCAATTAAGGTTATTTGATTCGCGAAAAGGTAAATGGGAAGGGCCTAATCCGCATGACAGTTTTAAACTTGATTCAGGATACAGAGTTGTAAAGCTTAAGGGAGATATTTATCATTGGTATTATAAATCTATCCAGGAGCATGTTGATAAACTAAACAGGTTCTCGACTATTGCAGCTGAAGAATATTACAAGGTGGGTAAAAAAGTCGGAGTTTTCACCGGATACTTGCACAGGGTATGGAATTTTTTCAGATCTTATATTTTATTTGCAGGTTTTCTTGATGGATATCTTGGTTATCTCTATTGCTCAATTTCCGCATACGGTAGTTTTCTTAAATATTCCAAATTAAGAAGACTATGGATGCTCAATAAAAAGTAATAAGGTGAAATTTTTGGAACATGATATTTCAAATTCCCTTGAAACACTTAAAAGAGGGGGAGTATTGCTTTATCCTACTGATACTGTATGGGGTCTTGGATGCGATGCTGAAAATGCATCGGCAATTAAAAAAATTTTCAAGATTAAAAAAAGGAATGAACGTAAAAGTATGATTGTTCTGGTAAACAGTATAGAGATGCTTTCTGAATACGTGTACGAAATCCCTTCTAATGCAATTGATATAATCAGGCATACACGGCGACCTGTAACAATTGTTTATAACAATGTCCGTAAATTTCCGGCCGGTTTGTTATCAAATGACGGGAGCATCGGAATAAGAGTTACCCGAGATAAGTTTTGCAGCGAACTGATAAGGAAATTTGGGAAACCTGTTGTTTCAACTTCGGCTAATATAAGTGGTAGGCCAACACCGGCAAATTTTATTGAAATTGAGGAGGAAATTATACGTTCGGTCGATTATGTTGTTGAATATCGTAGGGAAGAATTTAAAAAGCATAAATCTTCGCGCATTATTAAGGTTGAAACTGACGGTTCAATTACAGTTATCCGAGATTAGAAAATCAAGATCATCACTTGTGATATTATAAATTGAGCTCCGAAATGCCGTCGGGGAGGTTCATTTTTATTGTCTTGTTTTTATGGTCAGCTTCAATTATCAAATCCTTATGAAACGGTATAAGGAAATTAAAGCTGTCTTCTTTTCTAACCTCTAGGAGAATATTGCCGTGAAAATTGATAACATTTACAACAGTAAACGAAATGTTTTCATTTTCCGAAATTATTGTATATTCTTTAAGGTCAAACACAGAGCTGCTATTATTTTTCCCCCCTGATGTCAAAGGGAAAAAAACATTGCAACCTGTAAAATCTTTCAGGCGTTCTGCTCTGTCGTAACCTTCAAGCTTTACAATAATTGTTCTATCTCCTTGAATTTCAAGAGATTCAATAAAAAAGGGTACTTTTTTCCCTTCGATTTCAATAAATAATAATCCCCTGTTATTTAAATCTTCATTTACTGGATTAATGGTTGATATAACCGCTTTTCCGCTCACTCCATGGATTTTTTCTATCCTTCCGGGCAGAAAATATTCTTCCATAATTAAAAACCGGTTATGCGGTAAAAAGAGATTTAATTTGGTTCAGTTATTATTCTTCGGGAGCTGTTTCGGCTGCTTTTGCTTCGATTTCCGGTTCTTGTATTTCAGGTTCTTCCTGGGAATTTGTTTCAGAATCAGAAATAGCCTTAGCAGAAGCCTCGGCATGTTTCTTTGCTATTTCGGCCGCTCGTTTTTCACTTATTTTCCTCTCGGCTTCGAGGCGTTTTTTGGTAACCTCGTCCACATCTTTTTCGATCTTTTGTTTTTTGGCTTCGATTTTTGCTTCCTTTTGTTTCATCCATTCATTGAAACGCCTTTCAGCTTCAGCTTCGTCAAAAGCACCTTTTTTCACTCCTTCGAGCAGGTGTTTTCTAATAAGGACTCCTTTATAAGATAGGATAGCTCTGCATGTTTCAGTAGGCTGTGCACCCTTTTGCAACCAATCCAATGCCTTATCCGAATCTATTTCAATAGTGGCTGGATCAGTAAGAGGATTGTAAGTCCCGATTTTTTCAATAAATCTGCCATCTCGTGGCGATCTGCTATCTGCTACCACTATGTGGTAATAAGCCTGCTTTTTGCGGCCTTTCCTGGCCAATCTGATTCTAACTGCCATTAATTTTTTGTAAATTAATTAATATGCTTTATAAAATTTTGGCTGCAAATATATAATAAAAAATCTAATTTTATTAATCCATAATTATCCGTGCTTTAAGTGCTGGATTTACTTCCTGTTCCCTTGACGGAATTGGGAAAACAAGCATCGTGTCATTATATGTCCATATTCCAACGTTTTCTTTCAATCTTTTAATATCATGAATACGATGCCCTTCAAATGCGAGTTCGAGTCTTCTTTCAAGGATAATATCATTAAGTGTTACTGAACCGGCAGGGGTCAGACCGGCCCTTGTATGAATCGTATTGTAGTCATCGAGCGGCGTTGCTCCTACATAAGGTGCACCCAATCTGATGTTGCTTTCAGCTCTGATAAGATACATTTCGGCAAGCCGTATAAGGTTTACACAACCGTAAAGATTATTCCATTTACCGCACCGCATTGCCCCGTTACCTGAAAAAAATAAGTCTTTTCTTCTATCACCTGGAGAATAAAGACTAAGATGGCTATCGAGAATTTCGATATCGCCGTAATTACCTCCGAACTCAGGAATAGAAAAAAATACGGTCATCGAATTGTAGCTTTCCGGCGGCATTATTTGTGTGGCAAAGATATCTTCAGGAGTGTTGTAATACTGATTAAAAACGTCAGCATAATCTGTAAGAAGGGTGTACTTGTTTGAAGAAATTACTTCACTGGCAGTTTTCCTTGCATTTTCGTAATCTCCTTTCTGGAGATAAACTCTTGCAAGAAGTGCATTGGCTGCTCCTCTGGATGCATATACGCCATTATCCTCAGGAAGTTTTGCCGATGCGGTTATAAGGTCTGAAATAACTTGATTATAAACCTGTTCAACGGTGTTACGTAATACATAACTTGTTTCGTCTATTCCTCTCGAAGGTTTAAGTACAATAGGAACTCCCGGCTGATTGTTAATAAATCCGCCTTCATAAGGCAGGCCGAAGAACCTTACAAGATCAAAATACATCAGAGCTCTTAGAAACAGAGCTTCTCCTTCAACACGGTTGCGGTCGTCATTCTTTACAACTTCAAGTGCGCTCAGAATATTATTACATGTATTTATAACCTCATAACTATCGACCCATTGTGCCAGAACATCCAAATTCGTGGCAAACATTGTCTTATAGAAAATCTGACGCGCATCGTCAGATGTTCCTGTCCATAATATCTCACCGTTACCTCCAAGAAGTTCGGCATTACGGAGAATATTGCCACCATAGATTCCGGGGTCATCAAACAATGAATAAGCGCCGACAAGTACGCTTTTTACATTTTCATCGGAACCAAGCGCAGTGTTCTCGCTCACGTTCTGAGAAGGCTCCAGATCGAGTAATTTATCACATGCTGTTACAAGTAAAAAGGGAACAGATAAGATTATTAAATATATATATTTCCTCATACAGCTTATGTTTTAATAATTAAAAACCAATGTTTATACCAAAAACTACCGATCTTGGTTGAGGGGCAGAATAAAAATCGCAGCCTGAATATATGTTGTTTACAAGGAAGTCAGCAGAAACTTCCGGATCCCATCCTTCATATTGTGTAAAGGTAAGGAGGTTTTGTCCCTCAAAAAATATTTTCAGCCTGCTTATATTGATTCTGTCTGTCATCTTTTGAGGAAATTCATAACTCAGGATAACATTGCGAAGCTTCAAATATGAACCGTCGGAGAGGTATCTGCTGTTACGGCTCTGATTGCCGTTATCCCATGCAAATCGGGCTTGAGGGACCATTGTCAAATCATACTGTTCTTTCCAGCTTTGAAGCTGCGATCTAAGCTGGTTGTCGTACCATACACCGTTTGAAGCCATCCACTGGTCGCCGATAAGATGAATTTTATTTCCAGCCACACCCTGGAAGGTAAATTCAAATTCAATTCCTTTGTATCCAAACGTATTTGTAATTGCTCCAATATAATCCGGATTTGGATTGCCAAGAAAAACAAAATAAACATCATCAAACACGTTGGTAGTTTCATCCGGATTAACTATGTTTCCGTTTGCATCCTGTTCATTTATATACCATAATGCATCGCCGTTATAATAATCAACACCAGCGTATTCGGCTCCATAGAAAACGCCTATCGGATAACCTTTTTTTACAACATTCATATAACGGGTTCCTCCGTTATCAATAATATCTAGCCCTCCAAGGTCAAGAACTTTATTTTTGTTAACAGAAAAGTTAAGGCTTGTGTTCCATATAATATTTCCTGAAAGATTGTTCGAAGTAAGTAAAAGTTCAAAACCTTTGTTCTGAATTGAACCTGTATTTTGCATTTGAACCGAAAATCCTGATGTTGCGGGAATTTGAACCGGAAGCAGAATCCCGCTTGATTTCTTATGATAAACATCTATCTCGCCGTAGATTTTATTCCCATGCAATCCGAAATCTAAGCCAGCATCAAATTGTTTTGTTGTTTCCCATTTAAAGTCGGGATTTTGAATTTGACCGGGTATAAGGCCTGAAATACCGTTATAACTTCCAACGTCATAAAGCCCCATGTGACCAAAGTTTGAAATGTCGGCATTACCTGTCACACCATAGCTGCTTCTTATTTTTAGGAAGTTGATAACCGGGACGGAGGTGAAAAAATCTTCTTTTGAAACAATCCATCCAACCGATGCTGCAGGAAAGAATCCATACCGGTTATTTATCCCAAATCGTGATGAACCATCAACACGGCATGTAAGCGTTAACAAGTATTTTGCATTATAATCGAGGCTGACTCTCGAGAAATAAGAGAGAAAATTGTATTTAGTTAGAGTTGAAGATGCTACGGAAATTTTATTAGCACTTGCGAGTGTCTTAAGGGCGTCGACCGGGAATTCCTGGCCTTCAGCATATAATGTTTCCGATGTAACATATTGGTATTCAGTTCCAAGAATGCCGCTTATGCCTAAATTACCAAAGATGTTTGTATAGTCGAAATAAGATCTTCCCGTTATGTTCTGGTTTTGACCGGTATTAGCAAATCCATATCCGTTTATACCTGTTCCTGCATCGGTCTTTTCTCCGTAACGGGCATTCTCCTTCAGGTTGTAGAGATCAAAGCCAAGTTCGTTTCTCCATTTCATACCGTTGAAAAGATTGAAATTCAGATAACCGTTTAAGAGCGATCGGTATTCTGTTATTTTTACTGATGCATATTCAACGTCGAGAAGACTGTTGTAATATGCAGTAACAGGCCTGTTGTAAAGTTCACCATTTTCATCCCGGGGGGGAGTGACGGGCGATAGAGCGACAAGCTGTAATGGATTAGAATAAAAGTTATCGGACGGAACCTGATTTATTGCCATACGGCTTAACGCCAGAGAGAAGCCAACATCGGTAAATTTGTTTGCTTTATTTTCAATATTTAATCGGCCGGATGCTTTTTCTATTCCGTTCGATACAAGGATGCCTTCCTGGCTGTCGAATGAACCGCCAGCATAAAATCTAAATTTGTCATTGCCTCCTTGTGCCGACAAATCGGCAGAATAAATCATGCCTCTCCTGAATGCCAGATTCTGCCAGTCAGTATTAACCTTTGAGCCAAGAAAATTTCCATTTTTGTCCGTTAATGCTGCCCAGCCTGAAAAATTCTTAAGTTTTGTTTCGACATAATTCTTCCAGAAATTAATAGTTCCTGGTGAATAACCGTATGCCTTGTCTTCCTGAAGGTCGCCGTTTACTGCAGCTTCTCTTAAATAAGAGATATATTCCTCGGCATTCATAAATTCCCTGCGATGGGAAGGGTCGCTGAAACCTGACTGAAATGTGAAATTAATTTTTGTATCGCCGCTGAACCCTTTTTTCGTATTGATTATTACCACGCCGTTAGCGCCTCTCGAACCATAAATTGCCGAGGAAGCAGCATCTTTAAGAATCTCAACCGATTCCACGTCGTTGAAGTTTATAGAAGCAAGCGGATTAATTGCGGCACCCGACAAGTTCAGGGCATCCACGGTAACGGGAATCCCGTCAACAATAAATAATGGCTGGCTGGTCGAATAAATAGAAGAGGTTCCTCTTATTCGAACTCTGGAAAAAGCTGTTGACTTACCGTTTACAGCTTCGATGAACACACCTGCGCTTTTACCCTGTAATGCAAGTTCTATAGTGGGGACCGGTTTATTCATCAGTTTTACGCCATCAACTTTTGAAATACTACTGGTGACGTACGACTTATTTATTGAACCATAACCAACAATTATAGCTTCGTCGAGCCCGGATACTTCAAGTTTAAGTGCGGTATTTAAAACGCCTGAAGTACCAACCACCACCTCGCGTGGCTCCATGCCAGTATAACGAAATTGAAGTATATCTCCTTCCTTTGCATTTATACTGAATTTTCCTTCATTATCCGTAATAGTTGCTATTCTGGAATTTTTAATCTGTACAGTTACTCCTGCAATGGGCTGATCGTCTTCTGCTGCGGTTACCACTCCTGTAATTGTTTTTTGCTGCGCCGTCAATTGTAACGCCATTGTGAAAAAAACAAACAAAAAGAAAAGGATTCTCTGCATAAGAATTTGTGTTACTATTTAATATTGTTTCTTATCCTTAAATATATTAATAGTTTTGTTTCAGCGATATCTTCCTGGAAAATTAATCAGCAGTAAAAGTAATAAATTAAAATTTCTTATTTTTCTCTATTTTTGTCTTTAAAGGTTAATTATATTTTCCTTCGGATGGCACCATTTACACATTTGCATCTTCACACACAATATTCTATCCTCGATGGAGCCTCGTCAATAACAACAATCGTTGATAGGGCAAAATCGCTCGGGATGGAAGCTCTGGCTATTACAGATCATGGGAATATGTTCGGAGCAAAGGAGTTTCATAATTATGCAACAAAAAAGGGTTTAAAACCGATTATTGGCTGCGAAATATATGTTGCAAAGGGACGAATGGAAGATAAAACGGGAAAAGAAGACCGCAGCGGCGACTATTTGATATTACTTGCAAGAAACCTGAGAGGATATCATAATCTTATAAAACTCGTATCTGCTGCGTGGACAAAGGGCTTTTATTATAAGCCAAGGATTGACAAAACAATATTGGCTCAGTACAGCGAGGGGCTTATTGCTAGCTCGGCATGTATTGCCGGTGAGATACAGAGTGAAATTCTTAGTGGAAATTTACAGGCTGCTGAAGATGCTTTATTGAGTTATCTCGATATTTT
>JAGPFZ010000026.1:22051-26778 GCA_018056245.1 Bacteroidales bacterium
CATGACAGGGTTGCACATATAATAACTTTCGGAACGATGGGCGCCAAGATGGCGATAAGGGATGTTGCAAGAGTCCAGAAACTACCGTTGGCTGAAGCTGACCGTCTGGCAAAGATGGTTCCGGAACGACCGGGAATTACCCTTGCCAATGCCTATGCTGAGGTTCCTGAACTGGCAAAAGAAAAGGAATCCCAAAATAAACTGATCACACAGACACTTGCTTTCGCAGAAGCACTTGAAGGCTCTATACGTCAGACAGGCGTACATGCTTGTGGCGTTATTATAAGCAAAGATCCTCTAGACGATTATGTCCCACTAAGTACAGCAAAAGACACTGACCTTTTCGTTACACAATACGAAGGTAATCATGTAGAATCAATAGGCCTGCTTAAAATGGATTTCCTCGGCCTTAAAACACTTTCAATTATAAGAGATGCTGTTGAAAACATAAAAAAAAGACAGGGGATTAATATTGATGTCGAAAATCTGCCTCTTGACGATAAAAAAACTTTCGAACTGTTCAGTGATGGTGATACAACAGGGGTTTTTCAATTTGAATCGGCAGGTATGAAAAAATACCTCCGCGAGCTAAAACCAAACAGGTTTGAGGACCTTGTTGCAATGAATGCTTTGTATAGACCTGGGCCGATGGAATATATTCCTGAATTTATCAAAAGAAAGCAAGGACAATCAAAAATAGAATACCCTCTGCCCGAAATGGAAAAATATTTAGCCGATACTTACGGCATCACTGTTTATCAGGAACAGGTAATGCTTCTCTCACAGGAACTTGCAGGATTCGCTAAAGGTGAGGCCGACTTGCTGAGAAAGGCAATGGGGAAAAAGAAAAAGTCGCTGATGGACGAAATGAAGGTCAGATTTTTTGAGGGGTGTAAGAGAAAAGGTTATAGCGAAGATATTGTAAATAAAATATGGAGCGATTGGGAGCACTTTGCACAATATGCTTTCAATAAATCCCATTCAACATGCTATGCCCTTATTGCTTTCCAGACAGGTTACCTTAAAGCTCACTATCCTGCAGAATATATGGCAGCGGTTCTTAGCCGTAACATAAGCGATATTAAAAAAATTACAACTTTTATTGACGAAACCAGGAGAATGGGCATCGAAGTTCTTGGGCCTGATGTCAATGAAAGCAACGTCAAATTTACAGTCAACAAAGATGGTAATATACGTTTTGGACTTGGGGCCATAAAAGGAGTTGGTGAAAATGCAGTTATGCAGTTAATTGAAGAGAGGGACAAAAATGGAGCTTATAAAGACATATTTGATTTCGTAAGCCGGGTTAATCTTAATTCTCTTAATAGAAAAAACCTTGAAGCCCTTGCTCTGTCTGGAGCATTCGATTGTTTCAAGGATATCTCACGCGAACAATATTTTGCTACCGATGCAAAAGGGATAAATTTTATTGATAACCTTATAAAGTATGGGAATAACGTAAAAACATTAAAAAATACAAGTAAAAATACTCTTTTCGGCGAGGATAACGGTTTCAGTATGAAAAAGCCTGAACCACCAAAATGCCCAGAATGGCAAAAACTGGAAAAACTGAACAAAGAAAAAGAAGTTATCGGGATTTATCTTTCTTCCCATCCTCTCGACGATTTCAGGCTTGAAATTGAAACATTCACGACAGCAAATCTATCTGAATTAAAAAACCTGAGAGATTTTACCGACAGAGACGTAACAATAGCTGGTATGGTAACCGAAACAAAGAGTGGAATCGGCAAAAACGGTAAGCCTTATAACACTTTCATGTTACAGGATTATACCGATTCCTATAAATTTGTGGTCTTTGACAAAGATTGTGTCGAGTTCAGTAAATTTTTTGTTACAGGATATTTCTTGCTTGTAAAGGGCAGAGTTCAGAAGAGAAGAATGAATGACAATGATTTCGAGTTTAAAATTAAAAATATCAACCTTTTGTCAAGCGTAAGAGATGAATTAATAAAGAGTGTTACCATTAAGTTGAAAGCTGCCGATATAACAAATGAACTTATAAATCAGCTCTCACAACTCATTAAAAGAAATCCCGGTGAAACAGAACTCAGATTTCTGTTTATGGATGCGGAAAGCAAAATTTCACTCCCAATGTTTTCGAGAAATATCAGGGTGAGGTTGAATGATGACTTTGTTGCTTTTCTTGATGATCATCCTTCCCTTGAATATAAAGTTAATTGATTACATTTGAAAGTTAAATTTTAGTATTTTACGTTATAATATATATTTTAAAAATGGCATTAGAAGTTAATGATTCGAATTTTGACGAGATCGTTCTGAAATCGGACAAACCAGTTATAGTGGATTTCTGGGCTGAGTGGTGTGGCCCTTGCAGGGCCATAGCACCGATAATCGAAGAAATATCTAAAGAATATAATGATAAAGTGCTGGTTGCAAAATGTAATGTTGATTATAATCCACAGATGGCGGTCAGGTATGGTATAAGGAATATACCTACTGTTCTCTTTTTTAAAAAAGGTGTTATAGTTGACAAACAGATCGGAGTCGTACCGAAAAATGTATTTATTTCCAAGCTTCTTCCTTTGCTTTAAATTTTCAGGTACTAGCACAGAAATCTTATTTATATTCAAAAATGGGAGGCAGCAGCATAGGGATGATGAAGAAGTAGCGGATGCTATGCTTTAATATAAATGGGAAAATTATTGGATTAATCCGTGAGTTTCGAATAATTGAAGGATAGGGATATCGATGAAGCATTGAATATCTCAGGGAATGATCCTCATTCCAATAAAAAGGATGTCATCAACCTGCGGCAGATCTCCTTTCCAGTCCATTATTTCCTTTTCGAGCCTTTCTTTCTGTTCGTTTACAGGTAGATTATAAATTTCTGAAATTAATTTTTTGATATTACCTACCTTGTATTTTTTGCCTTCAGGTGAACCGAACTGATCGGCATATCCGTCGGAAAACATATATATCATATCATAAGGCTGAATATCGACATTAGCATTTGTAAATCTTTTATTCTGTTCCAGACTTGTCATTCCTATTGAGAATCTATCGGCCTTATAAACTATTACTTCACCTTTTCTGACAAGATAAAGAGGATTATATGCTCCGGCAAATTCAAGTGTGAAATTCTTTCGATTATATGCAATAAGAGAAATATCCATGCCGTCATTAATACCTTTTTCCTGACTTTGAATGATTGACTTCATTACTTCGATATTAAGCTGGTCGAGTATTTCGGACGGGCGTATGAGGCCATACTCTCTAACTACTTTGTTAAGTGAATTATGTCCTATGATTGACATGAATGCACCCGGAACGCCGTGTCCTGTACAATCGACAGCAGCAAGAAGCCTGATACTATCGTACTCATACATCCAGTAGAAATCGCCGCTTACAATATCTTTTGGAAGAAACATTACAAATGTTTCTTCAAATGTATCTTCACGAGGCAACATTGCTCTTTGAATACGTTCGGCATATCGAATACTTGCGGTTATATCGCGGTTTTTTTCTTCAATGATGGCATTTTTCTGTACAAGTTCAGCAGTTCTCTCTGCAACTTTTGCTTCAAGAATTTTCTTTTCCCGTAAAAGATTACGCTCCCTTATTTTTATATAGGCTATTACAGCGAAAACTATCAGAAATGTTATTGTGATAATAAACCAGGGCGAGAGATAGAACGGAGGTTTAATTACAAATGAATATTCTACCGGGGTTTCACTCCAGAGTCCGGTGCTGTTACAAGCTTTAACCATAAATGTGTAATGGCCAGGGGGAAGACCTGAATAAATTGCAAGAGTCTGGTCAGTCACAGGCCTCCAGTCTGGATCAGCGCCTTTAAGCATGATCCTGTATTTTACTGATTTCGGATCAATAAGACTAATACTGTAATAGTAAAAGTTTATTGATTTTTCTCTATAGTTTAGTTTAAGGTCGGCTTTCATCTCACGAGGCTGGTAATTTACCTCTATGCCTGTTATAAATGTTTTCGGCGGCTCCGGATCGGGGGGTAATTTTGACGGGTCGTGCATAATGACTCCATTGGTTGTTCCGAACCATAGACGGCTTTGAGCATCTTTGAATGAAGCATTATGGAGAGCTTCGATTCCGGTGAAGCCGCTGTATTTTGTATAGGATGAAATTATTCCGGTTTCCAGATTAATTCTGTTAAGACCCAGATTTGTCCCTATATATAAGAACTTGTCGTCGTAAGGCTGGATGAATTTAATATTTCCCGAAAGGAGTCCTTCTTTCTCTGAAAGAATATAAGCAACTGTGTCATTTTTAAGTGCTATAAGGCCATTGACAGTTCCCACCCATATTGTACCATCGCTAGTTTCTCCGATTACCTGAGGGACAATGCCCTCACCTATATTTAAAATGCTGAATTTGTCAGAATTCGGTAGAAGTCGCGACAGCCCGCTTTTCATTTCCGAACCCACCCATATTGTTCCTTTACTGTCGCAGAATACCGATTTTATTATATTCCCCGCCAACCCTTTTACTTGTGTAAATACTGTGCCGGCTTTTTTCGAAGGATCCCACACAGCAAGTCCGTCATTGGTTCCAATCCAGATATTATGTTTATTATCAGTTGTAAGTGCGGTTACCACACGATCGATAGGAAGCATTTTATTGACTTCAAGATCTAAATTGAATTTACCGGTATTCAGGTCGAACCTGTAAATTCCATATCCCTGTGTTCCAATCCACATATCCGGACCTTCGCCTGC
>JAGPFZ010000027.1 GCA_018056245.1 Bacteroidales bacterium
GGTAGTGTCGGAGGAGTTGTCAAGAGTGTCGGGTTGTGCGGACACTGGTCTTGCTCTTGACAAATCCGAAGATACGGCTAACTTTGCTAATCGGTTGATAAATGAAAATTCCGAAAACATTAAACAAAAAGTTCTATATTCTTTTAAAAAAAATGTCCAAGTTATAGGGGGTTAATACAAAATGATGTTTAAGAAAATAGAGTATCATACTTCGGGCTCTTTTATCGAAATGTGAGTACATGGTCACTTTACCGAACAGGTAGTTCAGGAAGTTATTCTCAATTACTATTGCGCCCAGTCCGTCCCAGAGATTATCGAGAGCATAGAGGCTTTTTCTGCCTTTTTTTGTTGCCTGGTAATCAGGATGGACAAATGAACGTCCCAGTTCCATCATGTGAGGCAGGTATTCCGTTATAAATTTTTCTGAGAAATCAAAATAAGCCGATGAAGCAAGCTTTGAAACGTCATACTTATCCGAATGTTCATCAAAGAAAAAAAACCTGTAACCTCCTATTATTTCGAGATTTTCCGGATCCCATACTATAAGCTGTTGCTGAGGATATTCAGGGTCGGTGTCGTATTCGTCTATATCAATCTCTTTGCCTGTTCCGCCGCCGGCATAACGGAAAGTAAGCTCTCTTATCCTTCCCACTTCATGCATCAGAGAAGGAGAGTTGTGATATGTAAAGATATACACTTCGTTATTGCCGTTGTTGGTCTTTCTCAACAATTTATCTCTGGTAAGCTCAGCGATAAGCTGTTCTTTTGGTAAAGGATCAACAATAGGTTTAAAGACTTTTTCCATTTACCAGTTTTTGATATATCTTTTTTAAAAAACGGCGCAATTTAGTTGTTTTTTAAATTGATTTGTTGTTTCTGGTTAATGGTTCAAGTTCGTAAGTTTTTGATTTAACCCATTCAGCCCATTCGGCTGGTGTTTTTGATTTATCGAATGTTTCCCATGGAATTTTTTGTCCGAAAACAAGATGAATTTTTTTGCCCTTCTGATGAAACATTTCATCAGCAAGATAGAGCATTTCAATATTAGCCTTTATACCAAGGAAAGTGCGTAGATTGGCAAGGTTATAAAAGAAATTTGAATTTCTGCCGGAAAAATAAGCAGGCACAACATCGCGCTTATAAGTTATAGCTTTTGTAATAAAATTCTTTTGCCAGGTAAGGTCTTTTATTACTCCTTTTTTTTTCCGTGAACATAAACCTGCAGGGAAGTATAAAATCTGACAGTTGGATGCATAAGCTTCTACAGTGGCCTTAACAGCTTCACGCGATTGACTTCCGTGTTTGTTAACCGGGAGGAATATATCATCCAGATTCCTTATATTCAAAAGAATGTCATTTACAGGGAATTTGAGATTCTTAAAATATTTTGAAAGTTCATAGATAAAAACCAACCCGTCGAGTCCGCCAAGCGGATGATTCGAGACAAAAATAAACCTTCCTCTCTTCGGTATATTTTCATGGCCCGAAACTGTATAACTTATATTCATATAGTCAATACCGGCCTTTATAAACTCTGGACCTTTAAGATGACCATACAGCCGGAGAAATTCATTCAATTCATCCTGATGAACAATTCTTTTCAGATAATTTATCAGAAAAGGAGGGACTATACGTGCCAGTGAAGGATTTTTTGACCTTAGTACTTCTTTTACGTCAATCGAATATGATTCATGACCCTGCGATGAAGAATCATCCATATTACTCTATTTACGGAATGTTAAGTCAAATACAAATTTATTAAAAAAACATATCGGAGTAATTTAAAAGAGAAGAATTCTGATGTTACGCAACCGACCCTTAAATAAATTCAATTTAATGTGTGATTATATAATTAATTACTAAATAGTTAAAGAAATGTTTTTTAATTTTTTAATATCTGGCAGTCGCCTTTTTATTAAACTGTCAAATGGTTTTTTTCATATTTCCATAAAAAGTTATCAACAAAGTGGAAAAAAATGGAGAAAAATGGAGCAAAGTGGAGATTTTTTTATAATTTAGCATTTTGAATAAGTATAAATAAACATGGCCACATTTATTGGTGATTATGGTTGTAGGCTTGACTCAAAAGGCAGATTTATTCTGCCGGCGGCATTCAAAAAGCAGATGCCACAAGGTTCACCTGACCGTTTTGTGGTCAGAAGAGATATTTTTGAGCCATGTCTGGTTTTATATACAATTGATGACTGGAACCTTCAGCTTGACCGCATAAGGAGCAGAATTAATCCTTATAACAGAGAACACAATCTATTTTTGCGTAATTTTTTCAAAGGGACCGCAGAGATAATTATGGACAGCAGTAACAGACTTCTTATACCGAAACGGCTGTTAGATCTTGCAGGAATAACCAGGGAAGTCATTCTCGCAGGGCAGGATGGAAGAATTGAAATATGGGATGCTACACGGTACGAGAAGATTGAGATACAACCGGATGAATTCGCTATGCTGGCTGAGAAGCTTCTTGGCAACAAGTTAAATCAGGAATAATGGATTATCATATACCTGCATTGCTTGATGAGAGTGTTAGAGGCCTGAATATTAAGCCCGATGGTATTTATGTTGACGTTACCTTCGGTGGCGGAGGCCATTCGCGTGAAATATTGAAATATCTGAAATCAGGAAAGCTTATTGCATTCGACGTAGACGAAGATGCAGCAGCAAATGTTATAAATGATAGTCGTTTTATTTTTCTTAATCAGAATTTCAGGTTTCTCAGGAATAATCTGAAATATATCGGCATTACTTCTGTTGATGGTATAATTGCAGATTTAGGGGTTTCATTTCACCAGTTTGATGAGCCGTCAAGAGGTTTTTCTTTTCGTGAGAATGTTGAACTCGATATGCGTATGAGCAAAGGAATAAGCAAAAAAGCTTCGATACTTCTGGCGACATTATCGGAAGAAGAACTGGCCAATATCTTTTCCTCATATGGCGAACTGCCCGGTGCTCCAAAAATTGCAAAAGCAGTTGTGGCTGCACGAAGCCATGCTCCAGTTAAAACAACTGACGACCTTATCAGTGCGGTTGAACACCTAATAAATCCAAAGTACAGAAATAAATTTCTTGCAAAACTTTTTCAATCGTTAAGAATTGCAGTAAATGATGAATTAGGATCGCTTCGTGAGATGCTCGAACAATCTGAGCAGGTATTGAAAAAAGGCGGCAGGCTTGTTGTAATAACTTATCATTCGCTGGAGGACCGGCTTGTGAAAAATTTTATACGAGCAGGAAATTTTACCGGAGAGATACGGAAAGATTTTTTCGGTCAGCCTGAAACAATCTTTAAACCTGTGAATAGGAAGGTAATAATTCCGGGTAGAGAAGAGATGGATCGAAACAGCAGAGCAAGAAGCGCAAGGCTAAGAATTGCAGAAAAGATAAATTGATGATTGGATGAAATGAAGAAAAGGAAGAAAGATATAAAAGAAAAAAATCCGACCGTGAGCTTCTGGAAAGAACTCTTAAGCGGTTCGATGGTGTCGGATAAGATCATTCTTAAGAATCTCAGGTTTCTTATTCTCTTAACCTTTCTCGGAGCTCTTTATATAGCAAACCGGTTTCATGCTGAAAAAATTACCCGAATGTCGGCAAGGCTTCAGAACGAAGTAAGGGAGTTGAGAGCAGAATCAATGTCAATTTCAGTAGAGCTAAACTATGAAACAAGACAATCGGAGATTATCAGAGAGGCAAAACAAAGAGAACTCGGACTCGAGGAACTGCGAGAGCCACCTTACAAATTAATTGTGAGAAGAAAATAACCTATGACAATCAGGGATGAAATAATATGGCGAAGTGGGATCATTTATATCACGATGATAATTTTGGCTGTTGCTTTATTTGTGAAGATCATTATTCTTCAATCGCTCGAGAGATCAAAATGGGAGGCAATGGGTGAAAAATATGTTTTCAAGACTGATGTGATGCCTGCCATAAGAGGTGATATCCTTGCCGATGACGGAAGCCTGCTTGCGACATCGGTTCCATATTATTCGGTTTATATGGATACAAGGAGTTCGGGCATGTCACCGGAGCTCTGGAAAAAGAATATCGACGGCCTATGCAAAGGTCTGGCAAATACTATTGGTGGACAAACAGCATCGGGCTGGAAAAAGGTTCTTACCGATGCAAGGAAAAGAGGTGAAAGATATTTTCTTATAAAAAGAAATGTTAGCTATTCCACACTGAAGAGGCTTCGTGAACTGCCTCTTTTCCGCGAAGGGCAATATAAAGGAGGCTTGATAGCACAACCCGAGAATAAACGCATTCTTCCCAACAGTGACCTTGCTTTACGTACAATAGGTTATTCAAGAAACGAAATAGAAGGAAAGAAAGTTGGCATTGAAGCATCATTTGAAAAGGAACTGGCAGGTAAAAACGGTAAAGTATTGAAACAAAGATTAATAGGTGGTGACTGGCTGCAGGTTAATGATGCAAGAAGCATAGAAGCCATTGATGGTAATGACGTTGTAACTACTATAAACATTGAATTACAGGATGTAGCTGCCTCCGCCCTCAGAAAGCAACTTAAGAAACACAATGCCGACCATGGATGCGCCGTGCTCATGGAAGTGGCAACAGGAGACATAAAAGCTATTGCTAACATGAAACTTGAGAATGACGGTGAATATTACGAGTCATACAATTATGCTGTCGGAGAAAGCACCGAGCCAGGTTCAACCTTCAAGCTACCTGTTCTGATGGCAGCCCTGGAAGATGGGGTAGCCGATACAAACGATATTGTCGATACCGGCAACGGTACAGTCAGATTCTATAATAAAGTTATAAGAGACACAAAAGAAGGAGGATATGGCAAACTCACATTAAAACAAGTGTTTGAGAAATCTTCCAATGTCGGCATATCAAAAATAATTTATGAACATTATAAAAATAATCCAAAGGCTTTTGTTGACCGCCTTTACTCTATGAGGCTTGGTGAAAAGCTTAATTTACAGATAAAAGGTGAAGGTGAGCCTTTTATCAGACGCCCTGACGACAAACTCTGGTCGGGATTGTCCCTTCCTATGATTTCGCATGGCTATGAAGTAAGACTAACCCCTCTTCAGATACTCACGTTTTATAATGCAGTGGCTAACGACGGGAAAATGGTTCGCCCGATGTTTGTTAAAGAAATAAGGAGAAAAGAGGTCGTGATAAAAAGATTCGATACCGAAATTATAGATCCTTCCATTGCTTCACCTGAAGTAATAAAAAAAGCAAAAAAGATGCTCGAAGGTGTTGTGGAACATGGGACAGCGACCAACCTAAAAGATTCGGATTACCGTATTGCCGGTAAAACCGGTACAGCACAGATAGCAAAAGATAATACGGGATATAAATCGGGTTCGAGAATTTATTATCAAGCCTCATTTGTAGGCTATTTTCCTGCTGAAGAGCCTCTTTATTCATGTATAGTGGTAATAAACTCTCCTTCAAGCTCTGTCTATTATGGGAATATTGTAGCAGGTCCTGTTTTCAAGGAAATAGCAGATAAAGCATATTCCACAATTTTTTTGAGGAATTATCCGGGAACCAAAGAAGATGATAATAAAACCATCAGCCCCGATGCAGGCAACGGTTACAGAACCGATATTCAGGAAATATTAAGGAACTCGGGAATAAAATATAATAAGAATGGCTATGACACGTGGATAGCTACACGGGAAATTGGTGATACTGTAAAAATTGTACCTCTCGAAATAAACGAAAAACTTATACCGGATGTAAGAGGTATGACCCTCAGAGATGCTCTTTTTCTACTCGAAAATTCAGGTCTCAAAGTGGAATTTTCCGGCAGAGGCAGAGTGAAAAAACAGATGCCTGAACATGGTACGAGAATTAACGGAGAGATGGTTGTTTCACTTGTTTTAGGAGTATGAACAAAAAAAAGCTCGATAGGATCCTTGAAGGTTTAGAGATAACTTATATAGAAGGAAACAAAAATACTGAGGTTACTTCTATAGCATTCGATTCCCGTAAAGTATTGCCCGGTTCTCTTTTCGTTGCATTAAAGGGAACGAAAACAGACGGTAATCAATTTATTAAGCAGGCTATCGAAGCGGGAGCTATAGCGATAATGAGCTCAGAGCTACCTCAGGAAAGAAACCAAAATATAACATGGATAAAAGTTCCGGATGCCGCTATTGCACTCGGACAAGCGGCATCAAATTTTTATGGCAATCCGTCGTCGAAGTTACGGCTTATCGGAATTACAGGAACAAACGGCAAAACGACAATCGCAACTTTATTATATCATCTTTTTACAAAAATTGGATATAAGTGCGGACTTTTTTCTACAATATCCAATTATATCGCCGGCAAGGAGTACCCGGCAACTCACACTACACCCGATCCTGTTCAGCTCAACAGCCTGATGGCCGAGATGGTAAAAGAAAATTGCACTTACGTATTTATGGAAGTGAGTTCTCATGCAATAGACCAGAAAAGGATAAGCGGACTGAAATATGCCGGGGGTATTTTCACAAATATCACTCATGATCACCTCGATTATCATAAGACATTTGCCAATTACTTGGCGGCCAAAAAAGCATTCTTTGATTCGCTTGAACCCGAATCATTTGCTTTAATTAATGCCGACGATAAGAATTCGAAAGTAATGGTGCAAAACTGCAGAGCACGGAAATATACTTATTCCATAGGCGGTATGGCAGACTTCAGGGCTTCGGTAATTGAACAGAGCCTTGAGGGAATGGAACTTCGTATTGATGGGGAAGAGGTATGGACTAATTTCGTGGGTGAATTCAATGCATCGAATCTGCTGGCTGTTTATGCTACCGCAATCCTTCTGGGGGAGGGGAAGAAGGAAACACTGACATATATGAGCGGCCTAAAGCCTGCGGCAGGAAGACTAGAAGTGATAAGAGGCAATACGCCGGTAACCGGAATAGTTGATTATGCTCATACACCGGATGCTTTGATGAAAGTAACCGATACAATAAACAAACTATTAAAAGGCAACGGGCGACTTATTACTGTGGTAGGCGCTGGCGGCGACAGAGATAGAAGTAAAAGACCTGTGATGGCTGCGATATGTGCTGAAAAAAGTAGCATTGTTATACTTACTTCAGACAATCCCAGAAGTGAAGATCCTGAAAAAATAATTGATGAAATGGTCGCAGGTATAACTTCAGAAGCCAAAGAAAAAGTCATAAGGATAGCCGACAGGAAGGAAGCTATAAAAACTGCTGTTATGATGGCAAATCCTGGCGACGTTGTACTTGTTGCTGGCAAAGGACATGAAACTTATCAGGAAGTAAGGGGTGTGCGCCATCATTTTGACGACAGAGAGGAACTTTCTAAGGCACTGTTATTAAAAATGTGAAGGAATGCTCTATTATCTTTTCAGATATCTCGATTCGATTGATGTTCCGGGCGCCGGCGTCTTCTCTTATATTTCTTTCAGGTCGGCAGCAGCCGTTATAACCTCACTTTTCATCTCCCTGCTTATCGGAAAGTATATTATAAACTATCTGCAGGTTAAACAGATAGGAGAGGTTGTAAGAGATCTTGGACTGGAAGGACAGTATCGAAAAGAGGGTACCCCTTCAATGGGCGGAATAATAATACTTACTTCAATTATTGTACCTGTTTTACTTTTTACAAAGCTCGATAACATCTATATTATACTTATGCTTGTTACCACTTTGTGGCTCGGCATTATAGGTTTTCTGGATGACTATATAAAAATATTCAAAAAGAACAAAGCAGGGCTGGCCGGTAAATTCAAAATAATCGGTCAGGTAGGGCTTGGGATTATTGTTGGTGTGGTTTTCTTTTTCAGTAAGGACGTAATTATTGTAGAAAGAGTGAAAATGCCAGCCTCTTTACAAGGTGTAAGAACTGAACAAATTGCGTCTGCCGATTCCCTTTCGACCGGGCAGGAAATTAATGTCGAGCATAAATCAACAAAAACAACCATACCTTTTGTAAAGAATAATGAATTTGATTACCGATGGCTCGTGTCATTTTTAAAGGAACCTGTTCAGCAGCCTCTTACATGGATTGTTTATGTGCTCATAGTGATTTTTATCGTCACTGCAGTGTCTAATGGGGCCAATCTCACGGATGGGCTCGATGGACTTGCTACAGGAATTTCGGCAATAACCGGAGCAGCACTCGGAATACTGGCTTATGTATCGAGTAATATCATTTATGCAAGGTACCTGAATATTATGTATATACCAGGTTCAGAGGAACTTGTGATTTTTGCAAGTGCTTTTATAGGAGCAACCATAGGCTTTCTGTGGTATAATTCCTATCCGGCACAGGTATTTATGGGCGATACCGGCAGTCTCGCACTAGGAGGAATTATTGCAGTATTTGCTATTGTAATCCGTAAAGAGCTACTTATCCCGATCCTGTGCGGCATTTTTCTTGTTGAAAGCCTTTCGGTGATAATCCAGGTTTCATGGTTTAAATATACAAAAAGAAGATATGGTGAAGGACGGAGAGTTTTCCTCATGGCTCCACTCCATCATCATTACCAGAAGAAAGGTTGTCCTGAGCCCAAGATAGTGACGCGTTTCTGGATAGTGGAAATAATTCTGGCAGTTATAAGTATAGTTACATTGAAGATAAGATAAGGTAAGTGAAAAAGATTGTAATACTGGGAGGTGGAGAAAGTGGAACAGGTTCAGCTGTCCTTGCAAAAAGGCAAGGATTTGATCCGTTCCTGTCAGACAACGATTTAATTAAACCCGAATACAGAGATATTCTTGTAAAAAACGGCATACGTTTCGAGGAAGGAAAGCATTCTGAAGAAATAATATTGAGCGCCGATGAGATAATAAAAAGTCCGGGTGTACCGGAAAATAACCCGCTTATTATTAAAATACGTGAAAAGGGTATTCCGGTAATTTCGGAAATAGAGTTTGCGGGACGATATACAGGGGCAGTTAAAATTTGTATAACTGGTAGTAACGGGAAAACTACCACAACCACACTTATCTGGCACATGCTCAGGAAAGCCGGCATAAATGCTGCTCTGGCCGGAAATGTGGGCAATAGTTTTGCAATGGCTGTTGCCGAAGGCGGATACGATTGTTATGTAATAGAGCTGAGCAGCTTTCAACTCGACGGGATGTATGATTTTAAAGCCGATGTAGCTGTACTTCTCAATATTACTCCCGACCACCTCGACCGCTATGATCATCGGATGGAGAACTATATTGATTCAAAATTCCGGATAATACACAATCAGACAAAATCAGACTATTTCATTTTCTGGGCCGACGATCCTATAATAGAGAATGGAATAAAAAAAAGGAATCCTCAGGCTATTATGCTTCCTTTCTCGGCTAACCGAACTGATGGTATGTCGGCTTATATCGAAAATGATGAAATCATTATTAATTATAAAAATAAAATCCGCCTTATGACAATTCATGATCTCGCATTAAAGGGCCGTCATAATACATTAAACTCACTGGCGGCAGCCATATCGGGCAAAGTGATGAACATTAGAAAAGAAGTGATACGTGAGAGCCTGTCAGATTTTAAGGGAATCGAGCACAGGCTCGAACCTGTAATCACAGTTGGAGGCGTCAGTTTTATTAACGACTCAAAAGCTACAAATGTAAATTCGGCATGGTATGCTCTCGAATGCATGCAAACAAAAGTAATATGGATAGCAGGAGGTATTGACAAGGGTAATGACTATTCCGAGTTGTTCGATTTAGTGAAAAAGAAAGTGAAAGCTATAATCTGTCTGGGTAAGGATAATGAAAAGATTGTTGAAGCTTTCAGGGACAAAGTACCTGTGATTATTGAAACTACTTCCATGGAAGAGGCTGTAAAGTCTGCTTTTTATCTTGCCTCTAAAGGCGATACCGTTCTTCTTTCACCTGCCTGCGCCAGTTTCGATCTTTTCAGTAATTACGAGGACAGAGGTCGTAAGTTTAAACAAGCAGTGAGGAATCTTTAAAGTTCAGAAGCGATGAAAATTATCTGGCCGGCAAAGACGTTCAAAGGCGACAGGGTAATCTGGGCTCTGGTAGCTCTGTTTATGATTTATTCTCTTCTTGCTGTTTATAGCTCATCGGTAAGTATAGCTTTCACAAAATTCGGAGGTAATACAACTTATTTTCTTTCAAGCCAGTTGATAATGCTTGCTCTCGAATTAACTATAATTATAGTTGTCCATAAACTGAACTACAAGATTTATTCATCTCTGGCAGGCATATTTTTTGTCGGTTCGATCTTCTTGCTACTTCTTACTCTGATTTTGGGAGTAAGGATAAATGAAGCAACAAGGTGGATAGTTATTCCAGGAACAGGATTTCGCTTACAATCGTCCGACGTGGCTAAAGTGGCACTTGTTATTTATCTGGCGAGGACAATGGCAAAATATCAGAATGAGCTCGATAATTTCAAGCTTGTCACAAAATATTTGATGTTCCCGATCGCACTGGTATGTGCTTTAATTGTTACCGAGAATCTTTCTACAGCAGTATTGATTTTTTGTCTTGGTATGTTGATGCTTTTTATTGGACGTGTGCCTTTCAAATACCTGTTAGCTTATACAGGAATGGCTATTGCCGGTCTTTTATTATTTATTATGACATTGACAGTTATATTTCCACAGAATAACCGTGTAGAAGTATGGAAAAACAGAGTCGAAAACTTTTTCTCAGCCGAAAAAGGTACGGAAGATGATAATTACCAATTGAATCAGGCAAAGATTGCCATTGCCACAGGAGGTCTTTTCGGTAAGGCACCAGGTAAAAGCACTCAGCGGAATATGCTTCCGCAGTCGAACTCCGATTTCATTTTTGCAATCATAATAGAAGAATATGGGCTTCTTTTCGGTGCTCTTCCATTGATTCTGGCTTATATGATTTTGTTGTTCAGAGGGATAGCAATAGCAAAGAAATGTGAAACAGCTTTCCCTGCTTTTCTGGTTCTCGGGCTTACATTGATGATAGTGATGCAGGCAATGGTTAATATGCTTGTTGCAGTTGGTCTTTTACCTGTTACAGGGCAGACTCTTCCCATGATAAGCTGGGGACGTACTTCGGTGCTTGTTATGAGCTTTAGCATAGGAGCTATATTAGGTGTAAGCAGGGTGGTCAGTGCAAGAATAAAGAACGAAGAACTTCCTGTGGAAGAAGAAATTGATATGGAAGATAAGATATATGAACCGGCAAATGCATAAGAGAGTAATAATCAGCGGCGGAGGTACAGGGGGGCATGTCTTTCCGGCAATATCTATTGCCAATGCTCTCAGAAAATTGGAGCCGGATATTGAGATTCTTTTTGTAGGTGCTGAGGGAAGACTTGAAATGGAAAAAGTGCCTGCCGAAGGCTACAATATTGTTGGTTTGCCTGTTGTCGGATTAAACAGGAAAAATCCACTGAAAAATATTAATGTTTTTATTAAATATATTAAGAGCCTGAAGATTGCTTCGAGGATACTAAAAGATTTCAAGCCTGATGTTGTCGTTGGCGTGGGAGGCTATGCCAGCGTTTCTGTGCTTATGAGAGCTTCAGCTCTTAAAATACCTGTTGTTATTCAGGAACAAAATAGTTTTGCTGGAGTTGCAAACAGGATGCTTGCTAAAAAAGCTTCGGTTATCTGTGTTGCTTATGACGGGATGGAAAAATATTTCCCGGCATCAAAAATAATCAAGACAGGAAATCCGGTAAGGTTGAAACCGGATAATATCAGGAACAACAAGGAGGAAGCTTTAAAATATTTTGGCATTTCGGGTAAAGAACCTGTCATACTTGTCCTTGGTGGCTCATTAGGCGCAGGAAGTATTAATAAATGTCTTGCTGAAAATATCGAAAAAATCATTGCTTCAAATATAAAATGGATATGGCAGACAGGTAAATATTATTTTGAAAATGTAAATGCACTTGTATCAGTTACTCAGGCATGGAATGTCGTTGTTATGGCATTTATTGACAGGATGGATCTCGCATATTCTGTATCCGATATTATAGTTTCAAGGGCAGGAGCGGGCACTATTTCTGAGTTGTGCATTGCAGGTAAACCTGTTGTGCTTATTCCTTCGCCTAATGTGGCAGAAGACCATCAGACAAAAAATGCTATGGCACTTGCTGCCAGAGATGCGGCTATAGTGATTAAGGACAATGAGGTGGCTGGCAGACTTTTACCTGAAATATTTTCTCTTATTAATGACGAAGAGAAAAGAAAAAGACTTTCTGAAAATATAAAAAAGCTGGCAATGATTGATTCAGATATAATGATTGCCAGGGAAATATTAAAGTTGATGAGAATATGATGGATTTAAAAAAATATTCGTGTGTATATCTAATAGGCATAGGCGGTATAGGTATGAGTGCCATTGCACGTTATTTTGTCTCAGAAGGATTTATCGTAGCGGGTTATGACCGAACAGAAAGCAAACTAACACACGAACTAGAGAAAGAAGGATGTTCAGTATCCTATTGTGAGGATACTGAAACAATACCGGCACTTTTCAGAAATCCTTCATTGATAAACAGAGTGCTGGTAATATATACTCCGGCCATACCTCCTGAAAATCGGATTATGGAATTTTTCAGGAGTAATGATTATGCTATTTTGAAAAGATCCGAAGTATTAGGTGAGATATCTAGTTCAACTGATACAATAGCTGTGGCGGGTACACATGGGAAGACATCAATTTCTACCCTTTCTTCTCATATTCTTTTGAACTCTGGCTATGGATGTTCAGCATTTTTAGGGGGGATATCAAAGAACTACAACACAAACCTTTTGCTTTCTAAAAGCAGGTTTATGGTTATAGAAGCCGATGAATATGACAGATCATTTCACAGGCTTTCGCCATTTATTGCCTTGATAACTGCGACTGATGCTGATCACCTTGATATTTACGGTTCTTATCAGGCTATGCTTGATGCATATAACGAGTTTTGCACAAAGATAAAGCATGGAGGAAAATTAATTTTAAATGAAAAAATTACTGAACGAATTACTGTCCCTGACGGAATAGAATCTTTTGTATATGGATTTTCATCAGATTCTGATTTCAGAATTCACAATTTGCACAGAGAAAATGATTTTTATGTTTTCGACCTTATCACTCAAGCCAGAACAATAACGAATCTTCGTTATCCTTTCCCTGGAAAAATGAACATTGAAAATGCTGCTGCTGCTTCAGCAATCGGTATGCTTTGCGGAGTTCAGAGTGATGGAATAAGAAAAGCTCTCGAAACATTCAAAGGTGTTCGAAGAAGATTCGATATACGATTTAGTTCTCCTAAGCTGGTCTATATTGATGATTATGCCCATCACCCTGAAGAGATAAGGGCATTTATAACAGCAGTAAGGGAACATTTTGGAAGCAGGAAAATAACGGCCATTTTTCAGCCGCATCTTTATTCGCGTACAAGAGACCATGCGGATGGATTTGCCTCAATACTCGACACACTTGATGAAGTGATTCTTCTGCCTATATATCCGGCACGGGAAAAACCAATACAAGGTGTTGACTCATCTATGATTCTTCAAAAGATGAAGCTGGGAAACAAACAACTGCTTGAAATGAAGGACATTCCTTCAGTACTTGATTTTAGTAAAATCGATGTATTGCTTACAATAGGTGCAGGCGATATAGACAGGCTTGTTGAACCTATCGAGAATGCTATTAAACAATTCGCAGAAGAATGAAAATTGCAGGAAAAATATTAATATCAATTACTGCTGCATATTTGATTGTAGCACCTGCATATTTTACACGTCTGATTGACGAAATACCCTGCCGGAATATAATTATTGACATCAGCGATTCACCTGAAATTAATCTGATTACTAAAAATGAAATATTAAACATTATAAGTAATACTGTTCCTTCACTTCCCGGTTCAAGAATTAACGATGTTAGATTATGCGATATTGAAGCACGGATAAAAGAAAGGCGGGAGATAAAAACGGCGGAAGTTTATTTTTCAATCAATGGCAGTTTATGCGTGTTTATAAGGCAGAGAAACCCGGTAATGAGAATTGTAACAGGAGAGGGTGATTATTTTATTGATGATGAGGGAGTTCTTATAAGAAAAAGAAGATTATATACTCCAAGGGTTCATATTGTTGGTGGTAATGTAGTTTTAAACCGCCCTGTACTCAATGGAGTAAGCATTCTTGATACAGCAGCAAAAAACCATGTTCTTAGAGACATTTTCATTCTTGTGAATTATATACGACACGACAGGTTCTGGTCGGCTCAGATTGATCAGTTATGGGTTGATGAAAAAGGTGAGATAGATATGATTCCACGTACAGGAAACCATATAATACACTTAGGAACAATTGACAATTATACGGAGAAACTTGAAAACCTCGAAGCCTTTTATCATAAGATTCTGCCTATCGCAGGTTGGGATACATATAAACGTATAAACCTTGAATTCAAAGATCAGATAGTATGCAATAAAAAATAGTAAATAATTATATTTCAAAGCCATGAACAGAAAGGAAGAATATGTAGCAGCAATAGACATTGGAACCACAAAAATTGTGTCAATTGTCGGTACGAGAAATGAAAGCGGCAGGATCGAAATACTCGGATTGAGCCGTACACCTTCACACGGAGTTAAGAAAGGCGTTGTACTTAACATCGAAGAAACAGTCAATGCTATCTCCACGACAGTGGAAGACGTTAAGAAGCGGTCAGGAATAGATTTTTCAGAAGTTTTTGTCGGTATTGCGGGGCAACATATCAAGAGTATGAAAAGCAGGGGGTATATCATGCGCGACAATTACGATGATGAAATTACAAGGGAAGAAGTGTTCCGACTGATAGAAGATATGCACAAAATTCATATTGATATCGGAGAAGAGATTATACATGTTATTCCGCAGAATTTCATTGTTGATAATGAAACAGGAGTAAAGAGCCCCATAGGTATGTGTGGGCGCAGGCTTGAAGCCAATTTTCATATAGTCATAGGGCAGATTGCCGCAGCCAGAAACATTGAAAAATGTGTCCGAAAGGCCGGACTTGCAGTGAAGGATATGATCCTTGAGCCTCTTGCCTCATCTGAGGCATGTCTAACTGACGATGAGAAAGAGGCAGGAGTGGCACTTGTTGATATAGGTGGCGGGACAACCGACATTGCAGTGTTTTACGATAATATTATACGGCACACCGCTGTCATTCCTTTTGGTGGCAATGTAATCACAAATGATATAAAAGAGGGCTGCGGCATTCTACACCGTTATGCTGAACAGCTCAAGATACAATATGGCTCGGCATTGGGCGATCTGGCTCCCGACGACAAAGTAGTTTCAATCCCGGGTATCAGCGGAAGAGAACCTAAAGAGATATCGTTTAAAAGCCTTGCTTATATCATCCAGTCGAGAATGGAAGAGATAATTGATGCAATAATCTTCGAAATTCAGAATTCGGGATATGCAGATAAGTTGGCCGCAGGAATGGTAATAACCGGAGGAGGTGCAATGTTGAAACATCTTCCTCAACTTATACAATTCAAAACCGGAATGGATGTCAGAGTGGGCCTTCCTAATGAACATATTGCCGGGCCGGGGAAAGATGAGATAAACCAGCCTATGTATGCAACAAGCGTAGGACTTATCATGAAAGGATTTGAATTCCTTGATACTTATCATAAGAAATTTACGGCAGGTAAAAAAGGTGATTTTGTGAGATCTGAAAAAACTAACGTTTCAAATTATGGGTCGGATGAGGGGGATATGGAAACTGCAGAAAGCGGTCAGCGCGAAGAAAGAGTTTCGCTAACCGACAAGCTAAAAGCACTTCTCACGAGGATGTTTGAAATTGAAGACCAGAGCATAAATTGAGAAGCTATATAATAAGTTGTGAAAATAAATCAACTATCAAAATAATTTTCTATGGTTGAAGAAATTATGAATTTTGATTTGCCTGTCGAGAGATCATCAATAATAAAAGTCCTTGGCATTGGAGGAGGTGGAAATAATGCGGTGAATCACATGTATGAAAAAGGTATACGTGATGTGAATTTTGTTATCTGTAACACCGACCATCAGGCACTCGTAAAAAGCCCTGTTCCGTTGAAAGTACAGATAGGAGAATCAATTACGGAGGGACGAGGAGCT
This sequence comes from Bacteroidales bacterium, assembly GCA_018056245.1. Classification (GTDB taxonomy): domain Bacteria; phylum Bacteroidota; class Bacteroidia; order Bacteroidales; family VadinHA17; genus LD21. The sequence goes on from JAGPFZ010000027.1 coordinate 16,100, forward strand.
GGAAGCAAGCCGGAGATTGGCAGACAGGCTGCCATCGAAAATATTGATGATATAATGAAGGCCCTTTCGGGAAATACAAAAATGGTCTTTATCACTACAGGTATGGGCGGAGGGACAGGTACGGGAGCTGCACCTGTTATTGCCCAGGCATGCAGAGACGCCGGCTATCTTACTATTGCCGTCGTTACAATACCCTTTAAGTCTGAAGGAAAAATAAGGATAAAACATGCGGTTGATGGAATAAATGAACTAAAAGACTATGTTGATTCACTACTTGTAATCAACAATGAGAAATTAAGGGAGATATACGGTGACTTGCCTGTTTCGGCAGCTTTTGCAAAAGCCGACGATGTGCTTACAACTGCCGTAAAAGGTATAGCTGAAATAATCACTGTAACAGGTTATATAAACGTCGATTTTGCGGATGTTGAAACCGTAATGAAAGATTCGGGGGTTGCACTTATGGGTATGGGTTCGGCCACAGGCAGCGAAAGAGCTATAAAGGCAATTGAAAATGCACTATCTTCGCCTCTGCTTAACTCAAATGATATTACCGGCGCAAAAAGTATCCTTATAAACATTATGACAGGATGCGGTGAATATGAACTCACAATGGACGAACTGGGCGAAATAACCGATTATCTCTATGAAGTGGCTTCAGATGATGCACTTATAATAAGAGGTCTTTCAAGAGACCCTTCAATTAAGGAAGAGATAAGTGTTACCGTTATTGCAACAGGATTTGAAGCCAACAGCATCTTCCAGCCTTATAGACCACCCAGACCTGAAATACTGCCGCTTTCTTCAACTAGACAGGAAGAACAGGTAAAGGTAATATCTGAAGAATCAAAGAATGGTTTTTCTGTACATAATAAATCGAAAAAAAACGTTATATCAAGTATTGAAGATGATTTACAGGGGGAAATAGACTTCGGGCTTCAGGATGTCTCTTCCACAAAGAAAAAGCAGACCAGTGAAGATAATAAGTTAAAATCCGACCTCACTCTTCAGAAAGTAAAACACATGCAAGACATGCTTAAGAAAGAAGGATTATCAGGCCAGAGCATAAAAGACAATATAGAAACATTTGAAGAAGTGCCGGCTTATATACGCAAAAACATGATACTTGGTACACCAGAGAATAAAACAGGTGGCAAAGTCTCAAAGTTCACTCTTTCTACAGATGAAAATGAAGGACCTGTTCTGAGAGAGGACAATGCTTATCTTAATGATAATGTTGACTGATAATGCGGCGAAAAGGAACAGTTCTAATATTATCACTGTTAACCCTATTTCAATCCGCATTTAGCCAGGGGAAAGATACTTTAAATATACCTCTTATTTCACAGTGGACACTTTCTGACAATTATACTGAAGAGATTAGAACAGATTTAGATACGGCATTTACACTTTTCCACCGTTATAGAATTACCGACAAATTCTCGCCCATGAATGCTTTCCCCGGAAATTACGGGCAACCATTATACCAGATTAATTTCTTCGACAGAATTACTAACCCTGATATGTTCCTTTATCGGTTCTACTATCCTTATATGCATGTTGCTTCCAATCCGATATTCGTGGATACCAAAGTTCCTTTTACTGAATTGGTTTTTACTTACGCAGGTGCGCGGGAAACAGCAGACCAAACTTTTCGTATCCGACATACGCAGAACATTAACAGACTTCTTAATTTCGGACTTGTTTACGATATAGTAAACAGTCGTGGTCAGTATAGTTACCAGAAAACAAATGATGAGGCATTTACTTTTCATACATCGTATCGGGGCGAGAAATACAAACTTTATTTCTCGGCTGGAATAAACAATATCGAAAATTCTGAAAACGGAGGAATTGTAGACGAAGGCCAGCTTAAAACATTTGCCACACGCGATGTAGAAGTTAAGCTTGGATCTTTGAACAAAGCAAAAAGTGTATTGAAAAACAATAATATCCTTCTCGTTCAGCGACTGACTGTCGGAGGCAGAAAACAACAAAGCGATTCTCTGAAAGCAGCCACTAAAGAAAATGCAGGATTGAATGGCACTTTCTCCCATATTTTTATATGGGAAAAGTCGCGAAGGTCATATTCCGACGATAACCCGGCATCAGGATTTTACGATACTACTTTTATAAGTAACACTGCAACATTTGATTCATTATCGGAAAGAAGTGTAAAAAATACACTTCGTTTTGATTTTACAACTGATCCAAGTCGTAAATTCAGACTTGGCGGAGGTGCTGGAATTACAAATGAGATTTTCAGATATAGTCAGATTGTTCCATCACCTTCCTCTCCTCCATCCGATACAGCTGTGTGGCATAAAAGCAACAACGTTCTGAATGGATTATTATTCAACGATATAGGTAAAAAATTTCGATGGGAGGCTAAAGGAGAACTATATCTCACAGGGTTCAGAACAGGCGACTTCAATGTTGAAGCAAACATCACTAAAATATTCGGAGAAGAAGATAAGTCATTTTCGTGGGATATTTACGGCTCTATTGCATCCACAAAGCCTTCTGCCTGGTATTACCAGTGGGGAAGCAACCATTTTGTTTGGAATAATGATTTTCTCAAAGAATTCCGAATGGAAGCAGGAACAAGGTTTTACTATCCGGAAAGAAGATTTTCTGCAAGGTTCGACTACGGTATAATTGATAATTATACTGATTTTGGCCCAGATACACTTCCATCTCAGCACCATGGAGGGTTATCAGTTGCTTCAGCTTTACTCGAAAAAGACTTTACTGTCTGGAAATTTCATCTGTCGAACCAGGTTCTTTTACAGAAAACAAGCAATCGTGATATTCTCGACCTGCCGCTTGCTTCTTTAAAAATTGCTGCTTATTTCGAACATAATTTTCAGTTCCCTGCTACCGGAGGAAACCTAAATACACAAATTGGCATTGACCTTTTTTATCATACTGCATATTACGCATATAATTATAATCCTTCTACTGCTGTTTTTTTTCGTCAAACCAGCAAACTCATAGGTAATTATCCTTTCCTTAATGCTTTCATTAATTTGAAAATACGGCGTACAAGAATATTTCTTACGTTAGACCATTTTAATTCGGGTTTAACAGGTTATAATTATTTCCTGATTCCAGGTTATCCTCTGTATGTGAGAACATTCAGGTATGGTATAGCATGGACATTTTATGATTAAAAAAATTATTATCTTTGCATCCTCAATTTTGGATTTAATTAACAAAGGGTACATTGATAAGAATAAAAGTATTAATAATCCCGGTTCTTTTATTGATTGCTTCGTGTGATAATCGCCAGGTAGTGAAAAATGACGCACCGGAGTATGTTTCTGACCTGGATGATCTCAAAATTAAAGGTAAAATAGTTGCAGTTACCGATTTTAACTCCACCAATTATTTTATTTACCATGGCACTCCAATGGGATTTCATTATGAACTGCTGAAATCATTTTCGTTATATATTGGAGTTGACATCGAAGTTATTCCCTGTAATGATTTAAATGAGTCTATTGAACTTTTGAATACAGGAGAAGCCGATATTCTGGCAACCAGTCTGGCAGTAAATAACGGATGGGATACACAGGTGAGACTTACGTCGCCTGTAAGTATTTCGAGGCAGGTTCTTATACAGAGGAAACCGAACAGATGGAAATACTTGAGTTATGATGAAATCGAAAATTCCTTAATTCGAAATCCTGTACTTCTCGCAGGTAAAACAATTTGTGTCCAGACAGGCTCAAACGCCTCGAAAGAGATACATAAACTTTCGGAAACTCTTGGAAGAAGAATCGAAATCATTGAAGTTCCTTTCGAAACGGAAAAAATAATATCGCTTGTTGCCAGAAGAGAAATTGATTATGCAGTATGCGATGAAAATATTGCACTGGTTAATTCGAAATATTATCCGATAGTTGATGTCTCAACAGCTTTAAATATTCCTTCCGATCTTGCATGGGGAGTCAGGAAAAATGGTTCGGAAAAACTACTGACAGCCCTGAACGAATGGCTGGCACTGATTAAAGAAAACCAGCTTTATTCGATTCTCTATTCGAAATATTTTATGAATGGAGAAATGGTGAGGATTTTTAAAAGTGACTTTTATGCCCTTAATACTGGGAAAATATCACCATGGGATCAATATATAAAAATTTACAGCGACTCATTAAAGTGGGATTGGAGGCTTCTTGCCTCACTCATGTATCAGGAATCGAGGTTCAGGCATGATGCCGTTTCACAGGCCGGCGCATACGGTCTTATGCAGGTACTGCCTTCCACAGGAGAAAGCTTTGGTATAGATATTACATCTTCTCCAATAAATAACATTAAAGGCGGAGTTCTCTACCTCAGTTATCTGCAGAAATTTTTTGAGAACAGAATACCCAACGAGAACGAACGGCTTAAGTTTATCCTGGCATCATATAATGCCGGACAAGGCAATGTCCTCGATGCCATGAAACTTGCAGAAAAATATGGTAGAGACCCTCTTTTGTGGGATAATAACGTAGAATCCTTCCTGCTTAAAAAGTCAGATCCTCAGTTCTATAACGATCCTGTTGTGCAATTCGGTTACTGCAGAGGTTCGGAACCAGTAGCATTTGTTTCTGAAATCCTTGCAAGATATTCCGAATATTGTAATTTTCTTCCCTGAGATTCGAGCTGAAATTGTTTCTTCTTCTTTTTTATGCAGACTAATGTTCTGTAAAACTAATCTTTTGCCCTTACAACATCCCAAAAGCCGGCAGTAAAAAATCAGTCGAACCTTATTGCCTTTACTGGAGTAATCCTACTTATAATGTGAGCCGGAACAAGCAGAATAAACAATATTATTGCCATAGTGCCCACGTTAAGCAGTATAATATTCAGGACATCAAGGTTGATGGGCACCGTTTTAAGATAATATGAAGAAGGATCGAGTGATATAAGGCCTGTCTTTAGTTGCAGTAATCCGAGCCCAATCCCTATAATATTACCCCAGAATAGTCCTTTGGATATCAGCCATGCTGCCTGGTACATGAATATTTTTCTGATTGTGCCGTCTTCAGAGCCTAACGCCTTAAGGATACCTATCATATTGGTTTTTTCGAGTATCAGTATGATAAGCCCGGATATCATGTTAAAACCGGCAACAACAAGCATCAGAATTATTATGATAACGACATTGGTATCCTGAAAACTAAGCCAGTCGAATATTTGTGGATATCTCATCCTGATATTCGTAACCTTTACTTTGATTTCGTCAGGATTCATCCTGTAACCTATTACATCCCTCACCAGATAGGTCATTAAATCGAGTTTGCTGAAATCGTCTATGAATATTTCGAATCCGCTTACTTCGTCATCTTTCCATCCATTGAGACGGCGGATATGATGAATATCGCAGAATACATAAATTTTGTCGAACTCCTCGAGACTTGTTTCATATATTCCGCTTATTGTAAATTTCCTCATACGGGGCGGATCCTGGATAAAATGCATGGCAAACGAGTCGCCTGTTTTCAGGCGAAGCATCGAAGCAAGTTTTTTTGAAATGATTACATTGTTTGTTGGCGTGGAGTCATTTACGGTAAAAACCGAACCTTCGACAATACAACTGCGGAAATAACTCCAATCGAAATCGGAGCCGATACCTTTTAGAACCACACCCTGTATATCTTCATCAGTCTTGATTATACCGGCTTTGGTTCCATATATTTCGATATGCTTTATACCTGGAAGTTCTTTTAAACGCGGTAAGAAATCGAGATTGGTGCTTACCGGTACAGTTTCGTAAGATATGTTGGAATCAAAATTAACTATCTGAATATGAGAACCAAATCCAACAACTTTGTCGGTTATCTGCTGTTTGAATCCAGTAAGGACTGCCACAGCAAGTATCATTACTGCCAGGCTGATGGCAATACCGGCAACGGCAATGACATTAATAGGCCTGGAAAATGATGCTCCCTGGCGTTTTTCTTTTATCAGTCGTTGTGCTATAAAATATGGCAGGTTCATGTTCAATATGGTTTTCAAATATAGGAAATTCACCACGGATCACACTGATTAACATTGATTATTTGAAACAACTATCCGTGACAATCCGCGAAGCCCGTGGTAAATAGGCATTCTATTTTATCCTCCGCCAGAGGGTATATTCTATATCCGACATTGAGATTTCCATTGTAAATGAAATTCATTAGATTTGTTTTATGATAGAATTTCTTAATACATGTAATTATGCATTTATGTAACTATTTAAGCCTGGCTCTTTTCTCTCTGGCAATGTCGGGCATTATACAAAGCAGTAACATCGTTACCGGTGATATGCAGCCTTCGAAGTATATGAAATATCTTAAAGGCAAAAAAGTGGCTATTGTGGCCAATCAGGCTTCTGTAGCCGGGAAACGTAATGTAGTTGATGAACTTCTGTCGCATGGCGTTAAAATTAAACTGATTTTTGCTCCCGAACACGGTTTCAGAAACATGGCCGATGCAGGGAATAAGATTGCTGACAGTATTGACCCGCAAACGGGAATTCCTGTTGTAAGTCTGTATGGGAAAACATATAAACCGACTCCTGAACATCTTTCCGGAATTGATGCAGTTGTTTTTGACTTACAGGATGTTGGTACAAGGTTTTATACATACATTTCGACAATGCATTATGTTATGGAAAGCTGTGCGGAAAATGGTGTGACATTTGTTGTGCTTGATCGTCCGAATCCTAATGGTTTCTATTTCGATGGGAACATACCTGATCCCGGATGGAAATCGTTTGTATGTATGCATACTGTCCCGGTTGTCCATGGAATGACTATAGGGGAATATGCCATGATGATTAATGGCGAAGGATGGCTCAAAGGAGGCATCAGATGTAACCTTAAAGTTGTAAAATGTAAAAATTATGAACATAATTTACTTTATGACCTTCCTGTAAGGCCTTCACCGAATCTTCCGAATCAGGTTGCGGTATTGCTTTATCCTTCTCTTTGTTTTTTTGAAGGCACGGTCATTTCGTGCGGCAGAGGAACCGATTTTCCATTCCAGGTGTTTGGACATCCCGATCTACCCGACAGGGGATTCAGTTTTATACCGCGCAGTATGCCTGGCGCGGCAAATCCTCCATTATTGGGCAGAGTATGTTACGGAACGGACCTGCGAAATTCGATTAATGAAGGCATTATACCTTCCCATTCATTAAACCTTGGATGGTTGATAAGTGCATACCGCGATTTCCCCGAAAAGGAGAAGTTCTTTAATAATTATTTCGATGTTCTTGCAGGCGGCCCTGAGTTAAGAGAACAAATTATAAAAGGAATGAGTGAGAACGAGATTAAAGAAACATGGAAAGAAGGGCTTGAAAAATTCAAAAAGATGAGATCAAGGTATTTGCTTTACAAAGAATGATCTATCCTGCCTGGATAAACCTTTAAAGCTTCCGAAAGTGTTTCAACTGCGTTTCTGAGGTCGTTAATATTAAGCACGTAAGCAATCCTTGCCTGGTTCTTGCCAAGTCCGGGTGTAGAATAGAATCCCGAAGCTGGAGCAATCATAACAGTCTGGTTCTTATATTCGAACTCTTCCAGCAGCCATTGCGCAAATTTATCTGCATCGTCAACCGGAAGTGAAATCATGGCATAAAAAGCGCCTTTAGGTTTTGGACAATACACGCCGGGTATATTGTTCAAAGCTTCAACCAGATAATTTCTCCTTTCGGTATATTCTTTGTTTATTTCTCTGAAATATAGTGGTTCGGTATCTATAGAAGCTTCAGCAGCAATCTGACCAAGGCTGGGAGGTGAGAGTCTTGCCTGTGCAAACTTCATAACAGTGTCAAGCACTTGTTTATTTCTTGTGACAAGAGCCCCTATTCTCAAGCCACACTCACTATAACCCTTAGAAACGGAATCAAACATAACTACATTCTGGTCAATCCCTTCGAGTTTCATTGCAGAAAAATATTCTGCCCCATCGTAACAAAATTCCCTGTAAACCTCATCGGAGAACAAAAATAAATCATGTTCTTTAACAATATCTCTCAGGGTCAAAAGCTCTTCTTTTGAATAAAGATAACCGGTCGGATTATTAGGATTACAAATAAGAATACCTTTCGTATTAGGTGTTATTTTTTTCTCTATTTCCCTTATAGGCGGAAGTGCAAAGTCTTCTTCTATATATGAGGTTATCGGAACTACTTTGACACCTGCTTCTGTTGCAAAACCAATATAATTTGCATATAACGGTTCGGATGTGATTATTTCCTCGCCCGGATTTATGCATGCCATTAATGCAAAAAGTACAGCTTCCGACCCACCTGTAGTAATGATTATATTATTGTAGTCAATATTAATGCCGATTCTGCGGTAATACTCTGCAAGTTTTTTTCTGTATGATTCATTACCTGCAGAAGGACTGTATTCGATAATCCTGATGTCGAGATTTTTTAATCTATTTAGCGCAGTGTCAGGTGTAGGTATGTCAGGCTGTCCTATATTTAAATGGTATATCTTTCTGCCTTTTCTTTTTGCTTCATCAGCAAATGATGACAGTTTCCTGATTGGCGACGAGGGCATTACTCTGCCTTTTTCTGATATTGATGGCATTGTGAGGTTATTTATTTTTTATTCCGCAAAAGTAAATAATTAAAGGAAATAGGTGTAATGTTAATGAAATTTCATTCAAATGATAATGAAATATTATATTCGGTTAAAATTTTAATTTTGTTTTTCATAAGGTTTTTAATTAAAATTTTCAACAAAGCTAATACATACTGAAATGGCTTCAGGGAAAACTATAAGAGTCGGGATATTGGGTTCAGGGTATGCGGCACGCTTTCATTACGAAGCGCTCAAAAAAGTCACATCTGTAAATGCTGAAATTACAGGCGCTTATTCCCCGACCAGGGAAAAACTCGAGCAATATACTGCTCAGCGTGCAATAAAAGCCTTAGGTTCAGCTGATGAGCTGATTGAGAATTCCGATGTTGTTCATGTATGCACTCCTCCCTCGACACACGAGGAGCTTGCTATAAAATGTCTTAATCGGAATAGAGATGTAATTGTTGAGAAACCTTTGACCGGCTATTTCGGAGACGGGTCAGAAGAGTTCAGCGGCGATACTTTTCCGCGACGTTTCGGACTGGAACACACACTTGGCAGTCTGAGACGAATGCTTGATGCAGAAAAGAGGAGCAAAGGTAGGATAATGTATGCAGAAAACTGGATTTATGCTCCGGCCATTCAGAAGGAAAAGGAGATAATTGAAAAGTCCGATGCTCAGGTGTTGAGGATGCTCGGAGAAGAGTCACACTCCGGATCACATTCTCCGGTGTACGGTATATGGAGATTTTCCGGCGGAGGTTCACTTATCGGTAAGGGATGCCATCCTCTGGCAGGCGCTGTTTATCTGAAATACGTCGAGGGAAAGAACAGAACTGGTAAACCTATCAGGCCTGTTTTAATATCGGCAAGAGCTCACACTGTTACAAGGATGAAAAACTTCAGAAACACAGGTCATCTGCGTACAGGCTACCGCGATATTGAAGACTATGGCATTATGCACGTCGTATTCGAAGACGGTACATTCGCCGACATTATTGCCAGCGAGCTTGTTCTCGGAGGCGTTGTGAACAGGCTCGAAGTGTTTGCAGATAACCACCGCACGCTTTGCAATATGAGCCCAAACAATGCAATGCAGACATACACACCAGATGAGAAATATTTCAGCGATATCTATATAGTTGAAAAGACTGAAACTAAACAAGGTTGGTCGTGGGTTAGCCCTGATGAATCGTGGTTTAACGGCTACCAGCATGAGATGGAGGCTTTTTACAGGACTGTTGCATATAACACTCCCCTGGAAAGCGATAGCAACCTCGCAGCAGATGTGATTGCAACAATATATACAGGTTATGTATCTGCAGAAGAGAAAGGCCGGGAGATTGAGATTACATTGTTATAAAGTGGGTAAATTATAAAAGAATCAATTAAAATTACGAGCTTTGAATTGTATTGAAAGCATCAAATAGTTTTAGCCTATTTATCATGAATCAACAAATAATTGATACCCTTAACGAAACAAAGGCAGTTTATAAAATTCAGAACAAACTCCCCATGTTATTTTATCTTGCAAAACTAGAAAGTTCAAGAGCCGGGAAGATAGGTATGGAAGTTGGTATAGTACGAGAAAAATAATTATTGCTCTGCTGATTTATAAATTTGGAAAACAAGCTGTGAAGACAGATGTCCCAATTACCGCACCTGAAGTGGATGTAATAGTTAATGATATTCCGATTTCAATTAAGACTATTACAGGTGCTAATCCTATCGGAATCAAATTAATATAGACCTTCGATGCCGAAAAATCAAAGGAATTCAGGAAAACATATTTACCAACCTGTGATATGATTTTAATTCAGGTTAATTGGTCAAATAAGGGAGGTTTTTACTATATTTCAAAGGAAATTCAAATAGAAATTTTGGAGAAATTGGGAAGAAATGCTTATATTAAGCTACCAAAAGCCGGGACAAATCCACGCGGAGTAGAATTGACCAAGGAAGCTT
>JAGPFZ010000028.1 GCA_018056245.1 Bacteroidales bacterium
CTTTTATTTTCGGAACATCTTCTACCGCCGGCTGACGTCCGTAATAGGGTACAGCAGCTTTGAGTGTAGGTGCATTAACGGCCACCTGATTAGTCATAGCACCTCCCCAGCAGAATCCGGTGCAGCCCACTTTACCATTTGAGTTGGGATGCGTTTCGAGATATTTCACTGCTGCGGTGAAGTTTTTGACTGTCTCATCATTGTCGAGCTTTTTGAAGAGCTCTCCCACATTGCTTATGTCTTCAGGCGTTCCGCCAAATGGAGAAAGTGCATCGGGCGCAAGTGAAAGGAATCCCTCTCTTGCCATGCGTCTGGTTACATCTTGTATATGAGGTACAAGTCCACGATTTTCGTGAATTACTATTACTGCCGGGTATTTTTTATTTTCTGCCGGCCGGGCGAGGTATGCTCTCATATCACATGTTGCACCCGGATATTTTATATACTCTGTTACCAGGCCGGGATAATCCTGTAACTCTTCAAGATTGGAAAACTCATCTCCGAAGGAAGGGAGTATAGCCATAGCTGCAACAGTACCACCTGCATATATTGTCAGTTTTTTCAGGAAATCGCGTCGGGATAAACCACCTTTCCTGTATTCTTCAAAAAGTTCATTTATCCTTTTGTCCATATAAAATTGATTTTATTACAGTAACAATTATAAGAATAATTTTTTACTTTTTAAAATTTACTTAATAATGTTTAAATTTTATCGTATAAATATCAGGAGGTTGCCTTTAATTGATTTTTACAAGTACCCGGAGTGGGACTTGAACCCACACAGCATTGCTGCCACTGGTGTTTGAGACCAGCGCGTCTACCTGTTCCGCCATCCGGGCCGACTAAGTCGTATTTCTTAAATTCTTGCAGATAGATGCTTTATTTGTTTTCAGGTTACAGAATGCGAAAATAAAGCTTTTTCAAAAATATTTTGTCTTTTTCCTCTGAAACTTACGGTTGAGATTTCAGTCGTTGCTCTTACTTTTGTCTCTTATCTTTGCTAAGGTCAAGCAATTCAACTTTTCTGAATTCTGTCGGATGGCTTTCGGCCTGAAGTGCAATATATCCTTCTTTTATCAACGTCCCGTCAGGGACAGGGTAATCAGCTGGTTTATTGCTTCCGCCAACCTGTGGTTTTGAGTAAGTAAGAACGGTGTCGCCATTGACAATATGGTGAATTATACTGTCGCCATAAACTACAAGTTCAGCGGTTACCCATACATCGCCGTGAAATGTTTTTGATTTCGAATTTGTGCAGTGATTGGTAACAAGGCTTGTATCAATTACAATATGTGTACCGGGAGTACAGACGTTCATTGTGGTTCGCTCCGAAACACCGTCACCACCAAGAAGTTGTGCTTCTATTGAAACAGGGAAGTCCTGGTCGAGCTTAATTGATTCAGGTGACTGGCAATGGAACATTATGCCGTTGTTTCTAAAGGCCCACGAAGGACCTCCGGGGCATTGTTCTCCTGTAAACCTGTATTCTGCTCTGATCTTGTAGTATGAAAAGGGCTTATTAAAATAAATATGACCATAGCTTTCATCGAAGTTTTCATATTTATCATAGCTTACTTTCAAAATTCCGTCTTCGACTCTGAAAGTGTTCTTAAAATTTTCACCAAGTGGGTGTCCTTTTATTTTTATGACCCAGCCATCAAGGTTCTTGCCATTAAAGAGTTGAATCCATTCCTCTTTTTCCTTTTTATTTTCGGAAGCACATGAAAAAATAAATATAAGGACTGCCATGTAAGTTAATAATGTTCTCATAAATATAAGTGTTAATGATTTTTGTTATAAGTTTTTATTTTTATAGAATTCACAGAGCTTAATACAGAGGAATACGGAGAGTCAACCATTTCTTTTACTGCTTTGACAATTCCGTTAACGTCAAATCCACATTCTGCAATAAGTTCTTCCTGAGTGCCTTGTTCAACAAAATAATCAGATATTCCAAGTCGTTTTACCGTTGCGTTATAACCGTTATCAGTCATAAATTCGATAACAGCGCTTCCAAATCCTCCTTTAAGGATTCCGTCCTCGATTGTGATTATTTTATCAAATCTCTGGAAGATTGAATGTAATATTTCCGTATCGAGAGGGGCCGCAAAGCGCATGTCGAAATGTGCCGGCATTATTCCTTCTTTTCTCAGTATTTCAGATGCTTTAATGACAAAGTTACCGGGGTGCCCAAAGCTTAGTATTGCAATATCGGAGCCTTCCGAAATGAGTCGAGCTTTACCGATTTCTATTTCTTCAAAAGGCTTTCGCCAGTCATGGAAAATTCCTGTAGCTTTTGGGTATCTGATACTCATTGGCGATTTTATTTTCTCGAGCTGGGCTGTATACATCAGGTTTCTTAATTCAATTTCATTCATAGGTGCACTTACGATCATATTGGGAATATTACGCATAAATGCTATATCGAATAATCCGTGATGTGTAGCACCGTCGGGGCCAACAAGGCCTGCTCGATCGATGCAGAAAACAACATGAAGATTCTGAAGAGCCACATCATGAATTATCTGGTCGTAAGCTCTTTGAAGGAAAGATGAATAAATATTACAATAAGGTATGATACCTTGTGTTGCAAGTCCTGCTGAAAAAGTAACTGCATGTTGTTCGGCTATTCCTACATCAAATGTCCTTTCAGGAAATTCTTTCATCATTAATGAAAGTGAGCAGCCACTAGGCATTGCAGGAGTGATGCCATAGATATTACGGTTTTTTCTTGCCAGTTCAAGAATAGTTTCGCCAAAGACCTCCTGATAAGTCAGTGGTTCGTCAGGTGATGAAGGATGTATTATTTCTCCGGTATCTTTATTAAATATCCCCGGAGCATGAAAGGTAGTCTGATTTTCTTCTGCGAACTTATATCCTTTACCTTTTACTGTTATACAATGTAGTAGTTTAGGACCGGGGATATGTTTGAGGTCATTAAGAACTTCCACAAGATGAAGTACGTCGTGTCCGTCAATAGGGCCAAAATATCTGAAATTCAATCCTTCGAATAAGTTACTGCGATCGAGGATAGTGCTTTTAAACCCCGACTCGACCTGGGCTGCAAACGACCTTGCATTAGGCCCCATTTTACTTATTTTTCCGAGGATATTCCATAACTCGTTTTTAAATTTATTGTAAGTCCGGCTTGTCGTAATGTCGAGGAGATATTCTTTAAGAGCGCCCACGTTTGCATCAATTGCAATGTTGTTATCATTAAGAATCACAAGCAGGTTAGATTTTGTAATACCTGCATTGTTCATTCCTTCAAATGCTTGTCCGGCTGTCATTGCTCCATCACCGATTACTGCTACTACTTGTCTGTTCTCTCCTTTTTGTTGTGCTGCAATTGCCATACCCAGCGCTGCCGATATGGAGGTTGAAGAATGCCCTACACCAAAAGCATCAAATTCACTCTCTGACATTTTAGGGAATCCACTAATTCCTTTGTATTTTCTGTTGGTATGAAACTTTTCTCTTCTGCCTGTAAGTATTTTGTGAGCATAAGCCTGGTGTCCAACATCCCAGATTATTTTATCGTAAGGAGTATTGAAAACATAGTGAAGGGCAACAGTGAGTTCTATTACGCCGAGGTTTGAACCTAAATGCCCCGGGTTTTTACTTACAGATTCTATAATAAAATTTCGTAGTTCATCACAGAGAACCAGTAGCTCTTCATTTTTTAATTTTTTAAGATCCGAAGGGTTTGAAATAGCTGTTAAAATACGATAACTTTGTGCCATTCAATATTTGAAGTTAACAGACAATACAAAGATAATAAATATTATTCGTCTTTATTTGCCGTAAGTGATATAGGGATTTTATTATTTTTGTTTGTTAAAACAAAACTGCAACAATTAAAGGTTGTTCTAGTTATTAAAAAATTTTTCTGGATGAAAAATATTGCTTTATCAAAACTGTTAATTGTAACATTATTACTAGTAGTTTTTTCGTGCGTTCCGGCGAAGAAATACAGAATGTTGCAGGATACTAGTAAGATGTATCTGAATGAGCGTGATGAGCTTAAAAGTGAGAATATCGTTTTGGCAATGGATAAGAAGGAACTTGAAGCGAAAGTTGAAGAGTATGAAAAAGAAACAAAGAAACTTGAGGCGGAATTAAAAGCTGCTGTAAGCGAGCGCAACGAACTTAAGGCGGAATACAATAAACTCGTGGCAAAGTTTAGCGAATTACAGAACGCGCATGAGGAACTCATCAAAGGGAATGTTGCCGAGACTCGCCGACTGCTTGAAGAGTTACAGGCTGCTCAGGAGAATCTACAAAATAAGGAAAATTTATTACGTCAGCTTGAACAAAACCTGGATGAGAAAAAAGCAGCACTCGATGAATTGTCCTATGAACTGGAAAAACGTAATGCCAAGCTGATTGAGCTTGAAAGAATTCTTGATGCACAGAAGCAGATTGTACAGGAACTTAAAAACAAAGTATCTGAAGCATTACTGGGATTTGAGAATATGGGTCTTTCTGTTACAACCCGTAACGGCAAAGTGTATGTTTCACTCGCCGATAAACTTCTATTCAAAACAGCAAGCTGGGAAATTGATGCAAATGGACGTAAGGCTCTCAGACAACTTGCAGCGGTGCTGGAAAAGAATCCGGATATACAGATTGTCATTGAAGGTCATACCGATAATGTTCCATACAGGCCTTCCGGTGGGCAGTTAGTAGATAACTGGGACCTTAGTGTAAAAAGGGCAACAACTGTGGTAAGGGTTCTACTCGAAGGAAGTAATATTGATCCTAAAAGACTCACTGCTGCCGGCAGAAGTCAATATGATCCGGTTGATGACAGAAATACTCCGGAGGCACGTCAGAAAAACAGGAGAACGGAAATTATACTTACACCCGACTTATCTGAGCTTTACAATTTGATTAATAGATATTGAGTTGAACTGAAGAAGAGAAGGAATATAGAACAAGGAATGATGACTTAAGAATTATGAAGTTTATAGGCAATGTTTGAAAATTTTTATTATTGATTGGAAAATTCCTGAAAGCGAGCTTTCATATTTTTTAATTCCTGCAAAAGATTGCTTTCAGGTTTCAAGAAATCGAAATCGTCCCAGAATTCAGGGTCGTAACTTTTGATTGTCTTTGAAAATACCGAATGAAGAGGCGCAATTTCTTCTCGGTCGAATCGTGCTACATTTTCTGTTTTAATATCGGTTACTGCCATTTCAAAAAATACTTTGAATGGTGTGTTGAACAATCTTTTTTTATGGTGAGCAGTGAAATTTAAATCGCCTCTTACATGATTTAGAAAATATCTTTCACCGATGTTTTTGTAACTTACCTGATATTTAACTGAGATAGGCATTATTTTATAATCTTTTGATTGATAGGTGATATAATCTTCTTTATTCTTTTTTATAAAAGCCGGATTAAGTTCAAATTCAGCATGTTCAATAGCATAATTCATTGTATTTATATAAATTGAACCCATAAACAGAGGAATATCAACAAATGGTTTTTGAATGAACTCAATTACATAAGCTGTTCCCTGGTCAACTTTTACAATATCGGTCATTCTGTAATCATATTGGGAAAAATTTTCAGGTATAATGAAATCGAACGGATTTCGTGCACCGTCGAGGGAAAGACAGCTTTGAAGTCCGGCCTTAAGCCTTACGGTAAGAGTGTCTTTCAAACCTGTATTTTCAATTTTGCGACTTTTTATAATTTTCATCTGGTCGCCTGCAAATGTCGCAGAATAAGAAGATTTATATATTTCAACAATGGCTTCGGAATAAATTTGAAGATCATTTTTCTTAATAACAGCTTCGCGGTAGAAAGCCATAAGGAGGGCGGGTGAATTTCCAAAATTCTTTGTAATTGATAAATAAGCTTTTCTAACAATTTCGGTTGGCAACTGATTACGTATAATAATTTCAGGAATTGGAACATAATCTCTTTTAAGGGATATATTTAATTTATTAGTTACGGCCCGGCTAATAGGAATTTTTTCCTTATAATATCCCAGTTGCGATATTATAAGAGTATCGTATATCCATTCCCTGTAAATTTTAAGCATAAATTCTCCATTAGTGTTGGTTATGGTTCCTTTACCTTTTTTGGGCAGACTTATTGATACATAAGGAATGGGTTCACCAGTTTCCTCATCGGTAACAGTTCCGGTTATTTCTTTTATTTCCCATGTTGGCATTTCAGGTAGTGCTTCAGCTACGGGCTGAGGCTTGAAAATGATTATGTATTTGTTGACAACTGTAAAGTCGACCGAATCGTTACCGATTATAGTTCTGAGTATTTCCTTTAGTCTTACATTTTCAAATGTAAAATTTACCTTTTTATTCCTATTGATGAGCTTGCTATCGAAAGTAAAATAATATCCTGTTTGCCTGCTTATTATATTTAGAGCATTTCCAATTTTTACATTACCCGATTTGAAAGTCAATAAAGAATCGAGAATGCTTTCCTGAGCTTGCGAAATCAATGGACAAAACAGAAACATCAGCGTAGCAATCCCTGAAATATATTTTGCACATTTATCCCAGGATATCATGCCTTATTGTTATATTATTGTTCTATTTTCGTGAAAGATGGTAATCAGCGTTGTCTTTCACATAATTAAGATTAAAGGTAATACAAATAACATTAATAATTGTTTCTCCAGGATCTTTATCAAATGTTGAAGTTATACGGTAGTCCAGAATTGAGGGGTCTTCGACAGTAATATTAATGCCATAAACCCTGTTAAGATCATGTAGAACTTCATTTAATGGAGTATCTTCATAAACAAGCAAACCGGTTTTCCATGCAAGGTAATTTTTATTGTTGTTTAGGATTTTTATTGCCGATTTATTATCTGCTCTGCCAATATATCCTGGTTCGAGTACGACGTCTTTGCCTGAAACGGTTGAAAGCAGAACATTTCCGCTTTCAACGAAAACTTCAACTTCTTTCTTCGAATTGCTGGTTATAACGTTGAAAGTAGTGCCTATAACTCTTATTGTAGCTTTACCTGCATCGATAATAAAAGGATGTGAAGGATCATGGACGATATCGAAATAACCTTCACCGCTTAACTTTATATTTTTCGAGTTATCATCAGGTTTTGTTTTATAGGAGAGTGTAGAATTTCTGTTGAGCCATACTCTGTTACCGCCCGGTAAAGATATTTCTTTAACGGCATCTTTTTCTCCTGTACTTACCACAACATAATTGGACTGGGATGTTCGAGTTATGTATAGAACTGCAGCGCTCAAAGTTAAAATTAAAGTTATTGCTGCAGCAATCTTTAAGTAAGACCTGTTATTTTTTTTGATAGAAGTTGAATTGGCTTCTGTTATACCTGATATAATTTTTTCCCAGGCACTGTCAACATCAATTTCTTCAGGATTAAAACCAGACTCTGTTGCTTTCCAGTACTTTTCAAGGATTATGTTTTCCTTTCCCGGAAACTTTTTATTTTTTCCCACTTCACCTGAAAGACTGGAGGCATATTCTGCCCACTCTTTTTCAGTATAATTATTGGAATGTATCATTTTTGTTTTTTCTAAATGTTTTTCTAAATTCTTTAAGTGCCTTGCCCATGCAGGATTCAACCGTTTTAACTGATATTCCCATTTTTTCAGCTATTTCCAGATATTTAAGTCCTTCAAATCTGTTCATACAAAATATTTTTCCACATTTTTCAGGAAGTCGTTCGAGAACTTCGGCTATTGTTTCTTGTAATTCTCTGAAATTAACTTCATTATCAGTATTATTGTATGAGATATCATAATCACTATTAATTTCTTGGAGATGTTTTTTCACCACTTTTAGATGCTCAATATAATGTAAGCATCTATTATGGACCGATTTAAACAGATATCCGGGGACAGAGCTTTTTATTTTAAGGTTTTCTCTTTCATCCCAGATTTTTGTAAAAAGTTCCTGAACTATTTCTTCAGCTGTGTTCTTATCTTTTATCAGTGTTCCTGCATATCTTACGAGAGAAATGTAGTAAGATCGAAAAAGTGTTTCAAAACTTTTGATATCACCTTGCCTGATCTTACTTATTATTTCATTTTCTCCCGGCATTTATTAAATTATAATATGAATATGACATTTGTTGTTATTTTTCACGATCACTGAACTTTACTTTTCTTGCAAGACGCCTGATGGCTTGTTCTATGCTCTGGTCAGGCTCAATTACATTATAATCGCCCCAGAAGTTTTCATCAGCAAATGCTGCCACTTCTTCAATAAAGATATCAGAGTATCTTAGTTTTTCCCTTCCAGCAAATTTAATAACTTCTTCATCGGTTCTGTCAGTTACAGCAATTTCTGCCATAGTTACATAATTTGTGTTGAAGAGTTTTCTTTTCCAGTTAACTTTAAACTTGACTTCAGCCCTTGAATATGCGAAGTACCATTTGCCGTTTTGCTGACGGTATTTTACAATGTATGATGCAACCTCAGGAGTTACCTGCATAGCGAGAGGTTTTTTCTTTATGAACAATGCTGTGGCTTCTTCTTTATTTGAAAGATTAAAACCAAACTCAGCACTCGAAAGAGCAAAAGTTTGCATATCGACAAAAAGTTTTCCCATAAATAACGGCATGGTGATTTCAGGCTTCTGGCTAAATTCGATTATATAATTCGATCTGCCGTCTATTTCAACCACACCTGTAAGTGTGTAGTTATAAAAGCCTAAAGCCTCGCGTGTAAGAATAGCCTCGGGATTTTTGATGATATCCAGTTCAAGGGATGTTGTCGGTCCACCTTGCAATTTAAAAAGCACGGTATCAGATTTTGCCATTTCCGTATTCTTTCGTCCCTTATAAATACGTATAGCATCGAATCGGAGATCGTTTTGATAAGGAGCTTTGAATATTTCGACAACGGCTTCGCCGATTGAAATATAAGATCTGTTCTTACGTATAGTCTCTCTGTAAAAAGCCGTCATCAGGTTTGGAATATTCGGATAATTCTTTGGAATAGAAGTGATAAGATTATTGATTATTTCATCGGGCATTATAGGTTTAATAATAATCTCTTTTAAAGGTATAGGTGCCGGCTCCATAGTTATTATATTCTTGAATCCGTCGTCCTTAAGTTCTATCAGGGGAATAATTTTGTTTTTGTAACCGATGAAAGAAAGTTCAAGGTTTTTAGAAATTTCTGTCTCGGGTATTTTGATTATAAATTCACCATCAATATTGGTAACCGTAGCAACATTGGTTTCCTTAACCGTAACAGATGCGAATACCAGAGGTGATAGAGTTTCCTTGTCAATAACTTTGCCTCTGAGAACGATAAGTGATTGCTGCAAAGTTTTCTTTTTATCTTTTCCCGGTCCGGCAATAGCTGTAGTGCCGGAAGTGATAATCAACATAATTGCTAAAAAGATGCCTGTGATACTTATTAACTTTTTCATTGTCGTAAGATTTTTGATTTATAATTTCATTTATTAGTTACAGTATAATTATTTTGTTCTTACTAATGACCGGAAAGGATTATTTTTACCCTATAAGGAATTAAAATATTATGTAAATATATAACATTCAGAACATTAAAAAGTTAAAAATTATGATTAAGTATATAAATTTGGTTAAATTATTTATGGCTTATAGTCTAAGTCTTATTACAAAGAGGCCTTTAATCTGGGGTATGCCTGCAACAATAAATATTGAAATAAGCAGTAAATGCAATTTAAGCTGTCCCGAATGTTTCAAGGGAGCTGGAAGACTTAATAGAGATGAAGGCCTGATGAATATTCAAATGTTTGAAAAAATAATTTCCGAACTCAAATCATATCTTTTTAATATAAACCTTTATTTTCAGGGTGAGCCAATGCTACATCCTGAGTTTTTTTCATTTGTGACGATAGCTGAAGGGATCGGAATAACATTATCAACAAACGGTCATTTCTTTTCAGATGAGAATATTGAAAAGCTTGTATCATCCAGAATCAGGAGGGTAATTGTGCCGGTGGATGGGATGGATCAATACACTTATGAAAAGTATCGCAGCGGTGGTAACCTGAATTTAGTGCTCGAAGGAATCAGAAAACTATCCAGGGCAAGGGCCGAAAATAAATCGTCACTTAAAATTGAAATTCAATGTCTTGTTAATCGGTATAATCAATCCCAGATAAGTGAATTGAGGCGGTTTGCCAGGGAAACCTGTTCAACGTTAAAGCTTAAGTCAATGCAAATCATAACGGGAAACTTTGATGAGTGGCTTCCCGACTATAACAAGTACCGGCGTTATATAAAAGAAGATAATAATTACAGGCTGAAAGGAAAGCTTAGAAGCAGATGCCTGAGATTATGGATAAATCCTGTTATTACGTGGGATGGAAAAGTTTTGCCTTGTTGTTTCGACAAAACTGCATATTATTGTTTGGGTAATATAGGGAATTCATCATTCCACGAGATATGGAAAGGTAAAATCAATAAAAATTTCAGGAATATATTTCTTATTGAAAGAAAAAAGATAGATATTTGTAAAAATTGTACGACTGGATTACCAGATATTGCAGTTTAATATTAATATATATATATATATATTAATTAATTGAATTAAACAGTCATTATTTCTTTTTCCTTTTGAGCCACTACTTTTTCAACTTTTGAAGTAAAATCAGAAGTCATTTCCTGAACTTTTTCACTGGCAATTTTTTCAAGGTCTTCGGGAAGTCCTTCCTTCAGAAGTTTTTTAAGTTCGTCATTAGCCCATTTGCGTGAATTTCTTATGCTAATTTTCGCAGTTTCAGCTTCTAATCTTACTTGTTTGACAAGCTGATATCGTCTTTCTTCTGTAAGAGGAGGGATATTTATTCTTATTACTTCTCCGTTATTTATTGGGACAAGCCCTATGTTTGCAGCCATTATTGCTTTTTCAATAATATTCAGCATGCTTTTTTCCCATGGTTGGATAAGGATAGTTTTAGCGTCGGGAGTGTTGATATTGGAGACTTGCGACAGAGGAGAATTTACGCCATAATAATCGACAGTAATTCCATCAAGGAGATTTGGTGTGGCACGGCCTGCTCTTAGCCTTGCAAGTTCATATTCAAGATGTTCTAAGGCTTTTTGCATCCTGTCTCTGGCTTCTTCCAGAACAAGTTCAATTTCCTCATTCATAACGTAAGACATTACATTAAAGAATTTTTTAAATTAAAACAAAAGTAATAAAATACCTTAATATTCAATGGATGGAGAATTAGATTATAAAAGTGCCTATTTTTATGCCGTTTACAATTTTTTTAAGATTTCCTTTAACGTTCATATTAAAGACTACTATTGGCATTTTATTATCGCGGCATAAAGTGAAAGCGGTGGAATCCATAACCTTAAGGTTATTTTTAATGACCTCATCAAAAGAAATTTCTTTAAACATAATAGCTGAATGGTCTTTTTCAGGGTCAGTATTATACACACCATCAACTCTTGTTCCCTTAAGTAGCAAGTTTGCAGATATTTCCAATGCTCTCAAGGCTGCTGCTGTATCGGTTGTAAAGAAAGGATTTCCTGTCCCTCCGGCCAGAATGCAGACATTTTTTTTCTTTAATGCTTTTATTACTTCGTCACGGTTATAAAGCTGACCGACAGGTTCCATCCTTATCGAAGTGAATACGGATGCCTTGCCGCCTTGTTTATTAATTTCGCTTTCAAGAGCAAGGCTGTTGATTACTGTCGCAAGCATACCTATCTGGTCGCCTTTAACTCTGTCGAAACCTTCGGTGCTTTTGCTTAGCCCCCTGAATATATTACCTCCGCCAATAACAATAGCTACTTCACACCCTTCATTTACGATTTCAATTATTTGTGAGGCGTATTCGCCAATCACTTTTGCAGAAATTGTACAGTTCTCTTCGCCCATAAAGGCTTCGCCACTGAGTTTCAATAAAATACGTGAATAAATCATTTTTCACTATTTTTGATAGTGGCTCAGTAAGGATTTATTGATTCAATGCATATCTGACAAATCCGGTAACTTTCAATTCTTTATCAGCCGACTGAATGTACTGTTTAACAGTTATTTTATTATCTTTTATGAATTCCTGGTTCAGTAGGGTATTTTCTTTAAAAAATTTACCAAGCTTTCCTTCTGCTATTTTTTCGAGCATAGCTTCGGGTTTACCCTCAAGTCTTGCCTGTTCTTTGCCAATTTCAATTTCCTGGGCGATAATTTCCGGTTTAACATCTTCCTTGTCGATTGCGATTGGGTTCATAGCGGCTATTTGCATTGCTATATCCTTATAAACCTGAATATCAAGCCCGGTTTTTGAAAATCCGGCCAGAGAAGCTAATTTATTACCGGGGTGAACGTATGCCTGAACGTAGGGAGCTTCAATTTTATCATAAAACGAAAGCTCGATTTTCTCTCCGATAACTCCTATATATTCAACAATCTTATCAGAAATTGGTGTACCGTCAAGTTTGAGAGCTTTTAGTTCATCGAGGTCTTCAGGTTCATTGGCAAGAGCTATATTAAGTATGTTCTCGGCAAGCTTCAAAAATTCGGCATTCTTGGAAACAAAATCAGTTTCACTATTTAACACTATCATTGCCCCGAGATTTCCCATCGGGGAAACTTTTGCGAGAACAGCTCCTTCTGTTGCAAGGCGGTCAGCACGTTTATTAGCAACGGCCTGGCCTTTTTTCCGTATAATTTCAATAGCTTTATCAAAATTACCGTCAGCTTCTTCAAGTGCTCTCTTACAATCCATCATACCCGCAAGGGTCATTTTTCTTAATTTGACAATATCTGCTGAAGTTATATTAGCCATTTCATTTAATTAATTGGTTTCTCAAATCATCATCTTCAAAAGCCTCTTCTGTTTCTTCATTTAACAGAGTACTTTGTTCCTTTTTTTCATCATCAAAATAATCGGATTTTTTATGTCCTGTTTCCATATCGACTTCTTCTTCCTCTTTAACAATAGCCTCGATTATTGAATCGGGAACTGCCTTTTTTTCAAGTTCTTTCCTTATATCTTTTTTCTCTTTTGCTAAGGGTTCTTTATCTTTTTCGAGTTTTCTTTCATTAAGACCTTCCTCAATAGCTTTGCAAAGGACGTCAACAATCAAGGCAATCGATTTTGATGCATCGTCATTTGCAGGTATAGGAAAATCAATGTTAGTAGGGTCGGAATTAGTATCAACCATTGCGAAGACGGGGATTCCGAGTCTTTTTGCTTCCTTTACCGCAATATTTTCCTTATTGACGTCCACAACAAATATTGCTGAAGGTAATCTGGTAAGGTCGGCTATACTTCCGAGCATTTTTTCAAGTTTTGCTCGCTGTCGGGTTATTTGTAGTTTTTCTCGTTTTGAAAGATTTGCAAAAGTACCGTCCGATGCCATTTTATCAATTGAAGTCATTTTTTTGACTGCTTTACGAATTGTAGGGAAATTTGTAAGCATACCCCCTGGCCATCTTTCAGTGACGTATGGCATATTGACTTTTTTAACTTTTTCGGCAACAATCTCTTTTGCCTGCTTCTTTGTTGCAACAAAAAGGATTTTTCCCCCTGATCGGGCAATATGTTTCATTGCAGACGCAGCTTCTTCAAGCTTCTCAATAGTCTTTTCCAGATCTATTATATGAATTCCATTACGTTCCATAAATATATATGGAGCCATTGCAGGATTCCATTTTCTCTTCAAGTGGCCGAAATGTACTCCGGCTTCAAGTAATTCTTCAAAAGTAACTCTTGGCATTTTATTTTTTTTAAAGTTTACATTCTGTTTTATCAATTGCAGAGTAGTTCTTAAGATAAGAAGTCACTGCAATTTAGATACTAAACTTGATTTATTTTATTATATAATTTTAATTCATAAGTTTGTTACTACCGTTTGCTGAACTGGAATCTCTTACGCGCTTTTGGTCTTCCTGCTTTCTTTCTTTCAACTTCGCGTGGATCGCGTGTAAGAAAACCGTTTGTCTTTAAAGCAGGCCTGAATTCAGCATTTGCCTTAATAAGTGCTCTTGAAATGCCAAGCCGTAACGCTTCAGCCTGACCTTTGATACCTCCGCCATCAATACAGGCTTTTATATCATATTTTTCTCTTACATTAAGAAGTACGAGTGGCTGGGTAACCATATAATAAATGGTATCACTTTTAAAGTATTCCCTGTAATCAGTTTCATTTATTGTAATATTACCCTTACCTTCATCCAGATAAACCCTTGCAATTGCAGATTTTCTCCTTCCAATAGCATTGATTATTTCCATGTGCGTTATTTAATGTTTTTTATATCAATTTGTTTCGGCTTCTGTGCTTCATGTTTGTGTTCTGCACCGGCATAAACATGCATGTTTTTAAACAAAGCCCGTCCTAGCTTGTTTTTGGGGAGCATTCCTTTAACCGCATGTTCGACAAGAAAGATAGGATTCTTTTTTAGCATAATACTGGCTTTTGTACTCCTCTGGCCTCCAGAATAACCTGAATATCTTAAATACTCTTTTTGATTCCATTTTTCACCTGATAGGTCAACCTTATCGGCATTAATAACGATCACATTGTCGCCACAATCAACATGAGGCGTAAAAGAAGGTTTGTGTTTGCCTCTTAAAAGCATTGCTATAACAGAAGCAAGACGCCCGAGAATTTGACCTTCGGCATCAATAAGAATCCATTCTTTTTTTACATCAGATTTATTGACTGATTTTGTTTTATAACTTAAAGTATTCATATATTTATCAAAAACCCTTTATTTTACGGGTGTGCAAAAATAAAACTTATTTTTTTAAAAAAAAATATTAAATAAATTATTATTATAATATTGACCTAAGTAATCCGTTAGCCCTTTTTATAAAGAGGTTTGTGTTATTTTATACACTCTGATGTGATGAATGAAAATATTTTTGAAAGGAAGTTTTCCAATAATAAGGCTATCCGACTTAAATTCGAATTCTATACAAGAGATGTCCTGGATGTAGCTCCGGATCTTCTTGGTAAAATCCTCGCAGTCCGCAAGTCGGACAATTCAATTGTAAGATACATGATAACCGAAACAGAAGCATATAGAGGAGAGGAAGACAAAGCATGCCATGCATCAAAGGGATTAACTTCGAGAAATAAGGTTATGTATGGGAAGGGCGGACTAGTATATGTGTATTTTGTTTACGGTATGTACTGGATGCTCAATGTTGTAACAGGAGCTGAAAATGAGCCGCAAGCAGCTTTAATAAGGGGGGTTGAGGGATTTAACGGGCCTGGAAAGCTTACTAAAGCCCTCGGAATAGATGGTTCATATTATGGTGAAGATCTAGCAGCGTCAGAAAAGATATGGATTGAAGACAACAGATTTAATGTTTCTTATTTTGCAACGAATCGTGTCGGAATAGATTATGCCGGTGAACCCTGGGTTAGCTTGCCCTGGAGATTCGTTTTAAAGAAATAGAGCATATTTTAAAAACTTTTAAGTTTTATCCGCCGGTCAAAATTGATATGTATTGCAACTGCGGTATCCATCCTCTTAAGTTTAAAATCGTAATATCCTTCAAAGCCAAGAAGAAACTCGAATATTCCTCCAGGTCTAAATGTAAAATTTATTGAGTTAGTCCATATTTTTCTCTTTGAGAGTAAATAATTCTCCTTATAATCCGAGACGCATCCATAAATCTGATTACCGTCGGGAGCAAAGAAGTTACTGGCAAACCAGAGATATGAACCAAAGTACAAAGATTTATAATGGTAATGAAATCTCAACCATGACGCACTTCCATGTGTCGTAATTGCATCTCCTTTTTCGGTAAGTTCGCGGTAAATAAAATGCAAATATTCAACTCCCGGGATTCCATAATTCCCGTTGGCAATATTAAAATCAATTCCGACTCCAGTTGAGAAATTAAGGAAAGTAAGTACATGCCCGCTGTAATTACTTATTTGTCCGCCAAAGTGTTTAAATTTTGCCTGCAAAGGAAGGTTTAGTCTGATGGTTTCGTTAAATATCGGCATTTTATAATTAAATGATTCCCCGGCAGTAAAAATTTCCCTGACAGTATCACCTTTAAAAATAAAGTTTTCCCAGTTGATCCAAGTGTCACTGAAAAAATATGGCGTTTCTGTTACAAAGGAGGCTCCTGTCTCATCAAAATCACTATAAATTCTTTCGGCGTTGAAATGAGGGTCATACATTCTATGTTTATCGCATCCGTCGAGTGCACCTAACGTTAAAATACTCTTTTCAGAAAGTTTCCAATTTACTGAAAACAATAGATGAGGCCTTATAGATTTCGATGTTCCTGCATAGATTTGCTGATGCAATCCTATGCTTAAGTCGAAATTATTTGAGGGTGCATATATTAAAACAGGCCTAAGAAAGGAACCGATAAGGGTATAACCTTCAACAATAGGATTGAAGTATTCATTGTTTTTAATAAAACTTATTGATTTAATGTCAAGCCATAATGTTTCTTTATTTTCATTTAGCATCTCTTTCTCCTGACCATAAACAGGAAAGCAAAACCATAATAGAATGATCAGTGTTAAAATTATTCTCATATATTTGATTGTTACGATTGTAAAAGTAATAAAACATATCCCAAATAGTGTTAAATAAAAGGTTGATGATTTACAAGTTATTTTTTTTACGTTCTTTGTTTTTTAGTTGGAAAATGGAAAAATAAGTTTTTATGGATTCTTCATCTTCTACATTCAGGCGTTGGAACACGATTACCGGATGGATAATGTTTCTAATTTCATCTATGGTCTATATATTGACTGTTGAGCCTACAGTAAGTTTTTGGGATTGCGGTGAATTTATTTTATCAGCATTCAGGTTGCAGGTTGGTCATCCTCCCGGGGCCCCTCTGTTTATTATGCTTGGTCGGATTGCAACTCTGTTTGCAGGTGGCGACACGTCAAAGGTCGCTCTTGCAATGAATCTATTTTCAGCCATAAGCAGCGGGTTTGCTATAATGTTTCTTTTCTGGTCAATTACACACCTTGTAAGAAAAGCATTTTGCAACAATGGAATTCCAACAGGTAATCAAATTCTACCGGTTATTTTTTCAGGTATAACAGGAGCGCTTGTATATACGTTCTCCGATACTTTCTGGTTTTCCGCAGTTGAGGGTGAGCTTTACGCATTGTCGTCGCTTATGACTGCCCTTGTATTCTGGTGTATGTTGAAATGGGAAGATGAAGCCGACAAACCTTATTCGGATAGATGGTTAATTCTTATTGCATATTTAATGGGACTTGGAATAGGTATCCACCGGCTTAATCTTCTTGTTCTTCCTGTGCTTGTGTTTATTTATTATTTCAGAAAATATAAGATTACAACGAAAGGTGTCCTCAAAACATTTACACTTGCCGTGTTTATGCTATGGCTTATGGTTTTTGTGCTGATACCGGGGCTGCCACGCTTTGCCGGATGGTTTGAACTGTTTTTTGTTAATACTCTGGGACTCCCTTATAATTCAGGTCTGCTTTTTTATATTACTTTAATAATAATTGTTCTTGTTTTTGGGATTCGTTATTCACTGAAGAATCGAAAATATGTGCTTAATTATGTAATCACTGCAATTACTGTAATTTGTATTGGATACTCTTCATACGCTATGATTATTATCCGTTCATCTGCCAAACCTCCAATGAATCAAAATGATCCCTCTAATATCTTTTCATTTATATATTATATTAATATGGAGCAGTACGAAAGTTCTCCGAAATTATACGGCAATAATTACAATGCTCCTGTTGTTGAAGTAAAAAATAAAATAGCAGGCTATAATAAGGTAAAAAATCGTTACGAGCCTTATTATAAGCCTGTATATGATTATCATAAAGAGTTTAAGACTATTTTCCCGCGTATGTATAGTTCTGATCCTGATCATGAAGCAGCATATAAGTACTGGGGGAAGATAAAAGGCAGAAGATATACTGTAGAATCGTCTGCTGGGAAGAGAACTCTCGTGTGTCCGACTTTTGTGGAGAATCTTCGCTTTTTCTTCAGGTATCAGATGGGCTTTATGTATTTCAGATATTTTATGTGGAACTTTTCAGGAAGACAGAACGATATACAGGGTAATGGAAATCCAATACATGGCAACTGGATAAGTGGAATTAATTTCATAGATGACGCACGGCTGGGTGATCAGGACAAGCTTCCGGATGATTTAAAGGTCAATCCGGGAAGGAACACCTATTTTTTGCTTCCTCTTCTGCTTGGGATTTGCGGAATGTACTGGCATTATAAAAGAAATAAACTGGATTTCTGGGTCGTAGCGGGTTTCTTTTTTATGACAGGTCTGGCTATAATTATTTATCTGAATCAATACCCCAACCAGCCACGCGAAAGAGATTATGCTTATGCAGGATCGTTCTATGCATTCTCTATATGGATAGGAGCTGGTTTTATGTTTGTATATGAATTGTTTAGAAAGCTAATTCCTGAAAAACCGGCATCATTGATTTCTTTTGTTTTGTTATTATTGGCTGTTCCTTTCCGCATGGCTTCGCAGAACTGGGACGATCACGATAGGTCAGGCCGCTATACGGCTCGTGACATAGGAGAAAATTATCTAATGTCGGTTGATAGCAATGCTATACTTTTTACTTATGGAGACAATGATTCTTTCCCTTTGTGGTATGTCCAGGATGTGGAAGGTGTAAGGACCGACGTGAGAGTGGCAAATTTGAGTTATATTCAGGCAGGTTGGTATATCGAAATGATGAGAAGGAAGGCATGGAATTCAGACCCTCTACCTTTTTCTTTAGACCAGGAAAAGTATATGGAAGGAAGGAGAAATCAATTACCAGTTAATGACAGAATTGGGAAACCCATACCACTACGTCAGGCAGTAAGTTTTGTCGGACTTGACGATCCAGAGGCAATGATTGACATTACAGGGAAAGGTGATTACCTGAACTATCTCCCATCAAATAAATTTATTATTGATGTGGATACTTCCATCGTATTCTCAAACGGAACTGTGAAAAGTTACTTTGCCGACAGTCTTCTTTCACCGGTTATATGGGAATATACTGAAACCGATGCTTTTAAAGGCGACCTTGCCATTATGGATATCCTTGCCACAAATAATTGGAAGCGACCGGTTTATTTTTCAACTACAGTTCCTGCATCACAATATAAAGGGCTTGAAAAATTCTTTATAAGAGAAGGGCTTGCATATAGAGTTGCGCCGGTCAGAACCGGTACACCTAAACCCGGAGAATTCGGAATGATTGACCATATTGTAATGTATGATAATATCATGAATAAGTTCAAGTGGGGAAATGCTTCAAGTCCGGATGTTTACCTTGACGAAAATATAAGAAGGATGTTTAGTATTTTCAGAAGCATGTTCGGCAGCCTGGCCTTACGGCTTATTGATATTGGCGATACAATGCGTGCTACAGAAGTCGCACATAAAGGTTATGAACTGATTCCTGAAGAAAAAATACCACACGACTATTTTTCAGTTGATTTTATTGAAGTTTTAATAAGAGCAGGATATAAGGAGGAGGGTTTAGAATTGCTCAACAAAATAATAAATTATTCAAAAGCTTACCTTCAGTATTGTGTAGAGCTTCCTGCCGATAAAAGGTTTGGAATGGACTATTCGATAGGACTTAATATGCAGGCATTTATTGATATCTATAGAATGTGCTCGAGGCTTGGTATGAATGAATTAGCTGGTTCACTCGAAAAAGAACTCAATATATACTACTCGATACTTTATCCATCAATTATGTGAAATGGCTGTTTATGAAATACCTGCATATACTACATGGTTTCTCCGGTCGGTCTTAATAAAATTACATACTCATGAAAAGGTGATATGCTTGAGCTTCGACGATGGACCTGATCCAGAATCAACCCCTTCAATTCTTCAAATCCTCGAGAAATATAATATAAAGGCTATATTTTTTTGTATTGGAGAAAGAGGTAAGAAATTTCCAGCTTTGATGTCGCTATTGAAAGATCAGGGGCATATAATCGGCAATCACTCTTTTAGCCATTATGATGGTTTCAGAACTTCGAGTGAAAAATATCTGAATGATATTGAACTTGCAGCAGATATTACTTCAAATATTTTTTTCAGACCGCCTTACGGCCGTATGCGTCCAGATCAGTATCTTAATCTAAGACAGAAATATAAAATTATTTTATGGCATTTTCTTGCCGACGATTACAGGGAGAAGAAAAACGACAAAAAAACTGCCGTTGAGCTTTTGAAAAAGTTAACTCCCGGTTCTATAGTTGCTCTTCACGATAAGCCGGTGAGTCTGAAAAGAAGCTTTCTTGAAGAATTTATTACAGGATGCCTGAACTCAGGGTATTCTTTTGTGTTGCCCGATTATAAATCCTGAGAATATATAGTAATTAATAAGGCAGAAATAGTAATTTTGGAGGCATTAATCAAAAAAATATGAAAATTCTCATATTAGGTTCTGGTGGCCGTGAACATGCAATTGCATGGAAACTTGCACAAAGTCCAAAAGTTTCACAGCTTTATATTGCACCCGGTAATGCTGGTACATCTACCTGCGGCATAAATATTGAAATTGACCCTGAAAATTTTAAGGATGTAAAGGAAGCCGTTCTTTCTACAGGCACTGAAATGGTAGTGGTTGGCCCCGAAGCACCACTAGTTGATGGCATTCATGATTTTTTTCTTAATGATGAACAATTAAAACGAGTTCCTGTAATAGGACCTCAAAAATCCGGAGCTATGCTTGAAGGCAGTAAGGATTTCGCAAAAGCTTTTATGAAAAAATATGGCATTCCTACTAGTGATTACCGGACATTTGACATTCAGAGTACTGGCGAAGCCCGTGCTTTTCTTGAATCGCTCCAGCCTCCATATGTCCTTAAAGTTGATGGTCTTGCAGCAGGGAAAGGAGTCATTATCCTTAACTCTATAGAAGAAGCACTCGTGGAACTAGATGCAATGCTGAAAGGGAAATTCGGTGATGCAGGTAAAAAGGTAATCATTGAACAATTTATGCGAGGTGTCGAAGTATCAGTTTTTATAGTTACAGATGGGAAAAATTATCGTTTACTACCGGAAGCCAAGGATTATAAAAGAGCAGGGAAGAACGACACAGGACCAAATACAGGAGGGATGGGGTCGGTTTCACCTGTTCCTTTTGCCAATAGTCTTTTTATGTACAAGGTTGAAAAAAGAATCATTAAACCCACACTTGAAGGATTGGAGAAGGAAGGAATAAAATATAAAGGCATAATATTCTTTGGTTTAATAAACGTAGACGGCGAACCGTATGTCATTGAATATAATGTCAGGCTTGGTGATCCGGAGGCACAGGCAATTCTTCCAAGAATAAAATCCGATTTTGTCGACTTGCTAGAAGGTATCGTAAAAGAAGACATTATACACCAGAAAATATCTATTGACGAAAGATTTGTTGCAACTATTGTATTGGCATCGGAAGGTTACCCGGTGAAATATGAAAAGGGTATGCCGATTTATGGTCTCGACCTTGTTAAGGATTGTATTATCTTTCATGCCGGAACAAAGAAGCAAGATGGAATAATAGTCACTAATGGCGGAAGAGTACTTGCATTGTGTGCCTATGGACAAACTCTTTATGAAGCGCTTCAGACAGCATACAAAAATGCCGCACTTGTCTCTTGGAATGGAATATATTACAGAACAGAAATAGGTTTTGATCTTCTATGAAATGTTTTTAAGCTTGTTTAAAAGCATTGGGCTACGCGGAATTCTGCTTAATATTGTAATAATTGCATTGCTCTGGAGCGGCGCATTTATACAAGAATACCAATTAGTTTCTTTTTACGATGAAACTCCAATGCCATTATATAAACTTTTACAGGAAATAGCAAGAAAACCTATTCAAGGAACGGCTATTTCTTTTATCTTGGTTCTTATTGTATCTTTTCTTGTTACATATCTTAATGATTCGTTATTTTTTATTCCTGAAAGGACTTATCTCCCTTCTTTTATTTATGGTTTTTTCAGTGCTTTTATTGTACAGTACCAGACACTTAATCCAGTTATTCCGGCTTCGATTTTCCTTATTTATGCATTAAAACGGATTATGGACTCGTACCATAAAAAAGGAACAGCCTTCAGTTTTTTCGATGCGTCATTGCTCATAGGCACCGGAAGCCTATTTTATGCAAATCTTATCTGGTTTGGTGTTATAATTTTGGTCGGAGTTATATTAATCAGGGGATATAATCTGAAAGAATTGATACTCTCTGCTACAGGTCTTGCAGTTCCATTTGTTATAACAGCTGCAGTTTTTTATTTATTTTCAATCGAACCGGCTTCACTTCTAGAATCTTTACATGATAATCTGTTCTGTAAAATACCGGATCATGATTTTTCGTCTGCAGAAAGCATTGTGATTATTATTGCCGGCCTTTCAGTTATAATAGGGATATTCTTTCTTTTATCACGAATAAATGGCATGAAAATCAAATCGAGGGAAATCTTTATTCTTCTGATCTGGGTTTTTGTTCTTTCGATAATGCTCTTCTTATTTTCACCATGCGCTTCAGCTGAACTAATATACTTTGCAGCAATACCGGCAGTGTATTTTATATCTTATTTTCTTATTTTTAATAAAACAAAAGCAATAAAAGAAATTATAATTGCGGCTTTATTTTTATCTGCCGTAGCTATTCAGGTTCTTCGATATTTTTAAAGTCGAAGTATTACTATTTGATGAGAGATACTATTCCTACTCCAAGACCTTGCTGGAAACCTCTGAAATCGAAAAATAGTTTATATGTACCTGTTTTATTACAGACGAATTCAACTGAAGAATATGTTTTACCTGTTTTAGGATCGAATGATTGTAAAACGGTTCTGCCTGTATCATCAACAAGCTTCATAATCAGTTCTCCAGGCGAATCTTCAGCATTGCATAATGTAAATTTATATTTCATGTTTTTGCTAAGTGCAAAAACCTGTTTATATCTGAATTCGTTCTGCGATTCCGATTTACCAAGTTGAACACGAAAGTCCTTAAGATAGGTAGCGTTAGGGCCAGAATTCATAACACACTTACCTGTAAGGGGATCGGTTGCCTGACCTTTCAAAAAATCAAGCAGTAAAAATGAACACAAAATTATAGAAAGTAGATTTTTCATTCTAATTATTTGATATCAGTCTATTTCTGATTTTTTCTGTAGTATTTATAATAGCCTTGAGTTGTTCATCTGTCATTTCAACTCTACTCTGGTCGGTCTGTATCACGACCAACGAACCATCTTTTTCAACCGTACGTGGTTCTCCAATAGTATATGTTATTTTTACTTCCCTGTAAATATCCTTTAGCTCTTTCATGTCGTTGCACAAATCTGAATATTCCTTCCCCAGATTACAATATGGGGCTAAAAGCATGATAAGGTCATTGAGAATAACTTTTTGTTCACCAACCCTGTTGCGAAGTAAAGTATCAGGGTATTGCTTCAGCACTTGAGTTGCAAAATACTGGCCTTCAATCCATACGCCGGTAATCATAAGAGCAGAAAGTTGCCCTCTTCCTTTTTCTCTCAGAAACTTATCAATCTGGTTATAAGAATTAAGCGAAAGATAAAGAAGAGAGTCGAGGTTTGTCCTGTTGAGAGATAATCTTCTAATCGCATCAAAATCAAAAAATTGACCTACATTTATATCTTCAGCTAGTTTCTTGATTGAAGAAAGAATATCTATAGAATTACCTGTTTTCTCGTACATGTTCAGATATCCAAGATCTGCACCAAGAATGCCGAGCATTAATGCTTTTTTAAAGCTTGTGTTTTGACGAGAAACATCTATGGAAGAAGCAAGAAAATTAGTAGTAAATGGAACAGAAATACGCTGAAGAATATCTGCAATTTCAACAGGAGAAGTGATATTTCTCGATATATCGTCTATTGCTTCCTCACTGAGTTGTTCAGCTTGTGCCAAAGGAATTGAATCTTCAGAATAGAAAACAAAATGTGAATTTTTTACTGACGGAGAATTGCAACCGTAGTGAAGAATTACGAGGCATAAAACAATTATAAGTGAAAAATCCTTCATTTTTAAGTGGATTTCAACTATACAACAAAAATAATAATTTTAACATAGCCAGGACATTAATTTGATTTATTAAATCTTAATTTTTCAATATAATTTACCAGTTTACCAAAAACTTCAAAATAAAGAGTTATATAAAAAATTATTGTACTTACCATAATAAGAGTAATGTTGAAATAGAAAGTATCAAACATCCTGCCGAAGAAATATTTTGAAGGTGCAAAAAAATGAGTTCTGAACGATAGCGGGCCTTTCTTTTCAGGGTCCAGATATATAGGATCGTAATTTTGTACAAAAGAATTTTTATATTCAAGAATTTTATTCCTGTCTTTTTCATAAAACTTTGTAATTATCTCCTGAAGTTTCAGATTACCATATTTATTTTCCAGCCTCCTTATCTCATCTTTGTTTGCAATATAAAAATTATCCCATTCGTCCGATATTTTATTCCCTATATTATTAAAATTATTGCCTGCATATTGAAGATATGATAAAGTATTTTTATAAAGTTCAAAATTGTATTTTTCTGGTGTAAGATCGTTTATATACTCGAAAGGTTGAAGTGTCGGAAATTTTCTTCTGAGTTTTAACAATTCATTTTTTAT
Source organism: Bacteroidales bacterium (assembly GCA_018056245.1). GTDB lineage: Bacteria > Bacteroidota > Bacteroidia > Bacteroidales > VadinHA17 > LD21. The sequence continues at coordinate 24,589 of JAGPFZ010000028.1, forward strand.
AAGTTCAATTTTACCATATTGTTTTAATTCATTACTTACCAGCGGTATTTTGCCGGGATTATTTACTTGGATTGTCAGTTTACGGTAGATTGAATCTGTCTTCTCAAGTGCATTAATAAGTGCAGGAATCAACCTGACGGAGTGGTAATTAGCTATGCTAAGATTTTTCTTATAATCATATATTGTAGGACTATTTTCACTTTCGCTGAAACGGCTGTATTTATTATCCTTGAATTGCGATACCATTAGTGCCTCGTATGTCCATCGTGTGGGCATAAGTTCTGCAATAACAGGGACTTTATCTATACTGCTGATACTCCTGTTTAGCTTGTCGAAAGGGAACATAGCCCCACTTAAAACCATCATAGGTATGATAATAAGCGGAATAACTATATAGATAGTTATTGCGGAATTAAAGCTGGCAGAAATATTTAAGCCTATTATATTAGAAAAGAAAGCAGTTGCAAATAATGCAAGGAAGTATTTCCAAAAAAGACCTTTGACTTCGAGTATGGAGTTGGCTATAATCAGGAAGAGGAAAACCTGTATTAGCGATATAAAAAAGAGTATGGTAATTTTTGAAAAAAGATAACTGTTCCGGCTTAAATTAAGAAAATGTTCCCGTTTCAATATCTTTCTATCACGGAAAATTTCTTCGGCACTGATAGTAAGACCAAGAAAAAGAGCTACAATAATTCCCATAAAAATATATATAGGAATATTTTCATTGTCATAAAATACATAAATTCTGGAAGAGGGGTCGGGTATATATCTAATTATAAAAGCCAGAATAAATCCAAGGGCAGGTGCTTCAAGAAGTGTAAGAACGATGTATTGCTTATTGGCAATTTTGCTTTTAAAATCGCGGTTCAGGCATATCATGAACTGTTTAAATTTAGATGGTCTGTCGAGATTGCTTTGTGGGGGTTCATGAATATCGTTCACAGCATTAATAAGTTGTTTCTCCGCAAATATTGCCGCCCATTCTTCAGGTTTAGTCTTTCTTTTATCAGTATAACGTCCGAATTCATCCACAACATGTGCTTCCAGAATATTGAATATAATTTCTGGATTTACATTCCCACATGTTGGACATTCGCCTATTGAAGAGTTTATCTGGGAATCGAGTGTTTTGAAATGAATGATTGCTTCGACCGGATTGCCAAAATAAACGAGATATCCACCCTTATCCATAATTATTACATTATCGAACAGTCTGAAGATATCGGACGAAGGTTGGTGAATTACAGTGACAATAAGTTTACCTTTAAAGGTAAGGTCGTGCAGGAATTCCATTATATTTTCCGAATCTCTTGACGAAAGCCCTGATGTGGGCTCATCAAGAAACAGTACCGATGGTTCTCTGATGAGCTCCAATGCGATATTAAGTCTTTTTCTTTCTCCTCCGCTTATGACACTTTTAAGAGACGATCCTACTTTGAGATTTCTTTTTTCCCACAAACCAAGAGTTGAAAGAGTTTGTTCCGTAATTTTTTTAATTTCTTCAGAACTTTTGCTTCCGAAACATTGGCGGGCAGCAAAGTAAAGATTTTCAAAAACTGTTAGTTCCTCTATAAGCAGGTCGTACTGAGGAACAAAACCAATCACTCCTTCAATTGTGTGTCTGTTTCTGTTTATGTCAAATCCGTTGATTTTTATACTCCCCGTTGTCGGTTTAAGTATTCCGCTCATAAGATTCATAAGGGTAGTTTTCCCTGATCCGCTTGCACCAAGTATGCCTACAAGATTTCCTCCCTGAAGCGAAAAACTTACGTTATTTACAGCTGTTACTCCATCGCTGAACTTATAGGTAAGGTTATCAACCTTGATGTTGATTTTATATTTAATCTCTTCTGATAAAAAGATATAATTAATATCGCTGTAAAAAATGGGCTGTGATT
>JAGPFZ010000029.1 GCA_018056245.1 Bacteroidales bacterium
GAAAAAATCAAAAATACAATCAGATGCAGAACAAAGGTGCCATAATATTCCTTGCAGTAACTCTAATACTGGTATCAATTTACCAGCTTTCATTTACTGCTGCAACTTACAAGGTAAAAAACGATGCTAAAAAATATGCAAACGGAAATCTTGAAAAGGAAATTGCATACATTGATTCAATGTCAACTCTTTCAAAAGATCAATGGAGTTTTCTTGGAAATTCATTCAAGGATTGCCTGAAAAAGGAATTAAACATGGGCCTTGATCTTAAAGGTGGCATGAATGTTATACTCGAGGTTTCTGTCGAGGATATATTAAGAGCATTATCAAACTACAACCCCGATAAAACGTTTAATCAGGCTCTTGCTATTGCACGGCAGCGTCAATTACAGACTAATGGCGATTTTCTGAATCTATTCGCCCAGGCATTCAATGAACTCGACCCTCAGGCACGCCTTGCATCTATCTTCGGCACAGTTGAACTTAAAGACAAGATTAACTTCAACTCGACCAACGAGGAAGTTATAAAAGTACTTGAACAAGAGATTGATAATGCAATAAACAATGCATTCAACATACTCCGTACAAGAATAGACCGTTTCGGCGTGACACAGCCGAACATTACAAGATTATCAACAAAAGGCAGGATTCTTATCGAACTGCCTGGAGTAAACAACCCTCAGCGTGTCCGCGAACTTCTTTCCGGTACAGCAAGCCTTGAATTCTGGGAAACCTATGAAAACAGCGAAATAATAAATTATTTAGTCCAGGCTAACGAACTTTTACGTGAAATTCAGGCTGATATGCAGAAAAACATTGATTCGCTTAAAAGAACTTCAGAAACTACTACATCCCAGAAAGATACTACAAAAGGAGAAGAATCACTTCTTGAACTTATAAAAAAAGATACTTCCATTACATCTGCTGAAGCAAATGACATTGAACAATTTGCGATGCAAAATCCTCTTTTCGGAGTTTTACGTCCTCATGTAGACCAACAAGGCCAACCTTTACCTGGAAGTGTAATCGGGCTTGCAAGCTCCAGAGATACAGCAAAAGTGAACGAATATCTGAAAATGCCACAGATAAGGGCATTGTTCCCAAGGGATATCAAGTTCTGCTGGAGTCAGGAACCTTATAAATATGACGACTCAAAGACATTTTATGAACTTCACTCTCTGAAAATAACCACCCGCGATGGACGCGCCCCGCTCGACGGAAGCGTTATCACATCTGCACGACCTTCATCGGGCGTCGTTACATCCGATATTCAGGTAACCATGTCAATGAATGCTGAAGGTGCAAAGACATGGGCCAGACTTACACGTGAAAATATCGGCCGATGTATTGCAATCGTACTCGACGGTTATGTGAGGTCCTACCCACGAGTTGTTACAGAAATCACCGGAGGTAATTCGGAAATTACAGGCGATTTTACTCTCGAAGAAGCACAAGACCTTGCAAATATCCTTATGTCAGGTAAACTTCCTGCACCTGCAAGAATTGTATCCGACACCGTTGTCGGCCCTACTCTTGGTAAAGAAGCTATCAACGCCGGCTTTACGTCATTTGCAATAGCTTTTCTGCTGGTACTTGTGTATATGTTCATTTATTACAGCAAGGACGCCGGCCTGGCAGCCGATATAGCACTCCTCGTAAACGTGTTACTTTTATTTGGTGTGCTTGCCTCACTAAATGCAGTGCTTACCCTACCTGGAATTGCCGGTATCGTTCTTACCCTGGGTATGGCAGTTGACGCCAATGTGCTAATCTATGAACGTATAAGGGATGAACTTCGCGCAGGTAAAGGACTCAAACTGGCAATAGCCGAAGGCTACCGGCGTGCATATTCGGCAATAATCGACTCGAACGTTACGACAATACTTACAGGTATCGTACTATATGTTTTCGGCACCGGCCCTATAAGAGGATTTGCAACAACACTCGTAATAGGTATTCTTACTTCACTATTCTCTTCTATTTTTATTTCAAGACTTATTTTTGAAGCAAAACTTAAACGCACCGACCGCATTTCTTTTTCCATACCGGCCACAGCAAACATTCTCAAGAATACGAAGATCAACTTCATCGGAATGAGAAAATATTTTTATACATTTTCAATTGTAATTACTCTTCTTTGCATCGGCTCTCTTTTTGTAAGAGGGTTGAGCTTTGGCATTGATTTTACCGGAGGAAGAACTTTTGTTATCAGATTTGATGAACCCGTAAAAACCGCTGACGTGGCAAATAGCCTACAAGAAGTCTTCGGTGACTTGCCCCAGGTTGTTACTTTCGGCAGTGAAAATCAGGTAAAAATAACTACAAAATATAAAATAAATGAAGTCGGCGCCGAAGATGAAGTGGAGACTAAACTTTATGAAGGACTCAAAAATATTACCGGGGAAGAGCTTTCAAGAGATGAATGGCTTGCAAAATACCGAGAGAGCTCGGAAACTATAGGGCCCACTATGGCAAGCGACATCAGAATAAGAGCAGTGTATGCCGTGGGAATAGCTCTCGTAATCATGTTCCTTTATATCTTTCTGCGATTCCGAGACTGGCGATACGGACTGGGCGCCATTACTTCACTCATACACGATACATTGTTTGTTATCGGACTATATTCGTTGCTGTGGGGTATCATGCCGTTCAGTATGGAAATTGACCAGTCATTTATTGCAGCAATCCTTACTGTTATAGGCTATTCTGTAAACGATACTGTCATTGTCTACGACCGGATAAGAGAATACCTTCCTGTTTACCGTAAAAGACCCTTTAAGGATATTATAAATATGGCAATAAATTCAACTCTTAGCCGAACAATAAACACCTCGCTTACAACTCTTCTTACAGTAGTTGCCATATTCATTTTCGGCGGAGCTGTTATCCGCGGCTTTATCTTCGCTCTTATGGTAGGTATATTTATTGGAACATATTCATCCATTTTCATTGCTTCGACACTATTGTATGATACATCACCTGCAAAACAAAAGCAAACTCATCCTGAATAAGAATAATTGGAAATAACTTACTGAACTTTGAAATCTTTGGGGAAAACTTATGGAATAAATTTTATCTTAATCTATTAAAAAATTATATGAATATTAACAGATAAGTTTAATTAAATTTACTAATTTTGTATAGTAAAGCATTTAATAAAGATGGGCATAAGCGGACAGGAAATATTCATTATACTGATAGTGGTCTTACTTCTGTTCGGGGCTGACAAATTACCTGAAATTGCAAGAGGTTTTGGAAAAGGAATGCGTAATTTCAAAAAAGCAACCGAAGATATTAAAAGAGAATTCGATGAGAGTACGAAGGATGTTCGCAGTGAAATATCAGAAATTAAGAGTTCCATACAAAGCGAGATAAATGATGTGTCCCAGACCATTAACAGAGATATAGAGGGATCAACCAGCCAGATTAAAAAAGATTTCGACGATGCGATTAATCCCATACAGGATCAGATTGATGATATTAACCGCAACATTGACTGAAATCTACTTAAAGCTTTAAATATCTTAATAATTCCACTTTCTCAAAATTCCCATTCTATAATTATAGTCTTTAATGCTTAATCAATTAATTTGTTATTTTTGAATTCTTCAGAAGTATTTATGACGCGAGCTATAGGCATAAAAAAATCATTCGGGAGCCTTGAAGTCTTAAAGGGAATTGACTTAGAAGTAAAGGATAGTGAGATTGTAACAATTGTCGGACCAAGCGGTGCAGGAAAAACAACTCTTCTTCTGATACTTGGCACACTCGACAGACCTGATGAAGGCCTCATATTTTACGATGGCATCGAGGTTGGCAAAATGAAAGGAAAACAACTGGCTGCATTCCGGAATCAAAAAATCGGATTTGTTTTTCAATTTCATCAGCTTCTTCCTGAATTTACTGCTCTTGAAAATATCTGCATTCCCGCCTTTATTGCAGGAAAAAGTAAGCCCGAAGCCGAAAAGAGAGCAAAAGAATTACTAAGTTTCATGAATATGTCCGACAGAGCCGACCATAAACCTTCTGAACTTAGTGGTGGAGAACAACAGAGAGTAGCTGTTGCCAGAGCCCTAATAAACAATCCGTCGGTAATCCTTGCCGACGAACCGTCGGGAAACCTCGATACGGAAAACAAAACCGGGCTGCATAAGCTTTTTCTGTCGTTGCGCAATGCTTTCGGACAGACATTCATTATCGTGACCCACGATCCTTTGCTCGCATCACTTTCCGATAGAGTAATCCACCTGAAAGATGGAATCATTGTCAGTGAATAAAATTAATCGTATTAATTTCCAGAACATCCTTTATATTGAAGGATTAAAAGAATATGTGAAAGTTTATACCATACATTCGGACAAACCTGTGCTTTCTCTTTCCTCACTGAAAACACTGGAATCGAAGCTGCCTGTTGATAAATTTATGAGAGTTCATCACTCATTTATCGTGAATCTTGAGAAGATTGACACAATTGATTGCAGCAGAATTGTTTTCGGTAAGAAATATATACCCATAGGAGATCAGTATAAGGATAAATTTCAGAAATCTCTTGATAAGAATTTTTTATAATGCATTACTATCTAGTTTATTAAATGTATTGATTATTGATTATGCCTTTTATGGAGTTAAGTCTTGTTGATTGCAACAAAAGAGGTTACTAAATGGTTTTTCACTGTTTTAAATAAATTTGCCGATAGCACCTAACCCGAAAAGTGCAAAATCGTACTTTACAGGATCTTCATTATCCAGACTTCTTAAGGCCAAATCGAGTTCTGCAACAGCTTTTGCATCATTCTGTTTTCTTTTCAATAATCCGAGTTCTCTTGCAACATTGCCAGAATGCACGTCGAGCGGGCATGAAAGAATTGAAGCAGGCATTGACTTCCACAACCCGAAATCCACTCCTCTGTTATCTTTTCTTACCATCCACCGTAGAAACATATTGATTTTCTTAGCTGCCGAACCTCTGAATGGATCCGAAATGTGCTTTTCGGTCCGGATACCATGCTGCAATTCGAAAAAATGCTTCTTTAACATGTGAATTGCAGGCTGAAGTGAATCATCTGTCCGGAACTTCATGAAAATGCCTTCCATCCCGTTATACGTATTGTAAATATGTCTTAATGCTTTAATGAAATATACAAGATCAGAAGAATCAAATGTGCGGTGTATCACTCCTTTGATTCTTTTGAGATCACTCCCACTGCTTTTCATTATAAATTCATAAGGTGAATTATCAAGATATTGCATCATCCGTCCGGCATTGTTGATTATTGCCATACGGTTTCCCCATGCAATTGTTGCAGTCAGGAAGGCTGATATCTCGATATCTTCCTTTTTTGTAAAAAGATGCGGAATGCTTATAGGATCATGGTCAATGAATTCAGGCCGATTGTACAGGTCAACCTTCTCATCCAGAAACTCTTTCAATTCTTCCTTTTTTAACCGCATCTAAATGATTTTTTAACAACAAAATTACAGGTGTTTTTTGAATTTCGTTATCAATCTAAATTATTGAAACTTTACCAAAAAGAGAATAACTCTAATTTTTATTATTTTTATAGTTATATTTTCTCCCCTCCTTTTGGCGGAGAGGGAGTCGGGCGGTGAGTTCATGGTTTTATAGAATTAAATCAAATGCCCAACAACTCTTTCAGATTCAAACAATTCAATATTAACCAGCAAAATGCCGCTTTTAAAGTCGGTACCGACGGCGTTCTGCTTGGAGCTCTTGCCGGCCTTCCTGCCGCCGGCCGGATTCTTGATGTCGGCACCGGCACAGGGCTCATCGCCCTTATGGCCGCACAAAGAACAGAATGCGATATCGTTGCACTGGAACCCGATCATGATTCTTTCATTCAGGCACGTGAAAATATTTCTCAAAGTAAATGGGCCGACAGAATCACTATACTTGAATGCACTTTTACCGAGTATTATTCCGGCACTAAAGAAAAATTCGTCTCGATACTTTCAAATCCGCCTTACTTCCGCAACTCCCTTAAAAATCGAGAAAAGGCAAAATCAGTTGCACGACATGCTGATTCTCTCACTCGTGAAGAACTGCTTACCGGTTCATCAATGCTGCTCACTGATAATGGATCACTACATATTATACTGCCGTATACCGAAGGTTCGGACTTCATTTCAAAAGCTACCGAAAAAATGCTGTATTGCAATAAGATAATAAGAATCAAAACAACTCCTTCGGGAAATGCAAAGAGAGTGATACTGCAATTTGAAAAAGCCAAGAGACCACTGAATGATAGTGCCTTTACAATACATTCAGGAGAAGGTTCAGTTTTTTCGAATGAATACATCGAAGCAACAAAGGAGTTTTATTTGAAATTCTGATCTTCCCTGTTTCACTTATTACTCAGGGATGAAAAGGCTTTTTATCCGTGCTATGAAATTATTATCAACATTCTTTTAAAAAGATATTCATTAAATAGTCTGCTGATTGTATCTTTGTTATAAATGAAGTTAACCGGTGGACAATTCTCAGAAATATGTCGAAACTCCGCTTATGAAGCAGTATTACAGCGTCAAGTCTAAACACCCCGATGCTCTTCTGCTTTTCAGGGTTGGAGATTTTTATGAGACGTTCGGGGAAGATGCAATCAAAGCTTCAGAAATACTTGGTATCACATTAACCCGTCGAGCCAACGGAGCGGCTTCGTTTGTCGAACTTGCCGGATTCCCTTATCATGCACTCGATATTTACCTGCCCCGACTCGTAAGGGCAGGCCTAAGAGTGGCAATATGCGAACAGCTCGAAGACCCGAAGCTTACCAAGAAAATAGTTAAACGAGGCATCACCGAACTCGTAACTCCAGGCGTCAGCCTTAACGATAACGTGCTTTCCCATAAGGAAAATAACTTTCTTGCTGCAGTGCATATTGATAAGAAAATGGCCGGCGTGGCTTTCCTCGATATCTCGACAGGCGAATTTCTGGTTTCGGAAGGCACTTTTGAATATGTTGACCAGCTTTTAAATAACTTCCTCCCGAAAGAAGTTCTGTTCGAAAAGAGAAAGAAAGATATTTTCGAAGAAAATTTCAGCCAGAAGTTCTATACCTACAAACTCGATGACTGGATTTTTACTTCTGATGCTGCTTACGACAGACTTATCAAACAATTTGCAACAACATCACTGAAAGGCTTCGGTATCGAGACTCTTCAGTACGGAATAATTGCCGCAGGTGCAATTCTTTATTACCTCGATATAACTCAGCACACACAACTGAGCCATATAACCGGTATTTCAAGAATTGACGGCGACAGATATGTATGGCTCGATAAATTTACAATCAGAAACCTCGAACTCTTTCAGCCTCTCTTCGAAGGTGCAAAAACAGTTGTGGATGTGCTCGATAAAACAATTTCCCCAATGGGAGGACGTCTGCTGAAGAGATGGATTTCTCTTCCCCTAAAGGATATTAAACTTATAAATGAAAGACTCGATATTGTAACCAACCTTATTTCAGACAATGAGCTGAAGACAGAAATTACAACATGTTTGAAACGTATAGGAGACCTTGAAAGAGTTGTTTCAAAAGTTGCCGTAAACAGGATAAATCCAAGAGAGATGGTGCAGTTGAGGTATGCGCTCGAGACTCTCTCACTCCTTAAAGAGAAATGCGAAAAATACGGCTCGCCTCCGCTTGCAATGCTTGCAGGCCAGATAAATCCCTGCAAACAGGTATCAGACCGGATAGCACGAGAACTGAATGACGACCCACCAGTTCAGATAAACAGAGGAAATGTAATAGCCCACGGAGTTAGTACTGAACTCGACGAGCTAAGAAAAATGCTCTACAGCGGAAAAGACTACATAGCAGAGCTCCAGGACAGGGAAAGCAAAAAAACAGGAATTCCCTCGCTGAAAGTCGGATTCAACAATATCTTCGGATACTATATCGAAGTCAGAAACACACATAAGGATAAAGTCCCGAACGAGTGGATAAGAAAACAAACTCTCGTCAGCGCCGAAAGATATATTACAGAAGAACTTAAAGAATATGAACAAAAAATTCTCGGAGCGGAGGAAAAAATAGTGGAGCTCGAAACAAAACTTTTCAACGATCTAATACTTTCTATTTACGACTACATACCTGTAATTCAATTAAATGCATCTTTAGCTGCAAGGCTTGATTGCCTTCAGTCATTTGCGGCCGTTTCTTGCGAGAACAATTACACACGGCCGGTTCTCGATGATTCAAAACGAATAGATGTCAAAAACGGCCGCCATCCTGTAATTGAAAAACAATTGCCAACAGGTGAATCATATACCCCAAATGACATCTTCCTCGATGACGAAGAACAACAGATAATAATCCTTACCGGCCCCAACATGTCGGGCAAATCGGCACTTCTGCGTCAGACTGCTCTGATAGTCCTTATGGCTCAGATAGGTTGCTATGTTCCTGCCAGTGAAGCCAATATCGGAATAGTAGATAAAATATTTACAAGAGTTGGAGCATCGGATAATATAAGCCTCGGTGAATCAACATTTATGGTTGAGATGAATGAAACCGCCAGTATCCTGAACAATCTATCCGAACGAAGTCTGATCATCCTCGATGAAATAGGAAGGGGCACAAGCACTTATGATGGCATATCCATTGCATGGGCAATTGTAGAATATCTGCACGAAAACAGAATGAGGGCAAAAACACTTTTTGCCACACATTATCACGAGCTAAATGAAATGGAAAACTCATTTCCACGGGTAAAAAACTATAATTTATCTGTAAAAGAACTGGATAATAAGGTTATTTTCCTGAGGAAACTTAAAAGAGGAGGAAGCGAGCACAGCTTCGGTATTCATGTGGCACGCATGGCCGGAATGCCCGGAAGTATAATTAAAAGAGCTTCAGAAATTCTGAGTGAACTTGAACATACGCACGACAGGCAGGAACTTAGTAAACCTATTGACGATATTATAAATAAAAGGGAAGGATTACAACTTAGCTTTTTTCAGCTCAACGACCCCGTTCTAAGCCAGATACATGATGAAATAATGGGAACAGATATCAACAATCTCACTCCTGTGGAAGCACTTAATAAATTATATAATATACAAAAGCTTTTTAGAAAATAATTACAAATGAGAATACTTATAGTGGAAGATGAACAGAAAGTAGCATCATTCCTGAAAAGAGGACTGGAAGAGAATAACTATGAGGCCGACATAGCTTATGATGGGGAGATGGCTCTTAAGCTTGCGGAACAATACGAATATAACCTGTTTATAATTGATATAATCTTACCAGGAATGAACGGCTTCGAATTATGTCGTAAGTTTAAAACGATAAACCCTCATATTTCGGTACTTATGCTTACTGCACTTGGTACAACCGATGACAAACTGTCGGGATTTGAGGCTGGTACCGACGATTATTTAGTTAAGCCTTTTGAATTCAAAGAGTTACTTGCCAGAATTAAAGCTCTGCTAAAAAGACAGTCGGACGATTATGAGACAACAGGAAAACTTACCTTTTCCGACCTTGAACTTGATCTTAACAAAAAAAAAGCAAGAAGGGGCGGTAAAGATATAGAACTAACGGCCAAAGAGTTTATGCTTCTTGAATACTTTATGCGAAACCGTGGAAGAGTCCTGTCACGCAACGATATTGCAGCAAAAATATGGGCATCGAATTATGCATTCAACACTAATGTTGTTGACGTTTATGTTAATTTCCTTCGGAAAAAGATAGATAAAGGATTCGACAACAAACTTATCCACACAAGAGTCGGCCTCGGCTATGTTTTTGACGAAACAAAATAATATATGCAGATAAGGACACGGCTAACGCTACAGTTTCTTATGATTGGCGGCTTAATAATGATAACTGCCTCTTTAGCTATTTATTACTTATCTGAAAACTATCTTCGCGAAGATTTCTACAATCGTCTTGAAAACAAAGCCAGAAACACAGCCAAAATTTTGCTTGAGGTGGACGAGATAAATGCCGACTTGCTAAAACGGATAGAAAAAGATAATCCTGCAAATCTTCCCAATGAGAAAATTATTATCCTCAATTACGATAAAGATACTTTATATACTTCCGATGAGGAAGGTGAGATAAAAATCACTGAAGATGTCATCGAAAAGCTCTGGAAGCTGGGGCGAATTACATACCGTCAGGACCCTTTTGAGGTTGTCGGGCTTCTTTATGCCGAAAGCGCTAACAGGTTTGTTGTGATAGCTGCCGCAACCGATACAACAAGGATGCTCCGGCTTAAAAACCTCAGGATAACACTTATCTCTGTATGCCTTATAAGCCTTCTGGTTTTTTTCATTGCAGGCTGGTTCTATTCCCATAGAGCGCTTAAACCTATATCGGATGTTGTGAAACGGGTCGAAGAAATATCAATTACAAGCCTTAACCTTAGGCTCAATGAGGGTAACGGCACCGATGAACTTGCACAGCTTGCAAAAACATTTAATAAAATGCTCGAAAGGATTGAAACTTCATTCATGGTTCAGAAAAGTTTTATTACAAATGCTTCGCATGAACTCCGAACACCTCTTACCTCACTCAACGGACAGATAGAGGTACTCCTTATGAAGGACCGCTCAACCGAAGAATATAAAAAAGCACTTGCTTCAATACTCGAAGATATTAAATCCCTATCGGAACTTGCAAACCGGCTTCTGCTTATTGCCCGTACCGCATCGCTCAACCCTGCCGATTTAAATGCAAAAGTTAGAATAGACGAAATCTTATGGCAGGTTCAGGATGAAATGAAAAAATTACATAACGACTATATTATTAATATAAATCTTGACGAAACCGTTACGGAAACCAAACAAATGGCAGTTGCAGGCGATGAATCACTTCTTAAAACTGCATTTGTAAACGTTATTGATAATGCATGCAAATATTCCGGCGATAAAAGAGTCGATATCTCTCTCAATTTCTCGAATGAATCAATAACTCTTACATTCGAAGATAATGGGATAGGAATACCCCAGAATGAATTGAATAAAATTTACGAACCATTTTTCAGAGGAAGCAATGTTAAGTTTGCTTCCGGACATGGTATAGGACTGCCCCTTACTAACCAGATTATAAAGGCCCATAACGGAACTCTTAAAATTTCTTCTGCACCCGGGAAAGGGACTACAGTAACAATTACTCTGCCTGTGGCCAAAAAATGATTGAATCCCCGACATAAAGCAAAGTATTAACGTTCTAAATAATTAAGACTATATGTGTGCCTGAAAGATATTTTTAAATTTAATATCCATTTAATGCAATTTTAATCTCGGTTTAATAATAAATCTATTAATTGCATCTGAATAAACTGAGGATTACTTTTACAGTTTATTCAATCAATTAGTATTTTTTCTGGCCTTTTTACTTTGTTTGAAAGCCCTGATACTGGCATAAGAGAGAGCGTCAGGGCTTTTGAATATATATTATGGCGTCGGGCTAAAATATTATACCTGCTCCGAACAAAGATAAACCAGCGGAATAATGTATTTATAAAAAATTTCGTTAAATTGTTCAACAATAAATAAAGTTATGATTTCAGTAATAATTCCTGCTCTTAATGAAGAGAAAACAATCCGACATGTTATCGAACGGGCTGGAAAATCATCGCTTGTAAGCGAGATTCTTGTTATAGACGACAAATCGCTGGATGAAACCATCCGTGAGTCAAAGGTTACCAAAACCAGAATTTATACCAGTACAAAACTCGGTAAAGGTACGTCAATGAGAGAGGGTATGCTACTGGCACAAAATGAAATAATAGTTTATCTCGATGCAGATATCCTGACTTACCCTAAAAATGTTGTTGAGCTCCTTGCAGAACCAATTATCAGAGGCGAAGCCGACTTTGTCAAATCCAGTTTCTCACGCCAGGCTGGAAGAGTAACCGAACTGGTTGCAAAACCCCTTCTTAGCATTCTTTTCCCTCAGATAGCTCATTTCTCACAACCTTTAAGCGGTATGATCGCCGCAAAAAAAAGCTTTCTTAAAAAAGTTGATTTTGAAAATGATTACGGCGTGGATATCGGTCTGCTGCTCGATATGTATGCACTCGGTGCAAGAATCGTCGAAGTGAATATCGGATATATCGAAAATAGGATGCAGACATGGGAACAACTCGGGAAAATGGCAAAGGAAGTTTCAAGAGCAATTTTGAAGAGAGCTAAGGGAATTGAGCTGAATAACCTCGAAACACTTGAAAATATAAGTGTAATTCGTACACAAATGGAATATGCAATAAGAGAAAGCCTCAAAGGCCTGAAAAAGATGATAATATTCGATATGGACAATACTTTGCTGGAAGGAAGTTTTATAACAACAGCTGCAGGTGAATTCAATTTTACCGACGAACTTATCAGCATTGTGATAGAAAACAGCAATCCCTATACAAGAACTAAACTTATTGCAAAATTGATGAAAGGAAAATCAATAGATGAAATACTCAAAGTTGCCGACAGTATAAATATTGTCAGCGATGCTGCCACTGTAATAAGCCAGCTTAAAAGCCGAGGTTATATCTGCGGAATAATCAGCGACAGCTATGATGTAGTTACAAATCATATAAAGAATAAGCTCGATATGGATTTCAGCATTGCAAATGAACTCGAGTTTTCGAAAAGCATTGCAACAGGTGAAGTCAAAGTGCCTTCTTATTTTTTCAGAACTAAGGAGAGTATATGTCATCACGATATCTGCAAATCGAATGTTCTTTTACATCTTGCAAAAGAATATTCCATTGATATAAAAAATATCATTTCCGTAGGGGACAGCGAAAATGATATATGCCTTGTACGCCACAGCGGAGTAGGAGTATCGTTTTGCTCAGAAAATAGTTACCTTAACCTTGTGGCGGATATAATTATATCGGAAAAAAGTTTCAGTAAAATACTGGAAATAGCCTACTGAAACCTCTATGTTGTTATGAAAAAATTCTCCAGATAATTTATTATTAAAATACCCTCAAAGCCAAATGAATTTTTATTTTGAATGTTTAATATAATATATATACTGACGCATAATTTTAATCAGCATGACAAATTACATCATCCTTGCGCTCTGCCTGATAATTTTTCTTTCATATATATTCGACATAACCGGAAGATATACGAGAATCCCCGGCGTTATTCTGCTTATCGGGCTCGGTATAGTAATCCAGATAATTGCTGATGCTATAGGGCTCAAAATTCCTAATTTAAAACCTTTCCTTCCCGTAATGGGAACCCTCGGGCTGATTCTTATTGTAATGGAGGCCAGCCTTGACCTTAAATTTGAAAGGGAAAAATCACTTACTATAATAAAAGGCGTCGTTTCAGCAATAGTTCTGTTTGCATTATTTGTTTCTATTATGGTTATTGTTATGGTAAAATTAATGCACCAACCGCTTAAGGATTCAATACTTAATGTTATTCCTATGGCAATCATTAGCAGTGCTGTGGCAATACCGTCAGCAATAAACCTTTCCCGAAATCTAAAAGAATTCATTATTTATGAAAGCTCCTTTTCCGACATAATAGGTATCCTTGCATTCGATTTTATTCTCTATAATGAAAGCTCTGTGGCACAGGGTTTACTCAAATACTTCGTGTCGGGAGGAATTATTACAGTAATAATATCTATTGTCCTTACTTTAGGTTTGGCAATGCTGATGCATAAAGTCAGATACCATGTAAACTATGTAATAATATTGACGTCAGTCATTGCCGTGTATGTTCTTGGAGAAATAGTTCATCTACCGTCGCTGCTGATGGTAATGATTTTTGGTATGGTAATGGCTAATAACCGTTTTGTTGAAAATAAACCTTTTGTCAATCGCTACATAGATTTTGAAAAATTTAGAAATGATCTTGAATCTTTTAAAAAAATTCTGGGAGAACTTACTTTTCTTGTAAGATCATTTTTCTTCATTATGTTTGGTTTTTATGTTAAAATAAACGGGCTGCTGAATACAGAAAATATAATTATCAGCCTTGCAGTTGTACTTATTGTTTTTCTTTTACGCTGGTTATTTTTTGATAAGGTATTGAGAATATCGGCCCATACACTTGTGTTTTTTGCGCCTCGCGGACTTATTACAATCCTACTTTTTATGAGCATCCCTGAAGAATCAAGAATACCATTTGTCAATGAAGAAGTGATCACCCTTGTAATCTTTATAACCATAATTCTGCTTATGATTGGGAATATGTTCTACAATCCATCAAAAGAAAAAACGACAACTGAAAATGAAAATATAAAACCGGATATAGTTACCACTCCTGTTTCTTTTGAAGAAAATCAGGGAAATAATTTTATCAAGAAACCGGATAATGACGATAATAACTCTGAATCAGCTTATTCGCCTTAGATACATAATAATTTTACTTACTGCAAAGTCAAATTTCTTCTTATTGCCTCCGTATAGAAAATTAACGGATAAAGGTACTCATCGTACCATAACATGGCAAAATAAAGGCCTATTGGCGCAGATGTAAGCTTATCCTTTCTTTCAAGCCAATGAAATCCCTTTGTGCAGATTTCTTCATAACCTTGGGTTAAAGCACTTAAAGCCAGGGATGTTTCCTCTATTGTACCGGGAATACCCTTCATCCCACCCCAGCTTCCGTCATCATTCTGTTGCGAAATCAGAAAACTTTGTGCTTTTGTGATAAGATGTGAAAGCTCATGCAAAAAATCGGGTTCAGGACGCCTGAAAGCCATACAATCACTAAGATAAGTACATATCTTTGCAGTACCGTAAACAGGATTCGTCTTGTCATCTGTCAGTTGATTGCCGAACCATAGCGGTACCCATGAGCCGTCTGCCCTCTGATTTTCTATCAGATACTCTTTTGCCCTTAACACGCTTTTGTTTATCTTCTTCAATAATTCAGGCGATATCTTGCTATCAAACTGTTCTGCTGTTTTTAACAATGCTAAAATTGCATGTCCGGTAATATCAGCGCAGCTACTGTCGAACGGTAGTTTACCGAATCCTTTGCAAAAGGTTGGAAACCCGCCATCTTTGTTCTGGATATCTATCAGCCATCTGCATCCGTTTTGTATAGCTGTTATCTCTTCTTTACTTCCCGAACAGATTTCGAGCAGTGCCAGTACGGCGCCGGAAGTGTCGTCAGCATCAGGTACGGAACCTGAATAGCTTGTCCATCCCCAGCCGCCAGGCTTCGCTCCATTAAATGGATGCTTTGCCCTGAATTGCAGCCTGAGTAAATGATTTCTCAAAATTTCTGTCTCATTTTCACTTAATACTTCGTTAATATCGCTCCCCAAGGCTTTAATTGAAAGTGTTGTAACCCATGTTGACAGATCGGAGTCAATAGACCATCCGCCATCTTCGCGTTGCTGGTTTCGTAAAAATTCGATCCCTTTTCTGATAGTCAGATTTTCAGGCACTCCGGCGGCAATAAGGCACATGGAAACAAACCCCGTAAGAGGTGTGGCTTCCAGAAAACCGCCGCTCGTAGGTACAAGAATATTTAATTTATTTATAGCCGGTTTAACAAAAAATCCCCTGAAAGATATAGCTCCCCTTTTGCATAATGTATATAAATATATACCAACAGCAATCAGTGCAGGCAATGCATAACTGACCACATGCAGATTGAAGAAACGATAAAAAGAGGGGGGTAAAAGTGCAAGTTCAAAAGGCAGTTTTGGAATCTTTTTTGCTGATGAAGGTGGAATTATACCACATATAATGAGCATCGAAAGAATTGGTATCGAAAATGTATAATCATTCCCATAGAAATTCAAAATCGAACCGGTAATAGTCTCCCGGCTGAAAGTTATCCCCTTTTCACCAAGCCAGCCTTCCATACGCTTAATGACCGACACTCCATTATCTCCTGTCTGACAATAGCGTATCGCAGCATAGCAAAGCAGCGTGGTGCTTACATTACTTACCGAACCCGGCGTATCCCCATAACCTCCGTCAGGATTGATGTTCCGGCACAGCCAGTTAAATCCTGAAGCAATACGTTCCCTGTCAGTTTCTTTATCTGCAATTTTAAGGCAAACTATAGCCACAGCCGTAGACAAAGCGCTTGTAGCTAATCTGCCAGTCCAGAATCCTTCCGGGTTCCTTTCTGCCATAAGACGATTGCGTAAAGAAATGTATTTATTAAACATTGCTTCGTTATTGTTCATTCTATTCAGCTAACGCTCCAAGAGCTAAGAGACCATAAAATGTATATTCAATGTCTGGTTCCGTGTCAAGCTCATTCCCATAGAAACCTCCTTTACAATACATTGAATCAATAAAACTCAAACAATCAGGCTTTATCATACTCAAATCGGCGTCTGAAAACCGCAATGCATATAATGCAACACTTGTTGACAATAAATCCGGCACCGTGGAACCATGCCCGGCAAAAAAACCTCCATGATTATTATAATATAACATCACATTATTTTGTAACCCATCTACCGGTAAATTAAAGCATTGTCGAATAACCAGCATAGCCGAAATAACCGGACATGGAAGAGAAACGTCTTTGTCCAACTCCGGTAATTGCTTTTTTAACCGGTAGAATCCTTTGTAATCATTCAGATAATAGTAAGTTAAGAGACGCATAAACATTTCATAAACAGGTAGTTTGCTCATTTTTATATTCTGAGCAGACTTAATCTCTTTTCTTAAAGATTTATTTAATAACTTTTTTTTGCCTGATTTGGCAGCTAAAATAGCTTCACAATATAAATTTACTCCTGAAGGAATGGATTGTTCGATTTCTGTTTCAACAAAACCTGCAACTGAAGATAAAATTTCTTTCAATTCAAGAGCTTCAGCAAGAAAATAACCAAACAACGTATAATAAATATCGGCTACCCCTGCCTTGTTAATGAATCCGCCCGACTGGGCCTGGTTACTTCTTACATACCCCTTCAGGTTTTCCACACCATAAGGTTCCATTACGTTCAAAGAATTCTTCAATGTTCTTTCCAGACTTCTTTCTCTGAAAGTCTGCATTTGTGGTAAATTAAGCAGTTTAAATATATTCATTGAAGGTCTTTCCCACAATCTCATGCAAAGCCAGTCTTAGACTCACATTCTGAATATTTTTCAGGCATAAATCAATTCTATGCAGGTATTCTTTTAGGAGGTTTGTTATTGAATCGAGTATCATGTATTTTTTCATAAGATTTTGTAGCTCTGATGCGTTGTGCTGAAGTAACGCCTTCCTCATTTGCTTTATATCGCCGTTAACTTTTTCAGCCAGCAAAGAAATCCATATAGACGGATTTTCGAATGAAACGATGCGGTTTTCTACTGTAAAATCCTCAAGGTCATCTTTTATCTGATATGCAAGTCCTATCAGAGAGCTGAACTGATCCAGCACTCTGAGAGTCCTTTCGTCTGCGCCGCCTGCAATAGCTCCCAGAAGAAGAGAAACTCTGAAAGCCGCAGCAGTCTTATTCTCAAAAATAGTTAAAATATCTTTTAATGAAAGTACTTCATTATTAATTCGGGTCATCAACTCCGTTCCCTGTCCTGTAGAAAGAGCTTTATGACCCTGTGATACTACTCTAATACATTCTCTGCTAATTTGCGGTTCGAGATCGCAGGATGCAATAAGTCTGTAACCTTCTCCTATCAGGAGGTCACCCAGGTTTATTGCAACGGGTATGCCATAACGGATGTGCACAGTATCTTTTCCATATCTCGACAAATCATTGTCCTCAATATCGTCGTGGATTAATGAAGCTTTGTGAAAACATTCGACTGAAAGAGCCAGATGCTCCAGAATTTCCTCATCAGGCTGCTTGCTGAATGCTTCATACGCCAGAACCGTCAGCAATGGTCTTATTCTTTTGCCACCTGCGAGCATCGTCTCCAGAACAAGCCTGTCGGTGGATGAACCCGACAGATTCAATAATTTAATAAGCTTCTCCTCCGTAAATAATGAAGCTACTTTCTTGCTTAAATTATTGAGATTCAGCAGCCTGAATTCCGAATTCCGGTCAAGACTGTGAATTTCTTCCATTATCCATTCTTCATCCGCTGTAGTATCCTTGCATCCGCATGTAAGCAGGGGGATTCCGATGGCAGGTATGCCGAACTTATTTACAGTGCCGAATAATTTCTGCAAAACTTCGAGGCAGCTCACCCCGATAATTGCATCCACATTTCCGCTTTCTGTCAATTGTGAAGCTATCGTAGTTCCTTCTGCTACAATTGTCATATATCCAAGATTTTCAGCTTCACGGAGAAATTCTGAAATATTGCAGTTTCCACAATCGCTGCATAAAAGGCCAAGCTCGTCATAATGTGCTTTGCATAAAAGGCTATTTCGCAAACACTGCGGAAGCAAAAGCATCCGGTGATTATATGGAACAGAAGCAACCACGGAACGCCATATCTCATTACCACAGCAAACCATAACAAAAGCTTTGTAACTGTTATCCCACCCGTACTTTTCTATTAAAGAACCTGCAAGCTCATCCAGAGTATCCAGAGAAACTGGGGGTTCACTTTTATGGGATGAAAAAAAATGTCTTACTCCTTTCCGGATGTTACTGCGTACCAGCCGGTCTAAAGGCACAATTAGTGATAAATTATTTATAGCTGCAAGCATGAATCTCGTTAATTCATTCAACCATAAGCACCCATACCAAAAAAAGCTGTTCTTTTTGCCAGCCTGTATAATAAGTTCTTTTCCGGAATCACAGGACATGAGCCATGACTTTTCACCTTAGGTGCATGTTCAAGATCGGTCATATAACTAGCGCGATTTGATGTATTTAAAGCACAATATTTCAATGCCAGTTCTTTTAACCACCGCGGATCTTCCATGAAAATACACCCATTTGTTTTATGCTGAATCTCATTTTTGAATACTTTCAGAAACTCTGAGTGTTCATATATGTTTTCCAGCTGTCCGTCAGAAATATTTTCACAGGCAAACTGTATCACAGGACAAGGTTCTATATAGCCTGCAGAGTTAATATGGTGACTCAGTCCCTCAGCTGCCGGACAAAAAGGCTCACCCCTGGCATCCCAGTATGAATCAATCAGTACTACAGGCAGTTTTGTTCTGCCTTCAACGAGGAATTTTCGAAGCCGTAATATTTCTTCACTGTCAAGAGCCAGCTCATAATTGGGATTATTGCCTGCAGGCCGATAAATATAATACCATACGTAAAGCACTCCCATAGAATGAAGCATCCGTATAAACTCCTCCGAAAGAGCCATTTCAATATTTGATTTACAGACACTGATAGCCACTCCGGTTATCAAACCTTCACTGGTGGCTGTGGAAATAGCATTCAACGTCCTCACATATACATTACTCCCTCCACGCCGTATATCGGCTATGATTTCGTCTCCCTCGAGACTGATTAAAGGAGTGACATTGCCCACCTCACGGAGTTGAGATGCGATAGACTTGTTAAAAAGGATGCCGTTGGTAAATAACTGGAAATAACAATCACTGTGATTTTTGAAAATCCTTATCAGATCCTGGTGCATAAGCGGCTCTCCTCCAAGTATGCCAAAAAAATATGAACCTTGTTTTTTACCGGCCTCTATGATGGCATTAATCTTATTAAGCGACATGTATTCCTTTTTTCCGTTGGTCGAAACCCAGCAGCCCTGGCATCTGAGATTACAGTCGTTTGTGATGGAAATGAACTGAAATGCCGGAAAATGCATACCGCTCCGGCTTCTTTTCCGGAATTTCCTGATGCCACGCAATCCTTTCCATCCCATGTTAATCAGAAACTTACTGCGACATTTTCTATCCGTCTTTATGAAATTACTCAGAACCGACATTATTTATTTTACTTTTTGTGTCTTTTTGAATAGCTATGTTTTTCTCATCAATGGCTTTTTTCATGGCTTCTTCTCTTATAATTGACTGCCGTTGAGCTTTCCGCTTCTCAAGAGCAGTGTAAAGATCATCACCAAGTAAGCTCTTTATATCTTTGGCATGACGTTGTTGCTCAATTTGTTCGTCAATTTCATCAGAGCCTCCTATAGCACCTCCCTGAGTATATTTTGGGAAGATGATGGCTACGGAAGGACAGATGCGCGCGCAGGCAGGACAGTTGTTTTTACATCCCTTTGGATTTACAACCTTTACACTGTTCTCGTTCTTTTCATATACTCCGAAAATACAAAAATCGGCGCATTGTCCGCATCCGGTACACCGGCTGTAATCTATTATCGGGTACCACGACGGCCAACCTGAATCTTCACTGATCTCACGGTGAACGAAACTGCCTTTATAACTACCGCAAAATCGGTTTATCATGTCAAAAACTTCTTTATTGAATGTCGTCTGAAAAAGATTAATATGTTCAAAATCTGTCTGCATGAAGAAATCATTATTAATCTGTTCGAATAATAGTTTCATAGTACGCCGGTGACAACCGATAACCAGATATTCTGTACTATCGCCAAACAACCCTGAAAGCAGATTCTTATTACATGCTACTACACCACACAAATCTGTCAAAATTGTTACATCAACACTTAATTGTTCCAGATACTTTTTAGTTGTTTGAAGCAGATTAGAGTCGATCCTTTCACCTCTGCAATTGCAGAAAAGTATATGTTTCGACTTTGTCTTTTCCCTCAATTCACTCATTTTATTATCTTTACACATTAAATCCCTGCTGCTTTTATTTGCCTCTAAATTGGTAAGAGCATTTTTTATGAATATTCCAAAATTATAAAGTACAAAAACCTATTATTAAACAAGTCATTTTTATCATAAAAATGTATATAAAAATCAGAGATAAAATTACTTAAAAAATCCCGCAGAAAAAAATGCGTCAGGCGCAAAACAGAAAAATCGGTAATTATAACGAATAGAATAAAAAAATAAACCAAACTAAAATAGATATAAACAATCCGTTAATTTTGAACTATTAAAACGTTCTTTTTTTAATATCATTTACCATCCATGCTTTAAACTCTGCAGCTCTGTTCTTACTGATATATACACGCTCGGGAGGTTCAATGTCCGGCGTAATCAGCAAACGGTTATCGAACCAGACAGTAATATTCTTTACACTGATGCGGGCAATAATGAATTGTTTGTTGGCACGTATGAAATCTGACGGATTCAATGATTCCTCTATTTGCTCCAACGACTTTGAATAAGGATAGATTTTCCCGTTTTTCAAAAAAACCCTGGTGTTCTTATCAGTTGAATAAAAGAATGAGACTTCATTAAGATTTACAGGTATTAACTTATCTTTAATCGGCACTAATATTTTGTCACTATATTTCGTATGTGGCGCTAAATGCATAAGTTTTGACAGATACTTCAAAATTTCATTATTTGTCAGTTTTTTGAACTTATCCAGAGCCCGCCTCAAATCTTCCTCTTTTATAGGCTTAAGAAGATAATCAATACTGTTAACCTTGAATGCCTCAAGTGCATATTCATCATAAGCAGTTGTAAATACTATCGGCGTTTCAACGTTTACTTTATCAAATATGGTAAATGCCGATCCATCTGATAAATGTATATCCATTAAAATCAAATCGGGTGGCTCACATGTGTTTAGCCATCGTATAGTTTGCTTGATGCTTTCGGTACATCCTGCAATTTCAATTGAAGGATCTATCCCTGCAATGATTTGCACCAGGTTTTCATACGCTGCAGTCTCGTCTTCAACAATCAATATTCTCATCATTATCCTTTTTCAGAGGCAGGTAAACATTGAATACCTTACCGTCATTTTCAACTCTTATCTGTTTATTTAATAATAACAAAAAACGATGCTCAAGGTTTTTGAGACCGGTACCATTTGTCTCAGGTGGTGATAATTTTGGATATACAGGATTGGATATAACAAGTTCATCCTTATCGTTAAGCCATATTTTTACCTCCATTTTATGCTCACTATCAATAGTATTATGTACGACTATGTTGTCAATTAACGGAAGGAGTGAAAGCACCGGGATTTTAAAATCCATTTTGCTTTTGTCAACTTCAATATTGAAAATAAGCTTATTTGCAAAACGCACTTCCAGCATATAGCGGAATGCCTGAACAAATTCCAGTTCCTCTTCCAGCGATATCAGTATTTTTTTATCACTTTGCAGAATATAACGAAAAACATCGGAAAGCTTATTTACATATTCAAGAGTAACTTCTTCATTCTTTTTACGAATCAATGAACTAAGTCCGTTAAGAGAATTAAAAAATAAATGAGGATTAATCTGATTGGTCAGGGCATCATATCGGCTTTGCAAACTCTCAATTTTTAACTGTTCAATCTCCTGCTCTTTTTTTCTTTGTTCCGAATGTAGAAAGTAAAGATATCCTATGAGTGTAGACAAAATATAAGCTACAAAAAACTGAAATAGTAATACACCTGAAAACCATTCATGTTTCGGATTCAAGGTAAGTGAAAAACCAATATATATTAAATAAGAAAATAAAGCTATCAGGAATGAATTAATAAACCGTTTTTTGACACCTGATATTTTAATTTTACGAAAGTTGTATATCAATAATACAAATATAAGAGCAGAGAAGTAAAGATACCGGAAAATGAAAAACAATAAATGAGCAGTATGTTTTGACTCCCCTAAAAAGTCGCGTTCCATCAAGAAAAAAGAAATATTCGGATAAATGATGGCAATCCCACTGACCAGACTGATTATCAATGGTTTGATTATAGGATATTTATTCCAGATATCTTCTTTTACTTTCGTTTTCCCATGTTTATTACCGTTTATTAGATTATTTGTTTTCAATTTAATTGTATAAAGATATATAAATGTATTATTATTATACAACAACCTTAGCTCCGTCTGATATACTGCTAAAACTGTGTCGGAAGGGAAATCTGTCAGAAACCGGTTGCTTTTTCTGCTTGTTCCCATGCTGATTCATTCAGAATACCATCTATCTTAATATTATCGGTAATATATTTTACAGTTATGTTCCGCGATGATTCCTGATAAAAAAGATGATAAATAAGAAATATTAATACAAAAATATTTAAATATCTCACTATTCTCATTTTCTATCAGTCCATATAATGAATCATCTGGCAACTCTAATACACATTAGTCGTTTTTGATCTCTTATCAGAAGTTTTCCGTCTGCAAGTGCTATTGGGGCCCAGTTTTGACCGGCTTCAAGAATTGCTGCAGATGCTATTGGCTTAAAGGCAGTTGTATCAGGCTCTATCAGATATAAAGAGCGATTGCCGTCGGTAGCAAGTATGACACCATCAACAAGTATCATACTTCCTTTATCGAATAAAGGGTTACGCATTGTTTTCCATATAACCCTGCCATCTATACTCATACACACCAGACCATCACGGCGCTCATTGGTAGAATATTGACCATAGAAATATCCATTGGCAAGTATCGGTGGTTTAGTATGTTCCCCAAAGTCGGGATTTTTATAAAGTTCTGTAACTTCATAAGTGCCATCTGCCTTCTTATCAACTTTTATCATTGCAGCACCTGCATTGTACCCGCCAACAATCATCACCCTGTTTTGGCCGGCATCATATGCACTGGGTACTGGAATTATACATTGCCAGTTTGTATATTCCCATAGAATTTCCCCTGTGATCGGATTTATTCCAACAACTTTACCATTGACAAGGGTGGGCCTGAATTGTGGAGGGGGTCCCTCTCTTCGCTCACCCTGTGAAGGTTGTCCCTGTTCACCCTGCGGTGGTCTGGCTTGCCTGCTTTCACCCTGTCCAGACCTTTCCTCTCTCCGGCCTTCCATGGGAGGCCTACCTCCGGGAAACACCATTTCGGCCGCTGTTATCATCACTACATGATCTTCCCCAGAAATTTTTACTATTGCAGGGCTTACATAGCCTACAGGACCAAGAGAAGGAGTTTTCCATTTAAGTTCACCGGTTAACTTATCATACGCTACAACACCTGCTTCCGGCGCCTGGGATGCTACAATAAGCAAGTCGCCATAAACCAGAGGACACTGGGTTATTGCCCATGTAGGAAGTCTTTCGCCACCGAAGTCGGTCCAGATATTTTTATTCCATACAGGTTTGTGTGTAGTAATGTCGAAACAATACAGGTCGCCGTTGTGACCACACGAGTAAACATAATTACCGTCCACAGCAGGAACACTTCGTGAGCCGGGAAACTCAACGCGCCCCTGAGCATCATAACTGTAACTCCATAACTCCTTTCCGCTGGAAAAATCGAAGCACCGCATTACATCGGCAACATCTCCATCCCTGTCAAGTAAGTAAACTTTACCATCTTTGATGACAGGTCCGCCAAAACCAATGCCAACATCAACTGTCCAGAGCACTTCAGGCCCCTTTTCAGGCCAGGAACGCAATATACCCTTCTGGTCCGACGTGCTGTTCCTATAAGGCCCAAGATAATTAGGCCAGTCCTTCGTGTCTTTCTTACTTTGTGTACAGCTGTTTAAAACACAAAGTGAAAAGACTATGACCGGAATAAATGCTATATTTTTCATTTTATTTTATTTATGATTTATGATAATGAATCATTTGGTAACCCTGACACACATTAATTGCCTTTGATCTCTTATAAGTAGCTTGCCGTTAGAAAGTGCCATTGGCCCCCAGTTCTGGCCGGCATTAAGAATTGCCGCCGATGCAAGCGGTTTAAAACCTGACGGATCAGGTTCTATCACATATAAAGAGCGATTGCCGTCGGTAGCAAGTATGACACCATCAACAAGTATCATACTTCCTTTATCGAATAAAGGGTTACGCATTGTTTTCCATATAACCTTGCCATCTATACTCATACATGCAAGGCCGTCTCTTCTTTCGTTCGTCGAATACTGAGCATAGAAGTAGCCGTTATGTAATATCGGCGGTTTTGTATGGTCGCCAAAATCTATATTTTTATAAAGTTCTGTAACGCCGAATGTTCCGTCAGCTTTCTTTACAACTTTTATCATTGCCGCCCCAGCTTCATACCCGCCTGTAATCAGAACTCTGCCTTCACCGACATCAACAGCACTTGGTACAGGAATTATACATTGCCAGTTTGTATATTCCCATAGAATTTTCCCGGTAAGGGGGTTAATTCCAACAACTTTGCCTCCGCTGGCGCTTTGCCCGCGACCGGTTGCTGCAGTTATCATAACAACATGGTCCTCTCCGCTAATTTTAACTATTGCGGGACTTACATAACCGACAGCCCCAAGAGAAGGAGTTTTCCATTCCATATTTCCATTAAGTTTATTATAAGCAACAACACCAGCCTGAGGAGCCTGAGATGCGATAATCAGTAAATTACCATAAATAAGGGGGCACTGTGTAATTGCCCAGGTCGGAATCTGTCCACCACCGAAATCAGTCCATACATTCTTATTCCATACAGGCTTGTGCGTGTTTATGTCTATACAATACAGGTCACCATTGTGACCGCAAGAATAAACATAATTGCCGTCCACAACCGGCACACTGCGTGAACCAGGATATCGAACGGAGCCTGGAGCATCATAACTAAACCTCCATAACTCCTTACCACTGGATAAATCAAAACAACGCATTATATCCCCAACATTGTCATCCCTATCGAGTAAATAAACTTTACCGTTATTTATGACAGGCCCTCCAAAACCTGGCCCAACTTCAACCGTCCATAGTACATCCGGACCTTTCTCAGGCCAGGAACGCAATATGCCTTTTTCAGGAGAAGTACTGTTTCTTCTCGGCCCAAGGTATTGGGGCCAGTCCTGCGCATAGACATTCGCAATGCTGACTAATAAGCCAACCAATGTAAAGTAGATTTTAATTTGTTTAATTTTCATAGTTTTGTTTTGTTAATATTCAATTAGTTACTAAATTTTGTCCAACTATGGTATGGAAATAAAAAACAATTTGCAATCCAATTTTTATGCAAAATTAGATATTAAAGAAAATAATTTCATAATTAATATATGAATATGCATTTTAAAATATAAAAAACAATATTATCTGAATAATTTCTTTATTAAAGAATATCATGCATAAAAAAGAAAAAAAGTGAATAATCACGAATACCACAAAGACTTTGTAGATATATTCTTCATCTTACAAAGATAAATAAATTAAAGCCCTGGAGTAAAGCCACAACTCAATTTCCACATCAAATTGTAGCAATAAATATTAAACTGATGAAACAATACTAAATTTTGTATCGTAAGTCTTTTTTTGTTTTTTTGCATCACAATTTTTTCTTCGGTAAATTATCTTATCTCATTGATGTTCTGATGGGTTTATAAATTATTTAGCATAAATTTATTTTCAGGAAAACTATCCCCATACAATATTGATATAAGATTATATTTTCCTCTATAAATCTTCACTCCTAAGCACTAAAAGATTCTTGCTGAATAATTTCCTCTGCGGACATAAAAGTCCAAGTCTGTGTGCTTTTTTTGTGGGTATAAGCCAGTTTGAAGACGGGGACGAA
>JAGPFZ010000063.1 GCA_018056245.1 Bacteroidales bacterium
CCGCAACCACGACCCTTTAAGGGAAAGAAAACTTCTTCTGAAATCGAGAGAGCTTCATAAGCTGGAGAAGAAAGTGAAAGAATCAGGGCTGACAATAATTGTCACAAAAGTCTTTATCAATGAACGGGGCCTCGCAAAAGCAGAGATAGCCCTGGCAAGAGGCAAGAAGGAGTATGACAAACGTGAATCTCTTAAAAGAAAAGAGGCATCAATAGAGATGGAGCGCGAACGGAAAAAAATAAAATGAATAACTCATTAATTTTTTTCTCAGACCAAAATGGTTTAATTAAAAATAAATAAATCAGTAATTAGGACTGAGTAGATATCTCGAGTAAAATTTATCAATAAGGTCAATAGCCTCATCGGAAGTGTCAACAAGTGTAAAAATATTTAGATCTTCGGGCGAAATATTATGTTCTTCTTCAAGCATTACTTCTTTAATCCATTTAATCAAGCCTTCCCAATATTTTTTACCAACGAGCACAATTGGAAATTTACCTATTTTCTTTGTCTGAATCAAAGTCATTGCTTCGAATAATTCATCGAACGTACCAAAACCTCCGGGAAGAACTATAAATCCTTGCGCATATTTTGTGAACATAACTTTCCTGACGAAGAAATGGTCGAACGTTATAAGTTTATCAGGGTCAATGTATGGATTAGGTTTTTGTTCAAACGGTAAATCAATATTTATTCCCACCGATTTTCCTTTGCCCCTTCTGGCTCCCTTATTAGCAGCCTCCATTATACCTGGTCCTCCACCCGTTATAACTCCATAACCCTTTTGTGTCAGTTTATAAGCAATATCTTCGGCAAGTTTATAATATTTGTCATTGTAGTGTGTTCGCGACGAGCCGAAAATGGAAACACAAGGCCCTATCCTTGCGAGTTTTTCAAAACCTTCTACAAATTCCGACAATATTTTTAACACTCTCCATGAATCAGTTACATGAATTTCCTGCCATGTTTTCTGTTCAAAAGCATCCTTAACAAGATCTGCCGGTTTCTCCATAGTTTCCATTTATTTTTAATTTAAAAGAGACCAAACTTACATAATAATTTATAAATGCTCAAGCTCAGGTTTAAGAAATATTCCTGTATAACTTTCACTGTATTTGACTATCTCTTCCGGTGTGCCTGAAAAAACAACATAACCTCCGGCTTCACCTCCCTCCGGCCCAAGGTCGATGATATAATCAGCCATTTTGATTACATCCAAATTATGTTCAATAACTATTATCGTGTTTCCTTTGTCAACCAGTTTGTTAAGTACATCCATCAGCACTTTTACATCTTCAAAATGTAAACCCGTAGTCGGTTCATCGAAAATATAAAGAGTCTTTCCTGTATCACGCTTTGCAAGTTCTGTGGCAAGTTTTACTCTCTGAGCCTCTCCGCCGGATAGTGTGGTTGATGGCTGGCCTATTTTTATATATCCCAGTCCCACATCGCGGAGAGTTTTTAATTTATGATAAATATGCGGAACATTTTCGAAAAAAACAACAGATTCGTCAACTGTCATTTCGAGTACATCGCTTATATTGCGGCCTTTGTATTTTACTTCCAGAGTCTCGTGGTTATACCTCTTGCCGTTACATTCATTGCAATGCACGTAAACATCGGGAAGAAAGTTCATCTCTATTGTTTTCACACCGGCCCCCTGACAGCCTTCACATCTTCCTCCTTTAACATTGAACGAGAATCTGCCCGGGCCAAACCCTCTTATTTTTGCTTCAGTAGTCTGAGCAAATAGATTCCGGATATCGGTAAAAACGCCCGTATATGTAGCAGGATTCGAACGGGGAGTCTTTCCGATGGGCGATTGATCCACTTCGATAACCTTGTCAATATTCTCAATACCAATTATTTCATTATAAGGAAGAGAAGCTTCCCTTGAGTTATGATATATCCTTGCGAGCGCTGGATGTAGGGTCTGGTTTACAAGTGTTGATTTTCCGCTTCCCGACACACCGGTTACACATATAAATGTTCCAAGAGGAAAAGTAACATCTATGTTTTTCAGGTTATGCCCTGATGCCCCTTTTATAATTATATATTTCCCGTTTCCTTTTCTTCTTCTGATAGGCGGTTCAATCCGTCTCGAATCGTTCAGGTAACTTGAAGTAAGCGTATTATATTTCAGTAATTCAGCAGGCGTACCCTGCCCCACTATCTTCCCGCCAAGCAAACCGGCTCCGGGTCCGACATCTATTATATAATCGGCCGACATTATCATTTCCCTGTCGTGCTCTACAACGATAACCGAATTCCCTGCATCTCTCAATTGCTTCAGGGAAGCTATCAGCTTTCTGTTATCCCGCTGATGGAGCCCAATACTGGGTTCGTCGAGTATATAGAGAACATTCACAAGTCTCGAGCCAATCTGTGTGGCAAGACGAATCCTCTGGCTTTCTCCGCCAGAAAGTGTTCTTGCGCTTCTGTTGAGCGACAGATAATCGAGGCCAACATCAAGTAGGAAGCTGAGACGCACTCTAAGCTCTTTCAATATCTCAGAGGCAATCTTCTTCTGTCGTTCACTCATCGTATCTTCAACGGTTTCAAGGAATGAATAGAGTTCCTTTATATCCATTGCCGACAGCTCAGCTATGTTTTTATTTCCTATCCTGAACCAGAGAGCTTCCTTTTTCAACCTTGTCCCTCCACATTCAGGACAAGTTTTATATTGGATGTAATATTCCTTTCCTTTTGTTCCATTATTTCTGCCGTTTATTGCTTCGAGGTTATTCAGGAAACTTATCACTCCTTCGAATGTAAGCAAGTAATTCGATGTAAGCCCGAGGGGGGTGTTCGAAAGTTTGAGCACTTCATCGGAGCCGTAAAGAATCTTGTTGAGAGCTTCATCCGGAATCTCACTTATCGGGGTATCAAGAGTAAAACCGTTTTTTTCGGCAATAGCTTCGATCTGCCAGAAAATCCATGTGTTTTTGTATTTTCCGAGAGGTTCTATTCCGCCTTTTCTAATGCTTAGCGATCTGTCGGGGATTATTTTGTCTATATCTATCTCCGATATCTCTCCGAGCCCGTTACATACCGGACAAGCGCCCTGCGGTGAGTTGAACGAGAATGTGTGAGGGGCAGGCTCATTATACGATATACCCGTCACCGGGCACATGAGATGACGGCTAAAATATCGTATTTCACCTGTTTCGCCGTCGAGTACCATCATCACCCCATCGCCCTGGTCAAGCGCAAGAAGTACGGAATCTTTCAGACGTTTGTCCGACACACTGCCGACATTGAACTTGTCAATAACAATCTCGATAAAATGAGTTTTATAACGGTCGAGTCTCATGCCGGGGGTGATGTCTCTTATTTCGCCGTTTATTCTCACACTCATGAATCCCTTAAGCCTTAGCCGCTCGAAGAGTTCACGGTAATGGCCTTTCCTGCCACGCACTACCGGTGCAAGAATAAATATCTTCTTATCTTTAAAATTCGATTTTACAAGCTCGAAAATCTGGTCATCGGTGTAATGCACCATCTTTTCTCCAGAAGCATAAGAATATGCATCGGCTGCACGCGCATAGAGAAGTCGCAGAAAGTCGTAGATTTCCGTTATCGTTCCGACCGTTGACCGTGGATTCTTATTTGTTGTTCTCTGATCGATGGAAATAACAGGACTTAGGCCTGTAATTCTGTCCACATCAGGCCGTTCCATACCTCCAAGAAATTGCCGGGCATAGGCCGAAAGTGTTTCCATATAACGTCTCTGGCCCTCGGCATAGATAGTGTCGAACGCAAGGGATGACTTCCCGCTGCCGCTCAAACCTGTTATTACAACAAATTTATTTCGCGGTATTGTAACGTCAATGTTTTTAAGATTATGAACCCTTGCACCTAAAACTGTCAGCCTGTCATCCATAAACACATAAATAGCTTAAAAAGCTTTAATCATTCAATCTTGTTACTGAAATTTCATCAGGTATGTGGATAAAATAAGTCTTATTCGAGCGTCGGGAAAGATAAGGTTTTCTGAGCCATGGATTATAAAACTTAAGCAGTTTGTAATTCGTACCAAAGGAAGCTGCAAATGCTGCAAAATCAGTCACAGCTGTATCAACTTTCACATCGTGATAGCGCAAAGGAGCATAGAGATCATCAGCACCTATGTTAAATCCGTAGGCTTCAGGATTCGAAAGGATCAGTTTATAAGCCACGACTCTGAAAATATATCTGGCTGTTTCTTCTGACAGAAGCAGGTTGTAGTAATTGTTTTGTTTCTGTATGGCAATCTGCTGGTCTATGGCGTTTCTTCCGCCGTTATATGAGGCTGCAGCAAGGGTCCAGCTTCCGTATTTTTCGAACGATTTCCTGAAGTAACTACATGCAAATTCGGTTGATTTTTCGAGATTGTATCTCTCATCAACCTCGTTGTTTATTTCAAGCCCATACTCCCTCCCTGTAGCTGGCATTATCTGCCAGAAACCAACAGCACCGGCAGGCGAAACCACGTTGCTCAGTTCACTCTCAGCAACTGCAGCATATTTAAAATCGTCAGGCATGTTGTTCTCTTTCAGTATCTTTTCGATAACTGGAAAGTATCTGTTAGCCCGTTTGATAATCATTATGGTCGAGCCGTGCCGGTATGCAGTCATAATAATTTCCCTGTCGAGGCTTTCGCGGGTATCGAAATTTTCCATTGGAAGTCTTTCACCGGCAAAATATATAGTATCGGGCAGCCTGAAAGTGCCTGAAACCGGATTGTTGGAAACCGTCTTAAAAGACTCATGACTTTCATCTTTTAGAAAACTGGAAAACAGGATTATCATTGTCACCACAAACAATGAAGTGATAATAATTGCATACCCTGGCTTTAGTGAATTCTTCATCGGCAACCATTTTTAAATAAACTGCAAAGGTACAACTTTTATGTCTGATAGAGTAATAAACATTTAACCGGTTTTATATGACCAGGCTTTGTTTTCAGACAATTATTTGAAGAAAGTCTTTATATTTCAACACGGGGAGCACCGATTAACACCGATTCCCCTGCGCCAATCGTGAATTCCGTGGTGAAATATTATTTTGAAAGTTTTCTTGCAGAATTTTCTATGAAAGTGCTGTCTGGAATTCAATTACCTTATTCGATTTCATCAATTGTATCAATATACTACAAGAATCCTACACAGCTTAATATGCTTTTGAAAAATACTTCCCCCTGACAAGCGGCTGTATATTTAATAATTTCTTTGGAACCGATTCAAGTGAATTTGGTTAATTGAATAAAACAAAAACCTCTTCCTCAAAAGAAACAAATTCAAATCAACTAAGATTGTGGAAAAAGCCTTAGAAGTTATAGAAGAAACCGGAAAGGATTCCGAGCGAATAAGGATGTATATTAGAGCCGGTCAATCCCCCGAGAGGCGTTATATAGTATCTAAGCAAGGGCTCGACACTGAAGGTCATCCGCTCCGAGAACCTGTACTCCATTCCCATACCTACTGATGAACTTAATGTAACCGGACTAAGTCCTTCAGTGCCGCCAATAGTATATTTTATACCGTCCGATTTAATATAGGATGAATTGCTTACCAGAATATTATAAGACAGGCCTCCGACCATATTTATATCAAGCCTCCGGTCAATAACTTTATAACGTACTAAAACAGGTATTTCAACATACTTCATGTTTTGTATTATTGAATTGCCGATATAATTGAGGTTAGCTTTTAATGGGTCGAAAATATCCATTGTATATAATGTTATAACTCTGGGAACACTACCGTTATCGGCGAAATAAATATCCCTGTTTGTTGATTTAATTGTGCCTGAGGCAGTTGTAATTGAGAAATCACTTGCGCTCTTAGAATCGTTGTATTTTGCAAAACCTGCAAACGATGCTACTCCATTTATTTCCTGA
>JAGPFZ010000064.1 GCA_018056245.1 Bacteroidales bacterium
TTGCCTCCGGCTTCCTTCAGATCCCTCCTCACGAAGGACACCCTTGCCTTTGGCTAACGCTTCCCACTGTCAGGGCGCGTTCGGGACTCTCACCCTATAGTTATCGCCCATGCCGGGCGCACAAAAATAAGGGGCTCTCATTGAGCCCCTTATATAATGTTTTAAAACCATATTTATCCTTCTGCTGCCATAAGGAAAAATGGCTTCATTTGAAAGTTGTGATAAAGAGGTCTGAGTCTTTCGGTATTATAATATTCCTCAACATTTACAACTTTTTTCTGCGACGTTATAATATCAATCGGGGCATTATCATATCTTCCGTTCCTCAAGACAATCATTCGTCCATGTATGCCCTTGATTATAAGGTCGAGTGCTAAATTTCCGTAAGCCATCGGGACAATTGAATCAACAGCATCAGGATCGCCGCCGCGAACCATATAACCTAGCCTCTGGTTTATAATGTTTATTGTTTTCCCATTATTGAATTTTGATGAAAGTTCTTTTACTCTTAACGAAACAAGGTCACCAATGCCGCCGAGTTTTGCATGACCATAAGGATCTTTTTCGTCCGAGGCAAAAACCATTTCTCCACCTTTAAACATTGCACCTTCCGAAATTAAAACAATAGAATATTTGCTTGGGTTTGCATTTCTATCCTCAACCAGAAGTTCTGTAAGCTGTTCAATATCAAATCTATATTCAGGGATCACGCACCTATGAGCAGCACCTGCCATTGTAGGTAATATGGAAGTGAAGCCAGCATAACGTCCGAAAACCTCAAGAACAAGTATTCTTTCGTGCGATCCTGCTGATGTTCTCAACATATTGGCCATCTGAATGGTACGTGTGACACATGTGCTGAAGCCGATGCAATAATCTGTTCCTGGAACATCATTATCCATTGTTTTAGGAATAGGTACAACTTTTACACCTTTACTATAAAGATGAACGGCATAACTTAAAGTATCGTCACCTCCTATTGGAATCAGATAATCAATACCAAGCCATTCAAGATTTTTAATAACTTCAGTGGTAAGATCATTCATTTCAGCATTGTAAGTACTTTTAAGATGCTCAGGGACACTGTTTTTTGACACATGACTTGGCCTTGTCCGTGAAGTGTGAAGAAATGTTCCTCCTGTACGCCCTGCTTTATTCACAACTTCATTTGTAAGCAACTGATAACAGTTGCTGTTGTCGGCCTTATTATCCCTTATTATTTCCATAATACCTGCCCACCCTCTTTTCAGTCCAATAACCTTATAGCCTTCCCTGTTAGCCCTTATAGTTACCGCTCTTATAGCCGGATTAAGACCCGGAACATCACCTCCTCCGGTAAGGATACCAATTACACCTTTCGTTGATTTTATATTTGCCATAGAATTTTGAATTTAATTTTTAAGTTTTTTTCATCTTGCTAATTTAAGACAATTTCATTTTTTTACAAACATCTTTTAAATATCAGACACTTTTTATTGTTAACCTTATAGAGGTAAGAGATTCAATGCTATTCATGTAAATTATTATATTTGAAACCTGTCAAAAAACAATGATGGTATACCGTACCGATTATCATATTCATTCCGATTATAGTGACGGAAAAGCAAAACCCGAAGAATACATTAACATTGCCATAAAGAAAGGATTCAATGAAATAGGATTTTCAGAGCATCTAAACATTAAATACAACGATCCTGAATGGTGCATGGATCCGTCAATGGTAGAAGATTACATTATACAAATCAATATTTTACGCAAAAATTATTCTGATATATTTATTAAATCTGGCCTTGAAGTGGATTTTTTCCCCGGTTATGAAAAAGAGACAGCGGAGTTTCTTAATCCTCATTCTCTCGATTACATAATAGGTTCAGTTCATTATATAGGCTCAGTAACTATCGACAGCGGCGAAGATTTTTATGAGGGAAAAAACATAAATAAACTCTTTGATGATTATTTCAGTCTTGTTTATGAGGCTGTCTCTTCAGAGCTTTTTGATTTAATAGCTCATTGCGATCTTATAAGGATTTTCGGACACAATTATTCTTCCAATCCAGAATTCTTTTACCAGCATCTTGCTCTTCTTATGGCAAAACATAATACTGCTTTTGAAATAAATACAAACGGTAGAAATAGACCTCTCGGCGAATTTTATCCCGACGTTCGTTTTATACACATTTTCAGAGAAGCAAATGTACCGGTATGTGTTAATTCCGATGCACATTTCCCTGAGCGTGTTGGTCAGTATTTTGATGAAGCCTATAAAATTCTTAAAGACGCAGGTTACACTGAGATGTGCATTTTCAATAAACGTCAAAGACAAATGATACAGATACCCTGAAAAGGTCTTTATTTAAGTGAATGTTCAAGAAATATTTTAATCCCAATAGCAACAAGAATAAGTCCGCCAACTATTTCGGTTCTTTTCCCGGTCAG
The DNA here is from genome assembly GCA_018056245.1 of Bacteroidales bacterium. Lineage (GTDB taxonomy): Bacteria > Bacteroidota > Bacteroidia > Bacteroidales > VadinHA17 > LD21. Next base: position 2,437 of record JAGPFZ010000064.1, read on the forward strand.
CCTTCCTGCCGATTTTCCTATCTTTATAGCTGTCATGGAAGCCAGAAAAGTAATCAGCCCTATTATTATGCCGGCCAACCAGATATTTCCTTCAAGCATTGCAAAACTTATCCCAACGGCTCCCGCATCAACACTTGTGCCGAATGCAATGAGTAACAACCCGGGGGCTTTTGTATAATCACGATTGCCTGATATTTCTTTATCCTTAAAGCCATCAATAATCATTCTTGCACCAATAAAAACCAGAATACACAAAGCAACCCAGTGATCATAAGCGCCAATTACTTTGCTTAAAATAAATCCGAGAAAATAACCTATAACTGTAAGCCCTCCCTGAAAAAAAGCCATAACAAAAGCAATTTTCGTAGCCCCGGAAAAACGTATATGGTTCGATATTATTCCTATGCTGAGAGATGCAGCAAAAGTATCAAACGAAAGCCCGAAAGCAATAGCTGTAACTGTAAAGAAATCCATCTTAAAAAGATGGTAAATATACATAGAAAATTTTTTAGAAATTATTGCACATTGGTTTCGTTTATCAGATTTATATTTATGTTTGAATGAACTTTAATGTAAAACCTCATAAATTATAATTCTTGATACGAATTACAGCAATTTTTATTTCCTCCTTTTTAATTTTAATTACACTTCATTCATGTAATGATTTCAGTCCAGTCATTTTTGAGGAGGCTGAAAGCAATGCAGAACTTGTTAATGAAGGGTTTAACAGATGTATAAAATATGTTAACGCATGGTCCTCACAGGCCGAATTAGATTCTTTCCTTCTGGTAAGAAACAAACATATACAGGACAAATGCTTCTTGACGGAATTATGGTAAAAATTTCTCCGGGAGAAAAATTATATTTCGAAGTCAAGGCAAAATAAAATCTAACTTAAGAAATTAAGCCGAATGAATATTTTTACCATCATATTTATTTCAATTTTATGAGAGTTGTCATTCAACGTGTTAAACGTGCAGCAGTATCATCGGATGGAAAACAAATCTCTGCAATTGGCCCTGGTTTACTGATATTTATCGGCATAGAATTAGCCGATAATCTCGATGATATAGAATGGCTGTGTAATAAAATTGTGAATCTTCGCATTTTTAATGACAATGACGGTATTATGAACCTCTCAGTCAGACAAACGAATGGTGAAATTCTGGTCGTAAGCCAGTTCACCCTTCATGCACTTGTTAAAAAAGGTAACAGGCCTTCATATATCAGAGCTGCGGGACATGAAATTGCTATTCCGCTTTATAATAAATTTGTGGACAAACTCTCGCAATGTTTGGAGAAAGAGGTTCAAACAGGCATTTTCGGATCAATGATGGATGTGGAATTTACAAATGATGGTCCTGTGACTATTATAATCGACACAAAAAACAAGGATTTTTAAAAAATGGATGAAAGTGTAGCCAAGCCTTATTCTGAAAAATCTCTTAAGAAATCGGTAATGCTGGTTGCCACATTTGCCGCATTTCTTAACCCTTTCCTGAGCTCTTCGATTAATCTCGCTCTTCCTTCTATCGGAGCTGATTTTAATGCCGATGCTGTTAGCCTTGGATGGGTAGCAAGTAGTTTTATTCTCTCTTCTGCGATGTTTTTACTTCCTTTCGGTCGACTTGCAGACATCAAAGGCAGAAAAAAAATTTTTTCAGCTGGAATTTTTCTTTTTACACTTTTATCTGTTGCAATATCTTTTTGCCATAATATAACTTCACTAATTGTTCTAAGAATATTTCAGGGAATCGCTGGAGCAATGTTTTTTGGCAATAGCCTCGCAATAATAACTTCGGTTTTTCCACCGGGAGAAAGAGGAATGGCAATGGGCATAAACACTACGGCAGTATATCTTGGCCTTTCTACCGGGCCTATTATAGGCGGCTTTCTGACACAACATTTCGGCTGGAAAAGTATTTTTATTTCTCTTGTCCCTTTTGGAATGGCATCACTTTTACTTATCTCTATTAAGATAAAAAACGACTGGGCAGAAGCAAAAGAAGAGAAATTTGACTTGAAAGGAGCGGTGCTTTACGGTATTTCACTAGCTGTATTTATGTATGGCTTTTCAAAACTGCCTTCTGCAATCGGCTGGGCTTTTCTTTTCGCAGGCATAGTGTCAGGCTTGTTTTTTATCTATTTCGAGAAATCAGCCAACAGCCCTGTCTTTGATATAAAACTTTTCCTGAATAATCGTGTATTTGCCTTTTCAAGTATAGCTGCACTTATTCATTATGCTGCAACTTCTGCAATAGGTTTTTTTATGAGCCTTTATCTTCAATATATTCACAATCTTAATGTGAAGACAGCAGGTCTTATAATGATTTCTCAGCCGGTTGCTATGACGCTTATCTCACCGTTTGCAGGAAGGCTTTCCGACAAAAGAAACCCTGGAGTTATTGCCTCTATCGGTATGGCTATGACAGCAGCAGGCCTTATCTCACTTTGTTTCATTTCTGAAAATACTCCTCTGATAATTATTATAATCCTGCTTATAACTATCGGCACTGGATTCGGTTTCTTCACCTCACCGAATACAAACGCTATAATGAGTTCGGTTGAAAAAAGACAACTCGGTGTTGCTTCTGGAATTGTAGGCACAATGCGAACAGCAGGCCAAATGCTAAGCATGGGTATAGCCATGATGATTCTGGCAGTTTTCATAGGGCGCCAGCCACTAACCACTTCAAACTATAAAGAACTTATTAAAGGAATGAAAACAGGTTTTATAATTTTTTCAATTTTATGCATATTCGGCATCTTTGCATCTCTCGCTAGAAACGGCAAAAATAAGCATGATCCGATATAATTATGGATATTTTTAAGAAAATTACACTAAAACATGAAATTTGGTAAATATTTAAACTGATTTTATAAAACCAGAATATTTAATCAATCTTCTTATAAATTTGAACAATTAAGTCAAAACCAAATAACATAAAAACAAAAACATTAAATTGAACCCTATCTTTTTAATAATGAATATTAACACATATTGTTAAATTACAACACATTACATGACAAAATTATATCAGAAACTCATCAAAAACTGTCCTACTACGGCAGAAATTAAAAAAGGTCTTAAAGAAATCTATGCTTCAATTCAGGAAATTCCTGATCGCAAGACATTATTAGATATACTGAGAGTCATTGATCTTACAAGTCTCAATACAACCGATAATAAAAGTACGATTCTGCACCTAACAGGTAAGGTCAACAGTTTTAATGCAAAATATACTAATGTGCCGACTGTAGCTGCAATTTGTATTTTCCCAAATTTTATCAGTCTGGTTAAAGAAAAACTCACTGCAAAAAATG
>JAGPFZ010000030.1:0-22492 GCA_018056245.1 Bacteroidales bacterium
GATTTTGTTTCGGGTAATTCCGTTGATATTGCAATATTCGACGACGACCTTTCTCCCAGCCAGCTCAGTAATATTGAAAAGTCTTTCGGATGCCGTGTGCTTGACCGAACAAACCTGATCCTCGACATATTTGCAGGAAGGGCTCGCACTTCTTATGCACGTGCTCAGGTTGAACTTGCTCAGTATCAATATATCCTTCCACGTCTTGCAGGTATGTGGTCACATCTCGAAAAACAAAGAGGAGGCATAGGATTAAGAGGTCCGGGCGAAACTGAAATTGAAACCGACCGTCGTAGAATCAGAACGAAGATATCTAATCTGAAGGAACAGTTGAAAAAAATAGACAAGCAGATGTCGGTTCAACGGAAAAACAGGTCACAACTTGTAAGAGTTGCATTGGTCGGGTATACTAATGTCGGCAAATCAACGATTATGAATCTTCTTAGTAAATCTGATGTATTTGCTGAAGATAAACTCTTTGCCACACTCGATACAACAGTGCGCAAAGTGGTTATAAACAATATTCCATTTCTTCTTTCCGATACAGTGGGTTTTATAAGGAAGCTGCCTCATCATCTCGTGGAATCGTTCAAGTCAACTCTCGATGAAGTGAGAGAATCGGATATTTTATTACATGTTGTCGATATTTCACACCCGGCTTTCGAGGAACAGATAAAAGTGGTGGAAAATACACTTAATGAGCTGAATATCAAAGATAAAAAAAACATCCTTGTCTTCAATAAAACCGATGCATTTACATATATAAGAAAAGATGATGATGACCTTACTCCAATGACAAAAGAAAATTTTTCTCTCGAAGAAGTTAAAAAGACATGGATGGCAAACAATAATGATGAAAGCAGAGTATTCATCTCGGCAAAAATAAAGGATAATATTGAGGAACTTAAGAATCTTTTATACGAAGAGGTGAAAAAAATCCACATATACAGATACCCATATAATAATTTTTTATTCTGATAATAACTCCTTTTAATGCTTTTATACTATGCTTTTATACATTTATACATTATAATTTATATAATTAATTCAATATTTCTTTAAGAATATAAGCTATTTTATCTATTATATAATTTGTTTATATATCATATTATTTGACTGTTTGTTATATAGCTTAGGGATCTCTATAAATATTATACGTTTTTATTATTAAATCTGCTTTATTAAACAGAATTTACTATTTTAGCCTGCTCGAGAAAATATTTAATAAATCAGAATAAATTTTTAGTAAATTTTATGAAACAAAAGAATAAAATATTCCGTGCGGCTATCATGATATTTTTTATTTCTCTACTACTTATTTTAACCAATTATAGTATTGTTGCACAAACAAAAAATGAGTGGCCATGCTTCCATGGCCCTGACCGAACTAATAAGTCAACCGAAACAGGACTGGCAAGGCAATGGCCTGCTAATGGTCCAAAGTTGCTTCTGACTGTATCAGGACTGGGAGAAGGATACAGTTCGGTATCTATTGCAGATGGAATGCTCTTTACAGCAGGTTCTGTGAATAAACAACCTTTTGTGTATGCATTCGATCTGCAGGGGAAACTTATCTGGAAAAAACCTGTCGGAAGTGCCTGGTCAACTACTGCTTCGTGGGCTCGTTCTTATACCGGTCCAAGGAGTACCCCGACTTATAATAACGGGGTAATTTATTTTCTTGGTGAAATGGGAATGCTTGTCGCACTTGAGTCAAAGACAGGCAAAGAAATCTGGCACAAGAATCTTATGGATGAATTCAATGCTCCAGTTCCTGAATACGGTTATGCCGAATCGGTGATGATCGAAGGGGATCATCTATATGTGAGACCTGCAGGGAAAAAAGGTCATCAGGTCTGCCTTGACAAGAAGACGGGAAAACTTATCTGGGCAAACACAGAGATTCCTGGTGCTGAAGGATATACTTCACCGGTAACGGGTAAAATTGGCGATTACCATCAGGTAACAGGCGCAAGCGCTATATATTATTACGGTGTGGATACGGAAACCGGAAGATTGCTTTGGAAAGTAGATGTTGTTAACAAGCAGAAGTGTAATATTGGCGATGCCGTCCTTTTTGATGATTATGTGTTCATTTCAAGCGGCTACGCAAAAGGAAGCATGTTGTATAAACTTAATGTTTCAGGGAAAGAAATCAAGCCGGAAAAAGTATGGGAATCTCCATTGATGGACAATCACCATGGCGGAGTCATTTTGCATGAGGGTTTTGTATATGGTTCGGGCAGCAATGGGAGCAGAGGCTGGCATTGTCTCGATGTAATGACAGGTAATCAAAGATGGAGAGCAACAACTGACGAGGGATGTATTACTTATGCCGACGGTATGCTTTATACTCTGGAACAAAGAGGTACGATGAGGCTTGTGAAAGCCACACCCGATAAATATGAAGTTTTAGGAGAATTTAAGCTACCATCAGGCGGCAACAGTATGTATTGGGCACATCCGGTTATATGCGGGAAGCGCCTCTATATAAGACACGCTGATAAAATATTCGTATATGATATCAGCAGGCAATAATTCTTAGTTTTTGATTGGTATTTATTTTTATCTTTTTCTTTTTAAAAGACTTTGTATAAAGGAACCCAAACAGATAAATACTCTTGCAAATTATTTACAAGAGCCATAAGCACATTAATACAGACTATTTTTCAACATATACTCAGCAATCTGGATCGCATTGGTGGCAGCACCTTTTCTTATATTATCGGCTACAATCCAAATATTAAGACTTTTTTCTCTTGAAAAATCTCTCCTCAGCCTGCCCACAAAAACCTCGTCACGGTTATGTGCAAGTATCGGCATAGGATATTTATGCTCAGCAGGATTATCATATAGAAGCAACCCCGGGAATTCCTCTATAAGCCTTCTCACTTTATCAAGGTCATATTCCCTTTCGAATTCGACATTTACAGCCTCTGAATGACCACCAATAACGGGTATCCTTACAACGGTGGAAGTAATCTGAATAGTTTCGTCTTCCAGTATCTTCCTTGTTTCGTCAACAAGTTTTTGTTCTTCGGTTGTATATCCCGACGGCAGGAATTTTCCTCCAAAAGGGAAACAGTTCAAATCAATAGGGTGGGGATACGCCATTTCTCCTTTTATACCTCGCCGTTCATTTTCGAGTTGTTTAACAGCTTTTACCCCTGTGCCGGTAACCGACTGATATGTGGCAACAACCAGTCTTTTTATTTTATATGCTTTGTGAAGCGGCGCAAGAGCCATAACCATCTGGATAGTAGAGCAGTTGGGATTTGCAATTATCCTGTCGCCTTTTTTTATGACATGGCTGTTTATCTCCGGAACAACCAGAGGTATGTTCTCTTCCATTCTCCATGCTGATGAATTGTCTATCACAACCGTTCCGTTCTTAGCAAACACAGGAGCCCATTCTTTTGAAACGTCAACGCCAGCGGAAAATATCGCAAACACAGGTTTAGACTCCAATGCTTCCCTAACACCTACAACTTTTACAGGTTTTCCCTTGAAAATTATCTCCTTTCCAATCGATTTTTCCGAAGCTGCGGGTATAAGTTCTGACACGGGAAAGTTCCTTTCCTCGAGCAGCCTGACCATTACCCGGCCTACCATACCCGTTGCTCCTACAACTGCAATTTTCATTTTTACTTTTTAAAAACTATTTAAAAATTAACTATATTTACTTTGTTGAAAAACGTGTCAAAAGTAACTTTTTTTTCAAATCGTCTCGCTGTATGAAAAAATTTGTTTTTATTCTCTCATTTGTGCCGTTTATTCTATCGGGCCAGATAAATGAGAATTTCGAAGACGGGACACTAAAAAACTGGATTCAGAGCACAAACGAAAGCTGGGAAGCCGATAGCTTGAACCCTTTGTCAGGGAAATACTCTTTACATCATTCGCGTGATAACTCAGCCGCAGGCGTTGATATGGCGTCGTTTTCACTGAAAAACCTCCGACCCGACATGGATAGTATAAAATGGTCATTTATAGTGCGACATGGCTACAATCCTTCCTCATCGAATAACTGGAGTTTTTTCCTTATGGCTGACCGTCAGATAAGTGAAATGCTGCCGGGGACAACTTTGAACGGTTATGCAATTGGTGTAAATCTGTCAGGAAATGACGATGTATTAAAATTATGGAAAATCAAAAACGGTGTTGTGTCGCCTTTCGTTTCAACAGGAATAAACTGGGAAAAAGATGTCGGAACAAAAAAAGGTGCCATTACTGAAATTGTACGGACGCCTGAAGGCAATTGGAGTATTTCAGTCATGTTGAACGATGGAACAAAATTCAATTCTAGCACCGGAACAGATACAGAAATTTTTAACCCTGAATGGTGCGGGATTTATTACAAATATTATGCTGCCTACTACAAATTGTTATGGTTGGACAACCTTGTCATTGAAGGCCTGTTCATTCCCGACACCGTTCCTCCTGTTATATCGGGTTGTCAAGTAAAAGGCAGAAACATAATTGAAATTAGTGTTGACGAGAATGTCCTTTCTGATTTCAAGGACAGGACAAATTTTCTTTTGAACAATAATATTTCGCCTGCCTTTGATGCTGTCGGCACTGAGCATAACACATTCAGACTGATATTCAATGAAGAGTTTATAAATAAACAAACAAATGAATTGAAAATCAATAGTATATGCGATCGGGATTCAAACTGTACAAGGAATATTGAGTTGAGGTTTACACCTGTATGGGCTGAAAAAGGCGATGTCATTATTTCAGAAATAATGGCTGATCCGTCGCCTACAGTTGCACTTCCCGAAAAAGAATATATTGAAATAACATCGAGATGTGAGTTCCCTCTTTCTCTTAAAGGATGGGCAATAATTTCAGGAAGCCAGAAATATCTGTTACCAGATGCTACAATAAAGAAGGGTGAACAGTATATATTATGTCATGTTTCGGATACTGTAGTTTTTTCTAAATATGGGAAAACCTGTGGGCTCAAATCATTCCCGGTTCTTACAGATGCCGGCAAGTGCATGGTAATCTGCGACAGTAGCGACATAATGATACATGGTGTGGAATATTCTTCATCGTGGTATGGCGACAATCTGAAATCGGAGGGGGGTTGGTCGCTCGAAATGATTGACACCAATTATCCATTTTATTTCGACGACAACTGGAAAGCTTCGGTATCCATTAATGGTGGAACACCCGGGAAGCCTAACTCCGTAAGTGCCACCAATCCCGACTGTGATTTCGAAGGAGTTTTAAATGTATTTCCGGACGATTCATTGAGCCTAAGAGTTCTTTTTTCGGAACCGGTTTATAATATTGTGAATTTAAAAGAAGAAATCAGAATTGGCGACCGGCATGTAGATTCAGTAAAGTCATCGGAACATTTGCGAAGGGAATGGATTTTCAAGCCTGCCGAATACTTCAAGAGAGGGCGAAGATATAAACTAATACTTCCGGCCGGTTTAACCGACTTTGCAGGAAACAAAGTACAAAGGAGTTCGATGGAGTTTGGCCTTCCCGAAACACCGGGAGCAGGAGATATTGTTTTCAATGAGCTCCTTTTCAATCCCTTACCTGGTGATGCCGATTATATCGAATTATGCAATGTTTCAGAAAAAATAATAGATGCTTCTAAAATTTCCGTTGCTTCGAAAAGTTTCGAAAACGGCAAAATTTCATCCGCTTTTGCTGTTTCTGCCGTTAGCCGTTGCTTTTTGCCCGGAATGTACTATGTAATCACTGAAAACAAACCTGCTGTTATATCGAGATATTTTTCATCATGCGGCGATAATATTTTCAGCATTTCACAGTTGCCTTCCATGCCAGACGACCAAGGTCATTTAATATTATTTAATCGTGCGCTCGAGATTTTAGATGAGGTGACCTACAGCGAGAAGCAACATTTGCCTTTCCTCTCAGGCAGCGAAGGGATAGCACTGGAAAAGATAAACCCTGAAGCCCTGTCGTCATTATCCGGGAACTGGCACACTGCCTCGGAGGCATCGGGGTGGGGTACACCAGGAGCAAAGAATTCGATGTTTTCGGAAATTTCAGCAGGAGAGCGGAATGTTTCACTTTCATCCACAAGGTTGTCGCCCGACAGCGACGGGAATGAAGATTTGCTGTTTATTCATTTCAAGTTGTCCGGAAACGGTAACGTAGCGAATATAACGATTTTCGATGAGACAGGAAATTCTGTCAGAAAGCTTGCCGAAAATTTTTTTATAGGCAATAAGGGGACAGTTGTTTGGGATGGAACATCTGATGACGGCTCCCTGTTGCAAAGAGGGATTTATATTATTTATATTTCGGTTTTTGATGAGGATGGTAAAACTGAAAGATGGAAAAAGGTTTGTACAGTTTTGAGATAGAATTTTATAAACCAAAGATAGCACAGATTATTTTTCACAGATTTCCACTGATTTTGGTGTTAATCCGCTGTTTAATTGTTTAATCATGTGCGTCTATGGTTTAAAAAAGTAACTCTGTTTCTCATTAAAACTTCTCTCTTTTCAGAGAATTCTGTTTTATTTGTCTGTTTTTTCTGATGTAATCAATGACCTGCTTATTAAACTTTTCTTTCTCATCATTCAGAAAATCTATTTTTATAGGAATATAATAAAAGATATATTTCAGGCTATCCGGTACTACATTACCGATTTCCCTGAATCTTACAGCATCTTTTTCAGTAGTAATAATCAATTTATTTCCATGAGGAAGTGAATTGAGTGCAGTGTTTATTTTAGAAATATCTTTTTCAGTATATCTGTGATGATCTGGGAATTTCAAAAGTTTTATTTCTTTTTTTGTTTGCTTTATGTGTTCAACCAGAGGAGCAGGATCCGCTATTCCGGTTATAAGAAGAATACCCGATAAAGTTTTTTCTTCTAAAATATTCATATTTATAGTTGTGTGAGCCTTATCTGTAAAAACTGGTTCAGGAGTGCTATAAACAATTGTAGTAAAATAAATATTCTGGTACGGAGCTTTTTTTATACTTTTCATAATTAATTTTCTCTGCAGAGGAGAAAGAGCAGGAGGGCATTTTGTAACCAGAATTATATCGGCTCTGTACATGTTTTTAACATTTTCTCTCAATTCACCGTAAGGCAGAAGGTGGTCATATATCATAAGGCGATTATAGTCGGTAAGGAGAATTTTAAGTCCGGCTTCGATTTTTCGATGCTGGAATCCGTCATCGAGAATAATCACATCGGTTTCGGGTTTTTCCTGTAATATCATATTTACGCCTCTTACTCTATTGCTGTCGAGGGCAATAGTTATGTCGGGATGCCGTGAATAAATCTGAAAAGGTTCGTCACCTATTGCACTTGAGTCTGATCGAGGGCTGGCAATAAGAAATCCCTTTGTCAGTCTTTTATATCCTCTGCTTAAAAGTGCTACATTGAATTCCTCTTTCAGAATATCAATCAAATATTCGCAGTGTGGTGTCTTACCGGTTCCTCCAACGGTAATATTTCCGACACAAATGATTGGCGTTTGAAATTTTACGCTCTTCAGTATGCCTGTGTTATAAAAAAAATTTCGGATTCCGGTAATCATACCGTAAATCAGCGATAAAGGATAGAACAGTATGTTTTTCTTTCCTGCCAAATTCAGCGTATTTCGATAAAATAAGGAAGCCGCGCCTGTATGCCCGACAGGGACGGGAGTTCATTTAAATATTCGAGATATTTTGCAGCATCGCCTGATTTTCGTGCGGTCAGTTTCATTCTCATATTACCTGTAAGGCTTTTGAGAAGCTTTTCATAGGGTGAAACGGCAACCGGATATTCTTTCAGGGAATAATCTTTCAAATCTGCAAGTCTGGCTGCCTCTTCGACAGATTTTTGAAGTCCGCCGAATTCGTCCACGAGGCCTATCTTTAGTGCGGCAGCTCCATCCCATACGCGACCTTCAGCAATTTCATTAACCTTCTCGATACTTATATTTCTTCCTTCCGACACTTTTGTGACGAAGTCGGAATATGTTTTTTCTATGCTCTTCTGCATAACTTCCTTTTCGTATGGAGACATGCTTCTGTAGATAGATGGAAAGTCGGACAGTTTATTTGTATTAACAGTTTCTGTATTGATTCCCAGTTTGTTTTTAAGCAGTTTGTTAGCATTTGGGATGAGCCCGAAAACTCCTATCGAACCGGTTATTGTAACGGGGCTTGCAAGGATTTTTGAGCCAGGGACAGAGATATAATAACCTCCCGATGCGGCATAGTTTCCCATAGAAATCACAACGGGTTTTGTTCCAGAGGCAAGCATAACCTCGCGCCAGATGATATCTGAGGCAATAGCATTGCCGCCGGGAGAGTTAACCCTCAGTACAACGGCTTTTATAGTTGAATCTTTCCTTATTTCTCTGATAATATCTGCGTAATGGTTTCCTCCGATATTTAATTCATCGCCTTTTCCCATTACAATATTTCCTTCGGCATAAATAAGTGCAATCTTGTTTTTCGAATATGATTTTTTAACTGTTTCAGGCACGCGGCTGTATTTTGTCATTGGGACAAGGCCTATCTTATCTTTTGTGGATAGTCCTGAAAGAATTTTTATAGTGTCAATTAACTGGTCGCGGAAGATAAGGCCGTCAATCAGGCCATTTTGCAGGGCTCCTTCCGGATTTGTTGCCGTAAGCTGGTCGGCTATACTGTTAAGTTTTTCAGATGAAATATTCCTTGTTTCCGAAATACTGCTGATTACATGGTTCCATATAGCTCCCACATAAGCCTGAATCTGTTCCCTGTTTTCGTTGCTCATTCGGTCGAGCATAAAGGGTTCGGCTGCACCTTTAAACTTTCCATGACGAATTACCTGAACTTCGATGCCAAGCTTTTCGAGGGCCTGTTTGTAAAACATCACTTCACCGCTCAGCCCTTTGAAATCCATCATTGCGCCGGGGTTCAGGAATACTTTGTTGGCCGACGTTGAGAGGAAGTAGCCTTCCTGCGTAAGGATATAATCGGCATAAGCAAGCACAAATTTTCCGCTTTTACGGAATTCTTTCAGGGCGTTGCGTATTTCGTCAGATGTTGCCCAACCAGGCGAAGTGAGGCCATTCTCAATCAGAATTCCGGTTATTTTCGGGTCGGACGAGGCTTTCCTGATATTATTCAAAATTTCATTCAGACCGGGTGCAGGCGAGAAAGTCATATTTATAATATCGAATGCTGCCCATGGATTAGGATTGCCATGGTCGGGTATCGGCACCCCTGCATTAAGGATAAGTATATTCTTGTTGATAAGTGTGACCGGTTTTTCACCTGTGGCAATTAGCGCGCCAAGGCTTCCTATCATAATAAAAAAGAAAATTATTAAAACAATGATTATACCTGTAATTGTTGCAAGGACATAAGTAAGAAACTTTTTCATCTGTTAAATTTTTTATTGAAGTTATTGAGGTTAAATATAGAAACAATCGGGTAGAAAAAATATATTACTTTGCAAAACAATGGAAGAGTTTATATATCTTGGCATTGGTTCGAACCTTGGCAACCGACTGAATAATATCAGAGAAGCTGTTAGTATGATCGAAAGCTTTACTGGGCCTGTAATATCCGCATCGCATGTTTATGAGACTTCACCATGGGGTTTTGATTCGGACCGGCAGTTTCTGAACTGTGTGATTTGTGTAGTATCGAGGAATGAACCTTTTATTTTTTTTGAAAAAGTCCGCTCGGTTGAATCTTCAATAAGAAAAGTGAATAAGTGTAATGGATACACTAATAGGGAACTGGATATTGACATATTGTTCTATGGCGATAGAGTGATAAATACGGCTGAATATGTGATTCCTCATCCTTTGCTGCATAGAAGGAAGTTTGTGCTTGTTCCTCTTTGTGAGTTAGCTCCTGATTTTGTACATCCTGTTCTGGGGAAATCGGTAAGAATGCTTCTCGAAGAATGCACCGATAATGGGAAGGTTGAATTGTTCGGGAGTTATTAGAGAATGAGTTCAGGATTTTATCAAAGAAGGCCATTGTCGGCGAAACTGTAATAATTATTTTCTGAAATTATCAGGTGGTCAATGAGTTGTATGTCTAGAAAATTTCCTGCTTCCTTGATTTTCATGGTAATATTTGTATCGGAATCGCTCGGGTTGAGGTTACCTGAAGGGTGGTTATGGCATAGTATTATTCCTGACGAGAGGTATTCGATTGCTTTTTTCATGACTATTCTCACGTCGGTAATAGTTCCGGCTATGCCTCCCTGGCTTAGTTTCATTCTGTGTATCACCCGGTTTGATCTGTTTAGAAACAGAATCCAGAACTCTTCATGCTGGAGGTCGGTGAGAAGCGGGCTGATGAGGTCGAATGCATCTCTCGAGCATTTGATATTTACGGTGGAGGGCATTTCGGAAAGTTTTCGTCTGCGTCCCAATTCGAGGGCGGCGGCGATGGTAACAGCTCTTGCATTGCCGATACCTCGTATTTTTGTAATATCCTGAATACTGAGTTTGCCGAGACTGTTGAGGTTATTGTCTGCAAGGGCAAGAAGTTCGCGGCCAAGGTCAACAGCCGACTTGTCTTTTGTACCTGAACTGATTAAGATACCGAGAAGTTCGGCATCGCTAAGGGTGGAGGGGCCCTTCATGTAAAGCTTTTCCCTGGGTCTGTCTTCGAGAGCCCAGTCGGTGATTTTTAACGACATGCAGCGAGATGTTTAATGTTTCTTTCAAATGTATGGATTTTTTTGATTCGATTCGAATAAAAAAAGCCGTCATTTCCGACGGCTTTTTTTATAAATGTGTAATTTTTTATGTCAGGCTGTTGACGTGCTTTGTTATTGAAGACTTAAGGTTAGCAGCTTTATTCTGATGGATGATTTTCTTTTTAGCAAGCTTGTCAATTGTGCTTGTCACTTTTGGCAGCATTGCAACAGCTTCCTCCTTATTATGGGTAGCACGTATTTTCTTTACAGCGTTACGCATTGCACGTGAGTCAGTACGGTTTGCCTTTTTCCGTACTACATTCTGCCTCATCCTTTTTTCTGCTGATTTATGGTTTGCCATTGTTTGTTCTTTTACAATATTATCTTTTTATAAGGTAGTTAAATGATTTCTCTTTTAATTTTCAGGTGCAAAATTAAGAATATTATTTTATTGTGCAATCGTTTTGTGTTATATAGATTTGGACTGTTATTCTGCAAACAATTATATCCTTATCATTGAAATCATTGATTATCAAAGCAGGCCTCATTGTCATAACATGATACCCTCTTTTTCCACATATTTAATAGCGGAGAGTACTTTAAGTCATTTTGCCAAAATGATTCAGCGTAAATGAAGACTGAAATTTGGCGAAATGCTGAATTTAAGTTATTGTTGCAACTTACTTACTAATAACGTTTAGTTGCATTTGCAGTGATTTTTTAGCATTATCGCTCAACCGGGAGAAAGAACTTTACTTCTGCGAAAAATTGTTCAATATAACCCTTCGGTCAAATTATATAAAATCAATACATTAAGCATAGTTTAATGCTTATACTGTCTGTAATTATAAGAACAATACAGACTTGTATTTTAGATAAAAATCTGCATCGCCATAATGATATACTATTAATTGCATGGTTTATAGATTGCGCCGGTGGCAAAATCTACAATTACGCTGGGACAAAACAGCAGGATGTCTGCAACCAGTGCTCCAACTCTTATTTGTCGAGATGGTTGTCCTGAAGTTGGTTTTGTTCTTTGACAGTCGCTAACTGTTCCGCCGAATATTGTTGCGCATGAACTTAATGAAGCTGCAATCAAGATGACCCCTGTGATTTGTAATAATGATTTTTTCATTTTGATCAGGTTTAATACTTAACAAAAGTAGAAAAATTTCATAAATGTCAAGTTTCACAAGGTTGTTTATGGAAACTTGATTTATTATATTATATCAAATTTAGTATTTTGTTTTTAAATATGCAAGGAGTTTGATTAAAAATTTCAGGTTTTAGTTCAAATCATTTTTCAACAGCTTGATACGGTGTTTTAACATTAAGTTCTCTTCTCAGTCCTCCATGTCTTTTATAAAGCATGTAATGCACAAGAAAAGCTATTAAGGCATTATTCATTTCTTCTTTATTAGTATATATTTCTTTTAAAATGGTGCCGTTTTTAATCGTTCCGTTGACTCTTTCAACCATACCATTTGTTTTAGGAGTATTGGGTTTTGTAAGACGATGTTCAATATTGTTTTTTTCACAGGCTTCATCAAGCTTAGAGGGTTTTTCACAAAGATTTTCTTTTTTTGATTTAATAAGTCTGTTTGTAAATTCCAGACCATTGTCTGTCAAAACATGTGTGATTTCAAAAGTAAAGAAAGCTAAACATTCATATGTTTATTTTTTTAGTCAAACAAAAATAATAAAACAAGTTTTTCTCCGGACGCTTTCCTTTCTCTCATTGCGAAGTGAAGCGTAGCGAAACGAAGCAATGAGAGAAAGGAAAAACCTTCAACAACGTAGTGAAACTTTACAATTATGCTTTACTTAATTGTGTCTCTACCGCGAGTGGGAGTGGAAAAAACAGAGAAAGTATTCAAGATAAAAGATAAAAGACAAAAGATAAAAGAGATTTTAATATGACTTTCGCCTTCATATAGCTCCGGCGGATAAACTTCTCGCCCTTACTGCGCAACTTAGTTGCTCCGTCAGGGCTCGAACCTGAACTTTTCTGATCCAGAGTCAGACGTGTTGCCAATTACACCACGGAGCATCTTTCAGGCTGCAAATATAAAAAATTCTTTCCTTAAATGGCAGCATGGTGTTATACTTTGCTCACTTTTGTCCATGTATCCTTGAGGGGTACTGTCCGGTTAAAAATGAGTGAAGAATTTATGGAATCGGGATCAACACAGAAATATCCGACTCGCTGAAACTGGAACTTATCGAGTGGGCGTGCTCCTTTAAGAGACGGCTCAACCTTACAATTTTTTAGTATCTTCAACGAATCGGGATTTAAAAACTCCCTGAAGTCATGGCCCTTTTGTCCTGCTGGATCTTCATGATTAAAGAGTCGGTCGTATAGCCTGATTTCTGCATCAACTGAGTGGTTGACAGGAACCCAGTGAATAGTTGTTTTTACTTTCCGGCCCGATGAAGGCCCTCCGCTTCGTGAGTCTGGATCATAAGTGCAATAAATTTCTTCAACCATTCCGGATGATTCATTGGTTTTAAAACTTTCGCATCTGATGATATAAGCGCCTTTCAACCTTACTTCATTTCCCGGATATAATCTGAAATAACCTTTAGCAGGAGCAATCATAAAATCATCTCTCTCAATATAAAGTTCTCTTTCGAATGGAATTTTTCTGCTGCCCATTCCTTCATCTTCAGGATTGTTTTCGATTTCTATTTCCTCTGTAAAATATTCAGGGTAATTTGTTATTATGACTTTTACAGGATTTAACACTCCAAATACTCTTGGAACCCTCTGATTAAGGTCGTCCCTGACTGCATGTTCGAGCAGTGAAATATCATTTACTGCTTCAAACTTTGTATATCCTATAAGGTCAATAAATTTTCTGATTGCTTCAGGTGTGTAACCTCTTCTACGTAATCCACAAAGTGTGGGCATTCGAGGGTCATCCCAACTGGCAACCCGGCCTTCCTGAACGAGTTCCAGTAACATTCTTTTACTCATAACAGTATAAGTCAGGTTAAGCCTGTTGAATTCAATTTGCCTTGGTCGGTAATCGCCTGTCTTGAGCTGATCAATAAACCAGTCGTATAGAGGCCTATGCACTTCAAACTCAAGTGTGCAAAGAGAATGGGTAACGCCTTCGAAATAATCGCACTGCCCGTGGGCAAAATCATATGTAGGGTAAACAAACCATTTTGTGCCTGTACGGTGATGAGGAGTTTTGAGTATCCTGTACATAATTGGATCGCGCATGTGCATATTAGGAGAAGCCATGTCTATTTTTGCCCGTAGTACACGGCTTCCTTCTTCGAACTCGCCTTTCTTCATACTATCGAAAAGGTCAAGATTCTCCTGAACCGGACGGTTACGATAAGGACTCTCAATTCCAGGTCTGGTAGGTGTACCACGTTGTTCCGATATTACTTCGGCAGACTGATCATCAACGTATGCGAGTCTTCTTTTTATAAGGTCAATAGCGAACTCATACAACTTGCCAAAATAATCCGAAGCATAATATTCCCTGTCCTCCCAGTCAAATCCCAGCCATCTGATATCTTTCTTAATAGAATCAACATACTCCACATCTTCTTTTTCAGGGTTTGTGTCGTCGAACCGGAGATTGCATTTTCCACCATATTTAAGAGCCAAACCGAAATCGAGGCAAATTGCTTTTGCATGGCCTATATGCAAATATCCGTTTGGTTCGGGAGGAAACCGGGTTATGATTTTGCCTCCGTTCTTTCCCTCTTTCAGATCGTCAATTATTATTTGCTCAATGAAATTTACAGGCGACTTCTTATCTCCTGTCCCATCCGATGTTGCTTCGTTCATCCTTAAGTATTTAAAAAGTACAAAATTAGAAAAATTTAAGTTTATAAAATATTTAATTAAACTCTATTACTGACTACGTCCTTTCTGTTATAGAAACCTGTTTGACCTTTTTTCATCATATTTCAACAGGCAAAGCGGTAAAACGTCTTCACAGCGTATATTTTAGACAATTAAATCAATCTTATAATATGACTTTCGAAGAAAATGGTTATTTTTAATTTTCAGTTTAACTAATAGAAGACTTATTTGAACCTGATATTTTGAATATCTTTAACAGATTTACCCGAACAATAAATTATATCGACATATCTGATTGATATGCAATATATAAATATATACTGGTAGAAATTATGGGACTAATTCAGCTAGAAGGTATGGAGTTTTACTCCTTTCATGGTCATTACCCTGAGGAACAGATAGTAGGAAGCAGGTTTGTAGTTGATCTGACTATTGAAACAGATATGAGTAGACCGTCGGAAAGCGATAATCTGAGCGATGCTGTTGATTATCAGAGAGCGTATGAAATTGTAAGAGCTGAGATGGAAAAGAAATCATATCTGCTTGAAAATATTGCAGGACGGATAATAAAAGTTCTCTGTGCTGAAATAAAAGGAATAGAGAGCGTCACAGTTAAAGTTTCAAAGCTCAATCCGCCTGTTGGTGGCAAGACAAGTTCTGTAAGTATTATTATGAGCCATAGGAGCGATCATGCTGCTTAGCTCATAACCAAAATTAAAAATAGATTCATTATTTTTACCTTTACAAAAAAAATCAAATATGCAAATAAATCTGAAAGAGATACTTGCTGCTTTTATGGTACTTTTTGCCATAATTGACATTCCCGGGTCTATCCCAATTATTCTGGACATTAAGTCCAAAACCGGGGAAATTGAGCCACTCAAAGCCACACTTGTGGCTTCGGCAATATTTTTGGCTTTCCTGTTTATTGGCAGTCCTCTTCTGGAGATATTCGGTATTGATGTATTCTCCTTTGCAATTGCTGGTTCATTTATAATTTTCCTGATAGGTATGGAAATGGTTCTTGGGATTGAGATTTTCAAATATCATACAGCTGGTGGCGGATCAATTGTTCCGATAGCATTTCCACTTATAGCAGGTGCAGGATCTATAACAACGATCCTTTCTATAAAGGCTGAATATCAAACAATAAATATTCTCATTGCCTTGATCATGAATATGATAATAGTTTATCTGGTTCTGAGGCTAACATATCAATTCGAAAAGTTATTAGGTCAGAGCGGGCTTCTCATTCTGAAGAAGTTTTTTGGAGTAATTCTCCTTTCCATTGCAATAAAGCTTTTCATTACTAATACCGGAATTATTCTTCCAAATGCCAGATAAGATTACTATATATGCCGATGGAGCAGCCAGAGGTAATCCAGGCCCCGGAGGATATGGTACCATAATAATTTATGGTCCTCACAGGAAAGAACTTTCTGCCGGTTATAGGCTTACAACAAATAACAGAATGGAGCTCATGGCTGTGATTGCAGGACTTGAAGCACTCAAAAAAACCGGATGTGACGTGGTGATTTATACCGATTCAAAATATGTTGCAGATGCTGTTGAGAAAGGCTGGCTTTTTTCGTGGGAATCGAAACAGTTTAGAAAAAAGAAAAACAGCGATCTCTGGATAAGATTTCTTAAAGTGTTCAGACAGCACAATGTAAATATAGTATGGATAAAAGGTCATAATGACAACCCGGAGAATGAAAGATGTGACCGGCTTGCAGTTGAGGCATCAATGGGATCTGTTTTATTAGAAGATCCAGGCTATAAACCTGAAGATAATGACGTCCTGCAGTTTTGAATCAGTTAGATAAGCAGAATATATTTTTAATATGATATTTTCTTTTTCCGACTCGAAATAGGCCGGTGTATTTCTTCAGTAAATGCTTATAAGTTATTAGATATTCAGTTTATAAGTAATATTATTATTTTCAAGCTCTTTTATAAACGGGTTGTTTCCATGGTTCGGGCGGCTCATATTTACTCATGCATGCCCATCTTATTCCCCGTTTCTGGATTTCTAATGCCTGAGGCACATTGAAATCGGCAGCAACGTGCCCAAGTGAAGAATAAAATACCCGACCGTTACCATACATTTTTTTCCATACAACAGGAACGACTGTTCCACCTATCCATGAAGCGTATTTGTCGCTGAATGTAGTTGTTGCAAGAACTTTTACATTTGGATCAACATGTACGTAGTATTGTTCTGAGTGCATGTCGAAATCAGTTAATCCTGCAGTAACGGGATCTTTCCTGTCAATAATATTTACTCTGTAATCAATTACTCCTCCTGGGTGTGCGACCCATTGCCCTCCTACCATAAACTGATATTCGGTATTATTACGGAATGAATCTCCGAGTCCACCGTGCCAGCCGGCAATTCCCACGCCATTTTTCACGGCATTAAGGAGAGACTTTTCCTGAGCAGAGGAGATCTGGCCCATTGTCCATGCCTGAATAATAAGATCGAGATTATTCAAGTCGATTTTAATATATGCGTCGAGAGTGTCTGACACTATGACCTGTGCCCCTTCTGATTCCATCCAGGGCACAAAAATATCTCTGCATTTATCGGGCTCATGTCCCATCCATCCGCCCCATATGAAAAGGACTTTTTTACCCTTAAGCATTGATGTAGTATTTTTTGTCTGCATGGAACCGTAAAGCCCAGGGGCAGCGGCTGCAACCGCAGTAAGTACCGCTCCCTTGCGTATAAACGAACGTCGTGTAATCATGATAAATCTCTTTTATGCTAATATAATAATAAATACAAATAAACAAACTGGAAAAGAAATTTAAAAATTTATGGTTAAAACATAAAGATATTTAATACTTCAGGTCTTTTAAAGGTTGAGAAGAAAAGGGAGGTAAGATGGAAATAAGTTTTTCTTTTTATATATCAGCCTCATTAAAGTCAGGCAGGCCTGCCTGACAAGACAATAGTTCGGGAATGGATTCATGTGGAAAATAAACTATATGCTTAATTATAAGCTTTTATAAAGAACAGCAGTTAATCATAAACTTTAATTAATTTTGAAAAGATTAAGTCATAGATTAATTTTGAGTGATGCGGATAAATATTGTTTTTATGCCAAATAGGTGATAAGAATGATTTTCAATTTAGTAATGATTTTGTGTTTTGATATTTAAGTAAAAATTATCGGTTAAGAGCTATTTAGCTTTATTGTTATAAATTTTTTTTAAGGATGAAATTTTCTCTTATACCAGGGCATATAGAATTAATTGGCAAGCTCATAAGGTCGGTGCAGGAAGAGCGGGTAAGTCATGCTCAACTTTTTACCGGTCCTGAAGGGTGTGCAAGTTTAGCTGTTGCACTTGCATACGCGCAATTCATTGGATGCGAGAACCGTCAGCCTGCTGATTCGTGCGGGGTATGCAAATCTTGTATCAAACACGAAAAAATGATTCATCCCGACGTTCATTATGTCTATCCTGTCTTGAAGAAGAAAAATAGTACTGATGAACCAGTGAGCGACGATTACATAAGCCAATGGAGGGAATTCATTATCAGTTCGCCATTCAGGAGCGTAAGCGAATGGTTTGATGAAATAGGTTCAGGAGAAAAGGCTCAGGGAATGATTTATTCTGCCGAATCATCCGAGATTATCAGGAAGCTTACTCTCAAGCCTTACGAGTCGGATTTCAAGATTATGATAATATGGCTTCCGGAAAGGATGAACCAGACATCGGCAAACAAGCTCCTTAAAATAATAGAAGAACCTCCTGAAAAAACTGTATTCCTGCTGGTAAGCGACGAGCCCGATAAAATTATTCCGACAATACTTTCGAGATGTCAGGTCATAAAAGTTCCGGCTTTTGACAACAATGAAATAAAAAACCATCTCCGGAGCGTTTTTGGAGCCACCGATGCTCAAGCTGATGAGATTGCCAGGCTTTCCCGAGGAAATATTCTTAAGGCAGAAGAGCTGTTTAGAAACGATGAAACACAGAAACAGAATCTTGAAAAATTCATAGCCCTTATGCGAAACGCATGGAAGAGGGATGTGATAGCTTTAATTGCATGGTCGGAGGAAAGATCTTCAGAAGGGAGAGAATCACAAAAAAAGTTTCTCGACTACTCTTTGCGCCTTCTAAGGGAAAATCTGATGTTAACCCTTGGACAAAAACAAAATGAATTGGTTTATCTCTCACAGGATGAGGCTATGTTTTCAGAGAAATTTCATCCTTTTATAAATACTTCCAATATTTTTGAACTTGCCGGTGAATTCGGTCAGGCAATATCAAATATTGAAGCAAATGGTTATGGAAAACTTGTTTTTCTAGATCTTGCTCTAAAAGTCTCCAGATTGGTTCGCTGAAGGAAGGTATATTTTATGTAATTGCTATATTGTAGTAATTCACTAATTTTGTCTTCCTATAAAAAGCAAAATAAAAAATATGACAGATAATGATGAAACAACCCTGAAAGAGGGTGAAGAGCAGAAAATACCTGAAATAAGATATTGCCCGTTTTATAACAAGCTCGAATCATTTGATTGGCTTAAGAAACTTCCACCGGAAGTTATTGATAATGAAATAGTGGAAGTTAGTTTTAAGAATACTCGCAAAGGTTTTTATCATAACATAAACAATTTGCGTCTTCAGCCAGGCGATATTGTTGCAGTTGAAGCAACGCCTGGCCACGATATCGGAAGGGTTTCGCTTACTGGTCCCCTTGTAATTGAAAAGATGAAGAGACTCAGGATCATACCTTCGATTGATGAGATGAAAAAAGTTTATCGAAAGGCAAAACCTGTTGATTTACAGAAATGGGAGGAGGCGCGACAACTTGAAATACCCACAATGTTGAAAGCCAGAAAAATTTCCGAAAGCCTTGGACTAAACATGAAAATAAGCGATGTTGAATATCAAGGGGATAAGACCAAAGCTATATTTTATTATATAGCCGATGAACGTGTTGATTTCCGGCAGCTTATAAAAGTGCTTGCCGAAGAATTCAAAGTAAGAATAGAGATGAGACAGATTGGTGCAAGGCAGGAAGCTGGACGTATAGGAGGGATTGGTTCATGCGGCAGAGAATTTTGTTGCTCCCTTTTTATAACAAATTTTACATCTGTGGTAACAATGCACGCAAAATCTCAGGAGCTTCCCCTGAACCTCCAGAAACTTGCCGGACAGTGTGGAAAATTAAAATGCTGTCTTACTTATGAATTCGATTGTTATGTGGATGCACAGAAGGACTTTCCCTCACAAGATATTCCGCTTGAACTTACCGACCGGACTCTCCACTATCAAAAAATGGATATTCATAAAGGCATTTACTGGTATTCAGAAGAGACCAATTCTAATTTAAATCTGGTTTCTATCCCTGTTGAAAGAGTAAGAGAGATACAGGAGCTTAATCAGAAAGGTATTAAACCTGAATTCATTCTTGATTTAAAAAAAGAAGAAGAGTTTGTACATTCCGACTTGCTTGAAAACGACAGTATAAGCCGTTTCGATAAATCTCTTCCTCATAATGAGGAACAGAACAAGCGAAGCCAGAGTAACCGGAGGAAAAAAGGAAGGAATAATGAAAGGGGAAAAGGTTAAATACTTTTTTATCGCTGCTGGATTAGTTTTGTTTGTATATTCATGCGACAGGGATTTGATTTATACCGATTCATTCATTATTCCATCGGCCACATGGTCGCTTGAAAAGGCTGCTTCGTTTAATCCATTAATAACTGACACAACTTCGCTAAATGATATAATGATAACTATCAGAACAGGTTCGGAATACCCGTTCAGGAATATCTGGCTTTTTGTTACCACTACTTCACCATCGGGAAAAATGATAACCGATACACTTGAATATATGTTGTCGGACTTGAAGGGCAAACGTTATGGTAGAGGATTCGGCAATATAAAGGAAGTCAATCTTAAATTCCGGGAAGGAGTATATTTTCCTGAAGCCGGGATTTATAAATTTAAAATCCGACATGGCATGAGAGCCGAAAATCTTAAAGGAGTTTACGATATAGGGCTTAGAATCAGAAGAGTAGGCGCCAAACCTTAATAAATGATTACTGTTTGTGGGAAAGAATAAGCTTGCAAGATGGGCGGAAATTAAAACATTTTCTAATGTCATGGAACCTGACAGCGGGGATGTTAAGAATAATTTTTTTCACCTGAGAGGCTGCTGGAAGGAGAAATATTTCGGAAACGATAATCCTATAATACTCGAGCTTGGCTGTGGCAAAGGTGAATACACAACAGGCTTGGCGTTTATGATGCCGGAAAAGAATTTTATCGGAATAGACATTAAAGGAGCAAGAATCTGGAGAGGTGCTAAAACGGCTATTGAAAACAATTTATCCAATGTGCTTTTCATTCGGACCAGAGTTGAATTCATAAGTTCTTTCTTTGATGAAGACGAAATTGATGAAATTTGGCTCACTTTCCCTGATCCTCATGAAAAGAGGAGGAACACACTACATAGACTTACCAGCACTCTATTTCTTAATAAATACAGGATATTTCTGAAAAACAATGGAATAGTTCATCTTAAAACCGATAACAACATATTGTACAATTATACCTTTAATATTGCAATCGAAAATAATCTCGAAATACTTGCTTCAACGGCTGACCTTTATAATTCCGGTATTGTTGATAACATTCTTGGAATACGGACATTCTATGAGACTAAGTTTATGAACGAAGAGAAAAAGATTTGCTATCTTTCATTCCGCCTTAAGAAAGAAAAAGAAATAGTATATGAGTAATTATGAAAAGGATGGCTTTTTCGAGAGAGTTTACGAGGTGGTACGTCTCATACCCTATGGAAGAGTTACATCATACGGATCTATTGCAAGGTATTTAGGAACAGGTCGCTCGGCCCGAATGGTTGGATGGGCTTTGAAGGTATCTCACTTATCCGAAAGTTATGTGCCTGCTCATCGCGTGGTGAACTGTAATGGATTGTTGACCGGGAAACACCATTTTGACACTCCCTCCATGATGAGACAGCTACTTGAGAATGAAGGCATTAAGATTGAAAACGATCGTGTAATCAATTTCAGGGAAAAATTCTGGGATCCTTCTATTGAGCTTGAAAACAGTAAGGAATTTTGCCATTGTTCTGAAAATAATTAAACTTGCATCTTATTTAGAATTAATTCAAATAAAAACAGTATTGAATAAGGAGTGAATATTTTTCAATGCTTCATTTTAAGAAGGGAAGATACTTAATGAAATAATAAATCTTAATTGGAAATAAGAGCGAATTTTATTAAATTTATATTTTATGACAGACAAGGAACAACTTAAGGAACGTATAACGATTGCGCTTAACAAAATAAGGCCATTTCTTCAATCGGACGGCGGCGATATTGATCTTGTTGAAATAATGGATGATAATACGATAAAGGTAAAACTTCAAGGTGCCTGCCATGGATGCCCTTTCAGTATTCAAACACTTAAAGCAGGAGTTGAGCAGGCAATAATAAGGGAAGTGCCGGAGATTAAAAGAGTTATTGCTGTAGACTGAAAGTCGAGCTTTCTTTTAACTAAATTTGATATACTATATAACTATAACGGGAGTTAATAGTATAAAATATTCTTATTGAAGAGAGGCAAATATTTATACCTGGGTATATTGATAACAACAATATTTATTGTTGCAGTTGGGTGTTCTGTTGAAAAAAATACCGGTACTACCAGGTTTTATCATAGTCTTACATCGAAATACAATATTTATTTCAATGGCAATGAAAGTTTTAAGGCGGGAGCAGAAAAAGTAGTTAAAGCATATAAAGACGATTATTCAGAACTTCTGCGGGTGTTTGAGTACGGTGATCCTTCGACTGTAAGTGTTTCTCTGGCCGACATGGATAAGGCCATACAAAAAGCCTCAAAAATCATATCACTTAAATCGATAACAGCAAAACCTGAAATTGACAGCAGGAAGAGTCTTACGGAAGAGGAGGAGGAGTTTCTTAATCGCAAGGAATATAACGATTGGGTTGAAAAAAGCTAT
>JAGPFZ010000030.1:22592-25190 GCA_018056245.1 Bacteroidales bacterium
GAAAGAAGGGAATTATGATGAGGCAATAAACTATTATAAAAAATCGGCGGCATTAAGTACTTCGAATAAAAATCAGAAAGGAAAATCTTTTCTTGCTCTGGCCGATTATTATTTTGCACTTCCCGATTATGTCAATGCTGGCAAATATTATGATAGCGCAGTTTATTTTCTCGATGAAAGATATCCTGATTTTCAGTCTTTAAGATTTAAATCATCGAGTCTTAATAAGCTTTTGACCCAGCTTTCAATCATACAGAGAGAAGACAGTCTCCAGCGTGTTGCAGCAATGAATCCGTCGGAAAGAAATATTCTTATTGCCTCTATAATTGAGAATGTACGTAAAAATGAAGCGGAAGCCCAGTCTCCAGTGCAGAGCGGTTCCGACAGATATAATCTTGGACAATACTATGAAAATGAAAGACGTTTTCAGAGTAATATCGAACAGGAAGGTAAATGGTATTTTTATAATCAGGCAGCACTTACTTTTGGCAGAACAGAGTTTCGGAGAAGATGGGGCGAACGCAAACTTGAAGACAACTGGCGGCGGTCAAATAAAGCAAGGGTTTCACCGGCTGAACAGATTGTGGCAGAGAATTTAAACGGCAATGGAAACGTAAAAATTAAAGATTCATCATACGTGGCCGATAATAAAAAACCGGAATACTACATGCGTGATCTGCCTCTTAATGATTCGCTTATCAAACTTTCAAACGAAAGAATTGCATCTGCGCTTCTTGAAGCCGGAAGAATATACCGTGAAAGTTTTTCGGATAATAAAAAGGCGATCGAAGCATTTGAAACGGTAATTAATCGGTTCCCCGGCACCAGGTTCGAACCCGAAGCTTTATATAATATTTATAATATTTATAAAGACTCAAATACTCAGTTGGCAGAAGTATATCGTCAAAGGCTTGTTGAAAAATATCCTGATAGTGAGTTTACAAGGATAATTTCTGATCCGATGTATTATAAACGGAAAGCTGAGGAAGCAAGACAGGCCGAGAACCTTTATCAGGAAGCTTATAATGCCTATTTATCGGGCGATTATGTCAGAGCTGAGGCTTTATGCAATAATGGCCTTTCAAAATATGCCGGTCATGAACTTGCTCCTAAATTTCAACTTCTTAAAAGTTATTCCATTGCACAAACTGCAGATGTAAAAATCTTTAAGGATGAACTTGCGAAAGTTATAAAATTATGGCCTGGCACGGAAGAAGCACAAAGAGCATCAGAGCTTATTGCATTCCTTAATCAGGAAATCCCTGAATTAAAAATCGAGGAAGATAAACAAACGGCAAAGGAAATTTATTTCGACGATAAGAGCTCTCCTCATTTATTTGTGCTGGTAATAATGGACCCGTCATTTAATATTAATCAGGCAACTTTTGATATTATAAGTTATAATATTGATAAATACACCAATAGAAATTTCCGTACATCGGGTGAACTGGCTGATAACAGGTATATAATGATTTCAGTTTCTGGTTTCAAAGACCTGAAAGAGGCTATGGACTATTATCAGGCATTTAACATAGAAAAAGAAGTGCGTAATCCTTCAGGTTCAAAAATGTTTACATTTATTATCGGGTTAAGGAATTTTGAAATGCTCATGAAGGACAAGGATCCCGAAAAGTACAGAGTGTTTTTTATTGAAAATTATCTTACTGGAGAAGGGGAAATAAATCCTGAAAAGAAATGAAAAAGCTCAGGATTCTATGGACTGATGATGAGATTGAGAATTTAAGACCACACATATATTTTCTTTCGGAGAGAGGGTATGAAGTCGAGACTTGTTCAAATGGAAATGATGCGGTCGAACTCATTAAGAAGAATGCTTACGACTTATTGCTTCTAGATGAACACATGCCAGGTCTAAGCGGTATTGAGACTTTAAAGCTCATAAAGGAAATACGTCCGGAGATACCTGTTGTTATGGTAACCAAAAGCGAAGAGGAAACTCTTATGGATGCTGCTATCGGTTCTGAAATAGCAGATTTTTTGATTAAACCCGTGAAACCGAATCAGGTACTACTTGTTCTCAAAAAAAACCTGGAACAGAAAAGACTTGTCACGGAAAAAACAACAACGGATTACACACAGGAGTTTATTAAAATATCCTCAATGATTAGTTCTGCATCTAAAGCAAGCGACTGGATTGATATTTACAGAAAAATAGTTTACTGGGAAATTGAACTTGATAAACTGGCCGACACAAGCTTATATGATATACTTCAGAATCAGGAATATGATGCGAATAATTCTTTTTGTCGGTTTGTAATGAAAAATTATCTTTCATGGCTCATGCCGGGGAATCCAGACAGACCTTTAATGTCGCACCAGCTCATGCAGAAAACTGTGTTCCCTCTTCTCTCTAATTCAGAACCATTATTTTTTATTCTTATAGACAATATGCGGTTCGACCAATGGAAGAACCTCCAGAGTGAGCTTTCAGGTCTATACAGGATAACGGATGAATCGGCCTATTTCAGTATACTGCCAACTTCAACACAATTTAGCCGTAATGCAATCTTTTCTGGTCTTATGCCACTATCAATAGAGAAAACGATGCCTGGAATGTGGACTCCTGATTTTATTGAG
>JAGPFZ010000065.1 GCA_018056245.1 Bacteroidales bacterium
CTATATTAAGCAATGCTATAGTTGGATTTTTAATTCCTAGAATGTAATGTGCATAAATATGACCGAGTTTCCCGTACTGATGCAATACATCCGGTTTGCAATGAGTATTAAGGCCTACATCAAGCAAAACCGCAAATTTACCGCTTAAAGATGGAATATTTGTTACTAGTGCCGGCCTTAAAACTCCGGGGATTACATTTACCGAATAACTTGATCCGACAAGCATAGCACCTGTATTTCCGGCACTACAAAATCCGTCTATAAGTTTATTTTTAAGCATATTATATGCGATAGCTATACTTGAATTCTTTTTCCGGGAAAAGGCCTTGGCAGGATGTTCGCCCATTTCTATCGTCTGAGACGCATGAACTATATCAAAATTGGAGGGATCGACAGATAATTCACTTAGTTTTTTCAAAATAGCATTTTTATCGCCTATTAAAACGATTCTTTCATCGTCTGACAGATGCAGAAGAGTATCGACTGCTCCTTCAACAACAATATCCGGAGCATAGTCGCCGCCCATTACGTCAAGGCCTATTTTCATAGTTTCAATTTTATTCCAGAATCTTAAGCCACGACTTGTTTCTCTATAGCCGGCTTGCCTCTGTAAAAGCCGCACTCAGGACAAACTCGGTGATATTCAACTGTTGAGCCGCAATTTGAACATACCATAGTAGTAGGTTTTTTGGCTTTGTAGTGAGTCCTTCTTTTGTCTCTTCTCGTGCTGGAATGTTTATGTTTCGGATGCGCCATCTTCGCTTTTTTTAATTGTTTTTTAATAATTTATTAAGTTCATTCCAATTTGGTTTCTCATAAATATTTTCGTTTACCATGTGCTTGTTAAGCTCATTTATCATCTCAGGGTTGCAACCGCTCTTTCCGGAAATGTCGTCGGGGTGTATTCTCCTTAAAGGCAATGCCAGATGTATAAATTCATATAAAAGCTGACTCAGATCAAGTTCATTTTCGCCAAGAGGAACTATAAGGATTTCAGGATCAGTATTATCGAATACTCCACTCTTAATAATAAGATGGTTCTCACACTCAATTTTCTGCATATACATTTCAAGGCATCTGTCACAGCAAATTTTTACATTTCCAGATATTTTTATCGTAAGAGTAATACACGATGGATATCTGATTACCCCGGCCGTTGCTGTAAGAGAACCTTCCTTTATTTCAGATTCTTCAAAACGATCAAAAAAATCGTTTCCTATTATAAAATCGAATGAGTAATCACCTTCTTTCAGACCAAATAAAGGTATCGTGTATAACCTTGTCATCTTTTAATTTTTGGTTTGCAAAATTAAAAATGATTGGCCAAATTAAAAAAATTATCGTTAAAAAAGTGTTATTATAGTGTTATTATATTATATTCAAATTATATTATATTCAAACTTTAATGTCTTTCTGTTTATGCTTTCTTTACTTTTGGCCGGCAGAAAATAAATTTCTTAATAATAAAATACATATAAATCTAAAGCTATGGAAGAAAAAAAGACCAATTTAAAAGAAAGTGAGAATACTGAGCCTATTCATAAACATTATTCTGTTTCCCAGTCCAGAATATTGGCAGGTGTAATACTTGTGGTGGCAGGACTTCTTATGATTATGAAGAATACAGGTTTCTTCACCGATTTTATTGATGATGTGATCTTTAGCTGGCCGATGCTGTTAATTGTTATTGGTTTATTAATCACCGTCGGTTCCACCGAGAATAAAGCGACAGGTTTAATAATTATGGCAGTAGGTGCTTTTTTTATTATTCCGGTAATTTTCAGAGAAGCATTTCACATGTATAACATGTTCTGGCCATCAGTATTTATAATAATAGGTATAATATTGATTTTCTCAAGGCGAGGCATAACTAAACCTTCAGGTGAAATATACGAAACAGACGAGGGATATATCTCAATAGTTTATATTTTTGGCGGAGGAGAACGCCGGATTGAAAACTCTAATTTGAAAGGAGGAAAAGTAACTGCCGTGTTTGGAGGAGGGGAAATAAATCTTGTAAAGTCAGCCCTTGCCCAAGGAGTAAACGTACTTGAGATTGTATGCGTTTTCGGAGGAGTTACAATTATTGTACCGGACGAATGGGATATTAAAATTGAAGTAACTCCTGTTCTTGGAGGTTTCAGGGATGGTCGTGAACTTAAGGCCAAAAGAATAACCGAACCGGAAAAAAAGCTTGTTATAAGGGGAGCTATTGTGTTCGGCGGGGGAGAAGTAAAAAGTGTATAATTAACACTTAATTTTATTTATCTATTATCTATCTTTTAAGTCTGTTCGATTTTGGCCATCTCCTGATCACTGACCCGAAATATTTGTATCGTTTTATCAAAATTCGGGGAACAGGGTCGTAACCATGTGTCCCTCCGGGACGGCATCTGACTATTCTGTTAATCCCCAGAAAAAATCCACGTACAGGACCATGTAGTTTAAGGGCATCGAGCATATATTGTGAGCATGTTGGTATATGTCGGCAGGATGGACGCATCAGTGGGGAGACTAAATACTGATAAAAATATACAGGAAGCGATATTATAAAAATTAATATTTTCTTCATACAGCAAAATTAATTAATACTAAATACTATTTTTGCAAATTGTTAACTGCCAAAATGTCTATTTTAAATTCTGTAAATGTGTTGGCAGATAATTTGTTGATTTTATTAATATAAAATATTTAACCAAGGAGGAAGAAAATGAATATCTGGATTATTTTTATTGGAGTAATGATTTTGAGCTGGATTGTGAGTACAAATCTCAATTCGAAATTTAAAAAGTACTCAAAGATACCTGTTGAAAACGGAATGTCGGGAAAGGAAATTGCTGAAAGAATGCTTAGAGACCACGGAATATTTGATGTGAGGATTGAAAGCGTTCGAGGGAAACTGACAGATCATTATAATCCTTTAAATAAGACTGTAAATCTGAGCCCGGAAGTATATAATGGCCGAAGTATTGCCTCTGCCGCTGTTGCAGCGCATGAAACAGGTCACGCAGTGCAGCATGCTACGGCATACGCTTGGCTCGGACTAAGATCAAAACTTGTGCCCGCCGTAAATTTTGCTTCAAAATGGGTTCAATGGATTCTTCTTATCGGCATTATTGTAGTGGAATGGTTTCCGGCACTCTTGCTTTTCGGAATAGTATTATTTGCGTTTATAACAATATTCAGTTTCGTTACTCTGCCTGTTGAAATAAATGCCAGCAAAAGAGCATTAGCGTGGTTATCATCAACAGGGATAACATCTTATGAAAATCATGCTAAGGCAAAAGATGCTCTTAAGGCTGCTGCATATACTTATGTTGTAGCTGCAATTGGTTCACTGGGAACGTTACTTTATTATATTATGATATTTTTAGGTGCTTCCAGAGATTAAGGAAGAAGTGGTTTATTCCCAATTATAAAATTGAGAACATTTTTTGAGCCTTTTAATGTAGCTTCCCGGACACAAGGTAATAGTTGTAAAAATTTTAATGAATTAACTGTTATTATTCAACGACGAGAATAATTTCTAAAAAATACTTTCGTATCTGAATTTTTCATATAACTTTACAAATATATAATGTTACCATATTTATAGATTTTTAAATTGGATTAACTAAATTCAATTATTCTATCATGATTGTTGTTGATGAAATAAATGTAAAAGAAATCAATAAAAGGATAGAAAGTATCTATAAGTATCTGAACAAGCACAAGGAATATCTTAACAGATTAAATGTCTTCCCTGTTCCCGACGGAGATACCGGTTTAAACATGGTGCTTACAATTCAAGGGGCTATGGCTAATATGAAAAATTTAGAAAGCCAATCAATTTTACCCGGAGAATATTTTAAGAATTTTACCGAACAAATGCTTTTGTATAGTCGCGGTTGTTCGGGTGTCATCTTATCCTTATTTGCCCAGGGCTTTGCACAAGTTGTTGCGAACAATGATTTTTCAAAAGAAAATATTTATAAAGCTATTGAAAATGGCTACCGTAAAGCTTATGAAGGAACGGAAAACCCACAAGAAGGCACCATGCTCACTTTAATGAGAGCTCTTAAAGAAAAATATTTTGAGTTAATGAATGAAGAAGATGACCCTATTGTTATTTTCAGTCGCACTATTCCATACTTGAAAGAAGTATTAATTAAGACCACCGAAATGCACCCTGTTTTAAAACGGGCCGGTGTTATTGATTCGGGGGCAGCCGGTTTTTTTGTTATTATTCAGGGAATTAGCAGAGAGTTTCAACATAATGGGTTGATATTAAATGGCATATCGGTTCCAACCATGCTAAAAATAGGAAGGGTAACACGCAAACATATAAGCATAAAATTGTCGCGATTTAAAAAAAGTCAGATTGCCCCATTTATATTAAATATTGATTCTTCCAAAATTCAAAACAGCCGGCTCCAGGAAATTTTACAAAATGTAAAGAAGATAATTAACAATTTTCATATTGACCATATAAATAACAAAAATGCCTTACGTGAAAAGATAATTGATGATCTTGAAGAAATAGACAGCTCATGGGATCCTGAAATAAAACAAAAATACTGCACAGAATTTATCCTTGAATCAGATAATCTTATTTCAGAAGAACGTCTGAAAGAATTAATTAGCCCCTATGGCGATAGCCTTATAATTATTACTGCAGGAAATAAGTTTAAAGTTCACATCCATACAAACAAGCCAGATAGTGTTTTTGCTGCTGTTTCAGAATATGGCGAACTGGTTTTCACCAAAGTGGATGATATGAAAAAACAGCACCGGAATTTTATCAGCGAAGATGTAATTGATTACCAGAGAGAAAAAAGTATTTTTTGCATAGTGTCGGGCAAAGGTTTTGCAGAAATCCTCGAGAAATTAGGTGCTGATGACATTTTATGTTATGGTAAAAATAAACCATCAGTCAACCAGCTCGTAAAGAAGCTCAACAATTTAAAAGCTAAAAACATAATAGCAGCCCCTGATGACAGCGACATCCTGATGGCTCTAAAATATGCAGTTTCACTATGTAAATCAAATGTATATATCGTTGAATCAGATAATCCTGTTTCACTTATCAGTATGCTCATGGGTATTTCGAAAGATTATGATATTATTACTATGTTTGAAACGGCAATGAAGAACTTCAATTCGATTAAATATTGTGGAATTGCTCAAGCTACCAGAAATTCAATATCAGAAAACGGAACTCAGATAAAGAAAAATGATTTTTTCACAGTATACCAGAAGAAAATCATTCTTTCAAACCCGAATTTAGAACAGTTGATGTTTGAAACTATTAAGGAACTGACAAAAGGAGAGAACCTTATTACTTTATATAAAGGAACAAGATCAGAAAAGCAGAACAGCCTGACAGAAAAACTTAAAAAACAATTCCCTGATATCGAATTCGAAGAATATTATGGAGGACAATATAACTATAATTACTATATAACTTTTGAATGAGATTTAAAAAATATGAAAAAGAAAATTTTTATAATTACGGCCGATAATCTTGGGCTATCAAGGGAACAAATAGATTATGAAGACCTTGAAATTTTA
>JAGPFZ010000066.1 GCA_018056245.1 Bacteroidales bacterium
CCCCATATTTTTTTCAAAGCCATTTCTCTTGGAATTAGTGAATTAGGGTTATTTGCAAGTATTTCAAGAAGTTGTGCCTCTTTAGGAGATAATTTTATTTCTTTTTCTCCAGCGTTGAGAATTCGCAGTTTGGAATTGAATGAAAATTTTCCGATTTCATAAGTATCCTTCGATTTTTCTCCTGCATCACATCTTGCAACTATAGCTTTGATTTTTGCAAGTAATATTTCGGTATCAAAGGGTTTTGTTATGTAATCATCACCGCCAACTCCATAACCTTTAAGCACGTCCTCTTTAAGTTTTTTAGCGGTGAGGAAAACTATCGGGATGCCCGAATTAATCTTTCTTATTTCGCTTGCGATAGTGAATCCATCCACATGAGGCAGCATTATATCGAGGAGGCAGAGGTCGAAGTCACCGTTTCTGAAAGTATCCATAGCGGCTTTGCCGTCGTCAACCCATTCAACATAATAATCATTCAGTTCAAGATAAGACTTTAGTACTGAACCGAAGCTAAGGTCATCCTCAACAAGGAAAATCCTGGTGTTTGAATTAGTCATTATTTTCCATTTTCAAACTTAAAAGGCAGAAATACTATAAAACGGCTTCCTTTCCCCAGCTCACTCTCAACATTGATTTTTCCTTTATGAGCATCCAATATTGCTTTCACATAATTAAGCCCGAGTCCAAATCCTTTTACATCATGGACATCACCTGAAGTCTGTCTGTAAAAGCGCTCGAATATTTTCGACTGTACACTCTTCGACCTTCCTATTCCCTTATCTTCGACAATAAGTATTAAACCTCCGTCTGCATTTTGTGTAATTACTTTAATATCAGGTTTGTCAGGAGAATATTTCAAAGCATTATCCAGCAAATTATGTACAAGGTTTGTAAGATGCTCCGCATCTCCATAAACTATATCAGGTGAAGCTAAAAGATCTGTGCTAATAACCCCGTTCTTTTGATGTGCAAAAAGTTCAACAGTATCAATAGCTTTTTCTATTATCTGATGCACGGAAACATTATCGAATTTAAAATCAATCTCTTTCTTTTCCAGTGATGCAATCTGTAATATTGTCTCAACCTGTTTGTTCATTCTCTCATTTTCTTTTTTAATCATACCGACAAAATGACTGATGCTTTTATCGTCATGTATAACCTTTGGGTTCATAATTGTATCGGCCGCCAGGGAAATAGTAGCAATCGGAGTTTTAAACTCATGGGTCATGTTGTTTATGAAATCTGATTTAACATCAGATATCTTTTTCTGTCTCAGAATAAAATAAATACTTAATGCAAATGTTGAAAGTATAAAGAGTGAGAAGAGGGAAGAACCTATTAACATCCACGAGACAGAACCAAGCAGATAATTAGTTCTATTAGGAAATACTACCGAAAGGATGATTTCCGGTCGTATAATATTATCATCGAAAAGTTTGACTTTATAAATGCTTTTCATAAAATCGTTTTTCCTTATTTTTTCTGAAGAAACCAGCACGGTTTCGTCATTTTCTATTAAAGAAAATTCATAAGCCGTATTTATTCCATAATAAGGAAAAACCTGATTAAGAATATCTCTTATTAAGTCCTGACTAGGGTAAAAATTGATTTCCAACTCAAATATCTCTCTTATCAATCTGTCGCTCATATTACGAAGCTCGTTTGATCTTTTTCTTATCCATTGTAGAAAGTCTGACTGAGTCATAACAATCAAATCATCATAAGTTTTATTCAGATCTTTTTTCTTAAGTATTTTAACCTCCCCAGGCGCTTTGCTTGAAATTACAAAAACTATCGAATCAGACTCAAAATAGTTGTTCTTATTTAATGAATCATTTTTTAATCCACTTTTCAGATTAAACTTTTGTTGGTTTGTTGAACTTGAGCTGAAATTGAAACTTACATTCTGGTCGCTGTCAGAAAAAAAACTTCCAAAACTTAAATATCCGGTTATCAATGAGGATGTATCTTTTTGAACTGAAAAAGGAAAATTCAAAATGTTTTTGTTAAAAGCGTTCATTCTCTGGTATGTCTCAATTTCTCCTGCTGCATTATTAAGACTCAGGAAGACTGCATTATTAAAATTTTCATTAGTTGTTCTTATTGCATTTCGCATCCACGTAATCTGAACGTAGGTAATTCCTGCAACCGATAAAACCATCATCAGGACAAGACTTATGAAAATTCTGTTTTTCATATTGCAAAATTATATCATTAAGTCTTATAGTTTCAAGTTTTAACTTTTTCTTAACTATATTTAATAAGGTATTAACTAATTGAAAGCACAATTATAAGCGTTGCAAAAGGTAAATTATTGATATTCTCATCAGATATTCCTGTCAATTCCTAAAAATGCCTAAATAATTAATAATAATCCCGATGAAATTTTCAATATTGTTCTTTTTCATTAGGAAAATTTAGTGTCTTGATATCATTAATATATTCTCTTACTGCATCTTTTATTTCATCGTGCAGATTAAGATACCTTCTCAGAAATCTTGGTGAGAATTCCTTGGTAATGCCAAGCATGTCGTGCAGAACCAATACCTGACCGTCGGTTTTGGGACCCGCTCCTATACCTATAACAGGTATTTTCAAGCTGGAAGTTACTTCACCTGCAAGTTGTGCTGGAATTTTTTCAAGTACAATAGAGAAGATACCTATTTTTTCGAGCAGTTTCGCATCCTCGACAAGTTTTCTTGCTTCCTCCTCTTCCCTTGCACGGACAACAAATGTACCGAACTTATGGATTGATTGTGGAGTAAGCCCAAGATGCCCCATAACTGGTATTCCTGCCGATAATATTCTTTCTACAGATTCAGCTATCTCAGATCCACCTTCAAGTTTTACAGCATGAGCGCCTGTTTCTTTCATTATCCGTATTGAAGAAGCCAGTGCTTCACGCGAATTACCCTGATACGTTCCGAAAGGTAAATCTACAACTACAAGTGCCCTTTTAACACCTCTAACTACCGAAGCAGCATGATAAATCATGTTATCAAGCGTAATTGGAATGGTAGTTTCAAATCCTGCCATAACATTTGACGCTGAATCGCCTACAAGAATAACATCGATCTCTGCCTCGTCAAGTATTTTTGCCAAAGAGTAATCATAAGCCGTAAGCATGGCTATTTTTTCCCCTCTGAGTTTCATTTCAAAGAGTACATGTGTTGTGACACGTTTAACTATTTGCTTTATAGGCATACCGATTATAAATTATTTTCAAATATCAAATTTATTCATTTTTACTAGTATTGTTTTTAATTCCTATTTTGTAATATCTAATAAAAATACCACAATTAAAAATATATTAACTCTGATTAAAATATATTAACTCTGACTGACTACTGCGTTACAAAAGCGAATAACTTTCCAAATCTGTCTTTTTGTCATATAAATATCATTTTGAATTATTGGCATAATGATTGATACATTCATAATGTAAAATTAAAAAAAATAGAAATTAATTAAAATTCTGAAAAGTATGAATAAAATAATAGGTATAGATCTCGGGACGACAAATTCATGTGTCGCTGTAATGGAAGGAAATGAACCTGTTGTAATACCTAATAGTGAAGGTAAGAGAACTACTCCTTCCGTAGTGGCTTTCATGGAAAACGGTGAGAGAAAGGTTGGCGATCCAGCAAAGCGTCAGGCGATCATAAACCCAAAGAGAACAGTTTATTCTATAAAACGGCTTATGGGTGAAACTTACGATAAGGTTCAAAAGGAAATAGAAAGAGTAACCTTTACAGTTGTAAGAGGTGAAAATAATACTCCGCGTGTTAAAATTGACGATAGACTATATACTCCTCAGGAAATATCTGCCATGATTCTCCAAAAGATGAAAAAAACGGCAGAGGATTATCTTGGCTATGAAGTTACGGAGGCAGTGATTACTGTTCCTGCATACTTCAGTGATTCACAAAGACAAGCCACAAAAGAGGCAGGTGAAATTGCAGGGCTGAATGTTAGAAGGATAATAAATGAGCCTACTGCATCGGCACTTGCATACGGACTTGACAAAAAAGCAAGGGATATGAAAATCGCTGTTTTCGATTTTGGAGGCGGCACATTCGATATTTCGATCCTTGAACTTGGAGACGGAGTTTTTGAAGTTAAATCAACCAATGGTGATACACATCTTGGAGGCGACGATATTGACCAGCTAATAATTGACTGGCTTGCAAATGAATTCCAAAAAGAAAATGGTGTTGATCTTAAAAAAGATCCCATGGCCTTGCAAAGGTTAAAAGAGGCTGCTGAAAAAGCAAAAATAGAACTTTCAAGTTCTACCACAACTGAAATTAATCTTCCTTATATAATGCCGGTTGATGGAATTCCAAAACATCTTGTTAAAACGCTTACAAGAGCCCAGTTTGAAAAAATATGTGATAAGTTGTTTCAATCTCTTATTCCGCCATGTGAAAAAGCACTTCAAGCTGCCGGACTCAAGCCTTCCGATGTTG
The DNA here is from genome assembly GCA_018056245.1 of Bacteroidales bacterium. Classification (GTDB taxonomy): domain Bacteria; phylum Bacteroidota; class Bacteroidia; order Bacteroidales; family VadinHA17; genus LD21. Next base: position 4,473 of record JAGPFZ010000066.1, read on the forward strand.
ATGAAGTAATACTTGTTGGTGGTTCAACACGTATTCCCGCAGTTCAACAGTTGGTCGAAAAATTCTTCGGCAGAACACCGTCAAAAGGTGTGAATCCTGATGAAGCTGTGGCTATTGGTGCAGCAATACAGGGAGGAATTCTGGCAGGTGAAGTAAAGGATGTACTTCTTCTTGATGTCACGCCACTATCGCTTGGCATTGAAACCCTTGGTGGCGTAATGACAAAACTCATAGAGGCAAATACTACTATACCAACCAGAAAAACGGAGGTGTTTACAACAGCTGCCGATAATCAGACCTCTGTAGAAATTCACGTGCTTCAGGGTGAACGCCCGATGGCTGCAGATAACAAAACAATAGGCAGGTTCCATCTCGATGGTATCCCACCTGCTCCGAGAGGAATACCGCAGATTGAAGTAACGTTCGATATAGATGCCAACGGAATCCTTCATGTGACGGCCAAAGATAGGGCTACAGGAAAAGAACAGAAGATAAGAATAGAAGCTTCTTCAGGCCTCACTGAACAAGAAATAAAAAGAATGAAAGATGAGGCAAAAGTAAATGAGGAAGCTGACAGAAAAGCACGGGAAAAAGTGGATAAAATCAATGCTGCTGATAGTCTTATCTTCCAGACTGAAAAGAATTTGAAGGAATTCGGCGACAAACTCAGTCCTGATAAACGAAGTGCAATCGAACAAGCTTTGTCAAAACTCAAAGATGCGCATAAATCACAGGATGTCTATGCAATAGACACTGCAATGGCAGATCTCAACAAGGTATGGCAAAGCGCTTCAGAAGAGATGTACAGAGCTTCTCAGGCCTCGGGTCAGGCTCATGCAGAAGCACATACCGAATCGCAAGAATCGTATGGTAAAGGTGGTAAATCAGGCAATGATGAAGTAACTGATGTAGATTTCGAGGAAGTAAAATAAACCACAAAAACAACGCTTAATCAAAAATAAGTAAAAAGCGGTAACACAACATGTTACCGCTTTTTTGTTGGTAAATATTTCTTGATACTTATACTTTTATTACTGTTTTTTTTGTACC
>JAGPFZ010000067.1 GCA_018056245.1 Bacteroidales bacterium
TACAGAGTTGAAGCCATCTTTATCGGCGGAAAGCTGTTTCATAAGTGCTTGTGTAAGACGCGCATTCACGTGAGTCCAGATGTCTATAATCTGATTATATCGTTCATTGTTGGTAATAAAGCCCATATTATAGTTGTTTAGGACTTCTTCAACCTGTTCATATCCTTCCTGTACGAATTTCATTTTCTCATCCGGGATGATAACATCGTCGAGGTTAAAAGAAAGACCGCCTTTGAAAGCAAAATTAAAGCCCATATTTTTTATTGCATCGAGGAAGTCGGCGGTTTTGGCAACTCCTGAAACTTTCAACATATGACCGATAATTTCGCGTAGAGATTTCTTATTAAGGACTTCATTAATGAATCCCACTTCTTTTGGCACACACTGGTTAAAGAGCACTCTACCCACTGTGGTTTCAATGATGTTCTTTACAGGCTTTCCGTCAACTATATCGTCAACTTTTACCTTTATAAAAGCATGAATATCTACTTTACCTTCGTTATATGCAATGTTCACTTCTTCGGGAGAATAAAAAATTAATCCTTCTCCTTTTACTTTTTCTGTGTCATTGCTTTTACGTCCTTTTGTCATATAGTAAAGTCCGAGTACCATATCCTGTGACGGCACTGTAATAGGAGCGCCGTTTGCAGGGTTAAGTATGTTATGGGATGAAAGCATAAGTATTTGTGCCTCAAGAATTGCATAATTACCGAGAGGTACATGGACAGCCATCTGGTCGCCGTCGAAGTCGGCGTTAAATGCTGTACATACAAGAGGATGAAGTTGAATAGCTTTCCCTTCGATAAGTTTAGGCTGGAAAGCCTGAATACCAAGCCGGTGTAATGTAGGAGCCCTGTTAAGCAGAACAGGATGACCTTTAAGCACATTTTCGAGTATGTCCCATACGACAGGATCTTTGCGATCAACTATTTTCTTAGCGGATTTAACTGTCTTTACTATCCCGCGTTCAATAAGCTTCCTGATAATGAATGGCTTATATAGTTCGGCGGCCATATCTTTAGGTAGTCCGCACTCATGAATTTTGAGTTCGGGTCCGACCACGATAACTGAACGTGCAGAATAGTCAACACGTTTTCCGAGAAGATTCTGACGAAAACGACCTTGTTTCCCTTTAAGGCTATCGCTGAGTGATTTAAGCGGGCGGTTTGCCTCTGTCTTTACAGCATTCGCTTTTCTGGAATTATCGAAAAGGGAGTCAACAGCTTCCTGAAGCATTCTCTTTTCATTGCGAAGGATAACTTCAGGGGCTTTTATTTCAATAAGTCTCTTAAGCCTGTTATTTCTAATAATAACTCGCCTGTAGAGATCGTTCAGGTCGCTTGTAGCAAATCGTCCGCCGTCGAGTGGAACGAGAGGACGTAACTCCGGAGGAATAACAGGAACCACTTTAACAATCATCCATTCGGGTCGGTTAATATGTCTTGATTCTCTGAAAGCTTCAACAACCTGAAGACGTTTTAGTGCTTCATTTTTTCTCTGTTGTGATGTCTCAGTATTTGCTTTGTGACGAAGTGAATAAGAAAGCTCATCGAGGTCGAGCCTGCTGAGCAGTTTGTAGAGTGCCTCGCCGCCCATATCTGCAATAAACTTATCGGGATGAGAATCATCCAGGAGCTGATTATCTTTTGGAAGAGACTCGATTATTTCGAGATATTCCTCTTCACTAAGAAAATCAAGATAATTAATGCCATCGGCTGCTTTGATTCCTGGATTTATAACGACATATTTTTCATAATAGATAATTGAATCAAGTTTTTTTGACGATAACCCAAGCAGATACCCTATTTTATTTGGCAGACATCTGAAATACCATATATGAGCAACGGGCACAACTAGTGTAATATGTCCCATTCTTTCACGTCGAACTTTTTTTTCTGTCACTTCCACGCCACAGCGGTCGCAAACTATTCCTTTATAACGTATTCTTTTGTATTTTCCGCAATGACATTCATAATCTTTAACCGGTCCGAAAATCCTTTCGCAAAAAAGTCCGTCGCGTTCAGGTTTATAAGTACGGTAATTTATTGTTTCCGGTTTAAGGACTTCGCCGCTTGACCTGTCAAGAATTTCTTCAGGTGAAGCCAATCCAATTGAAATCCTTGAGTAATTTGTTTTTATTTTATTATCTCTTCTGAATGACATATTTTAAAATTTTTAACTTTTAACCAGATAAGAATTATTTATATATATTAGTCGAGTGTCACACTCAAACAAAGTCCCCTGAGTTCATGTAAAAGAACATTAAGTGATTCAGGTATTCCGGGTGTAGCCATTGGTTCACCCTTAACAATTGCCTCATAAGCTTTAGCTCTTCCTACAACATCGTCCGATTTAATTGTAAGTATTTCCTGCAGGGTATATGCTGCGCCGAATGCCTCGAGTGCCCAAACTTCCATTTCTCCAAATCTTTGACCGCCAAACTGTGCCTTTCCTCCTAATGGTTGTTGTGTGATAAGAGAGTAAGGTCCTATAGATCTGGCATGCATTTTATCGTCGACCATGTGACCGAGTTTCATCATATAAATCATTCCAACTGTAGCAGGCTGGTCAAATCTTTCGCCAGTTCCTCCATCATAAAGGAATGTTGTACCGTTTTTTGGTAGCTCAGCTTTACCGGTATATTCGGTGATCTGGTCAATTGTTGCACCGTCAAATATAGGAGAAGAAAATTTCACTCCGAGTTTTTGACCTGCCCATGAAAGAACGGATTCATAAATCTGTCCCAGATTCATTCGTGATGGAACGCCCAGAGGATTAAGAACAATATCAACAGGTGTGCCGTCTTCCAGGAAAGGCATATCTTCCTGGCGGACAATTTTTGCCACAATACCCTTATTACCATGTCTTCCTGCGAGTTTATCGCCTACTCTTATCTTTCTCTTTTTTGCAACATATACTTTGGCAAGCTGAACAATTCCGGCAGGAAGTTCATCACCTATTGTAATATTATACTTTTTACGTTTATAAACACCGTCAATCTCTTTGTATTTAATTACATAATTATGAATAAGCTCTTTTATGCTGTCGTTTTTCTTTTTATCGGTAGTCCATTTATTTGGATTAATATTAAGGTAGTCGATTTCCTGAAGCTGTTTAAGAGTGAATTTGGCTCCTTTTGGTATAATATCGACATTAAGGTAATCCTTGACGCCCTGTGATGTTTTACCGTTTAAAAGGATAAAAAGTTTATCCACAAGTCTGTTTTTGAGCTCTTCAACATTTTTGTTGAATTCTGCATCGAGTTTTTCGAGAAGCGGTTTTTCAAGAGCTTTGGCTTTGCGGTCTTTTATAGCTCTTGTAAAGAGTTTCTTGTCTATTACAACTCCTTCGAGAGAGGGGCCTGCTTTAAGAGATGCATCTTTTACATCACCTGCTTTATCGCCGAAAATTGCTCTAAGCAGTTTTTCCTCCGGCGAAGGATCTGATTCGCCCTTTGGTGTAATTTTTCCGATGAGTATATCTCCAGGTCTTATTTTAGCACCTATTCTGATAAGTCCATTTTCATCAAGGTTTTTGGTAGCTTCCTCGCTTACGTTCGGTATGTCGGCTGTGAGCTCCTCAAGTCCTCTTTTTGTATCTCTTACTTCAAGGAGGTATTCGTCAATATGAACTGATGTAAACATATCTTCCTGCAGAACTCTTTCGGATATCACTATGGCATCTTCGAAGTTATATCCCTTCCATGGCATAAAGGCCACTTTGAGGTTACGTCCGAGAGCCAGTTCTCCATCCTTTGTTCCATATCCTTCTGTAAGAACCTGACCTCTTACAACCTTTTCTCCTTTTCGTACAATTGGTACAAGATTGATGCACGTATTCTGGTTGGTTTTCCTGTATTTTGGAAGGTAATAATGTTTCACATCGTCCTCGAAGCTTACGAATTTTTCTTCATCTGTGCGTGTATACCGTATAACTATCTCATTTGCATCAACATATTCAACAATACCGTCGCCTTCAGCGGTAATCAGAATGCGGCTGTCACTTATCAATTTTTTTTCAAGTCCGGTGCCTACGATAGGTGTTTCCGGATTGACAAGCGGTACTGCCTGGCGCATCATATTTGAGCCCATAAGTGCTCTGTTTGCATCGTCGTGCTCAAGGAACGGTATCAGAGATGCAGCTATTGATGCCATCTGATTAGGAGCAATATCTATGAAGTCAATGTTTTCAGGAGCTTCGTTAGTATAATCGGCTTCGAATCTGCATTTAACTCTCTGTTCTGCAAAAGTGCCGTCCGGATTGAGTTTGGCATTAGCCTGTGCAATTCTTTTATTTTCTTCTTCCTCGGCACTCAGCCAGACGATTCCCTCATCGCTTAAATCCACTTTCCCGTTAACCACTTTTCTGTAAGGAGTAACGATAAAACCAAGTTCGTTGATTCTTGCATAAACACAAAGTGATGATATAAGTCCGATATTAGGACCTTCTGGTGTTTCTATTGGGCAGAGTCGCCCATAATGAGTATAATGGACATCGCGGACTTCAAAACCTGCTCTTTCACGCGACAGACCACCTGGGCCAAGAGCAGACATACGTCTTTTATGTGTCATTTCGGCCAATGGATTGGTTTGGTCCATGAACTGTGACAACTGATTTGTACCAAAGAAAGAATTAATAACAGAGGCAAGAGTTTTGGAATTGATCAGGTCAACAGGTGTAAACACCTCGTTATCCCTAACATTCATTCTTTCTCTTATAGTACGAGCCATTCTCGAAAGTCCGACTCCAAATTGAGCATAAAGCTGTTCACCAATAGTACGCACTCTTCTATTACTGAGATGGTCGATATCGTCGACTTCAGCTCTGGAATTGATAAGTTGAATAAGATAGCTTATGATCTTAATGGTATCTTCTTTTGTTAGAACTCTGATATTCGGATTAATATCGAGTCCGAGTTTTTTATTTATCCTGTATCTTCCAACCTCTCCAAGGTCATAACGTTTGTCTGAAAAGAAAAGTTTTTCTATTACGTCTCGTGCTGTTGCCTCATCAGGAGGTTCTGCATTGCGAAGCTGACGGTAGATATAAATGACTGCTTCTTTTTCAGAATTACAGGGATCTTTTTGAAGCGTGTTATAAATAATTGCATAATCCGACAGACTAACATCTTCGCGATGCAGAAGTATTGTTTTTGCACCTGAATCAACTATAAGGTCAATATGTTCAGGTTCAATAACTGTTTCCCTGTCAAGGACAACTTCATTACGTTCTATCGAAACGACTTCTCCTGTATCTTCATCTACAAAATCTTCCACCCATGTCCGGAGAACTCTTGCGGCAAGTTTTCTTCCGATAAATTTCTTAAGGCTTGTTCTTGAAACTTTATGTTCTTCGGCCAGATTAAAAATTTCAAGGATTTCTTTGTCGCTTTCGAATCCTATGGCTCTTAGAAGTGTTGTCACAGGCAGTTTCTTTTTTCTATCTATATAAGCATACATTACGTTGTTTATATCTGTAACAAATTCGATCCATGAGCCTTTGAAAGGTATGACG
>JAGPFZ010000068.1 GCA_018056245.1 Bacteroidales bacterium
ATAATCCCGACTTGCTTGAAACAAAATTTGAGTTCAGACAGAAATCAAACAACGACGGTTTTGAAAATCAACACCTTTATCTTATAAAATATACCGATACAATGGATATTATCCTTCCTGAAGATGAGGCTCCTTAAAATTGGAATAGATGTTACAAGTGTTGGTAAATTGGAGTTGTCAGTTTCTTTGTTAATAAAAATTAACAAAAAGGAATATTTTATAATAAAAAGTTGTCTAATGTGAAAAGGAGTGCCGGAAAATATAGTGATGCTGACGACATGACCCTTGTGAAGGCATCTGTTGACGGAGATAAGACGGCTTTCGGGGAAATAGTAAACAGGTATAAAACTATGGTGGCACGAACGGTAAAAGGCATGCTTGGCGATACAGTTTTTGCAGAAGACATGGGGCAGGAAGTATTTATTAAGTTATACGATTCGCTCTCAGGATTCAGAGGTGAAGCAAAACTTTCAACCTATATTCAGAAAATTGCGGTTAATCTCACACTGAATGAAATAAAAAGGAGAAAAAGGTTTTTTTCAATGTTTTCGAGAAGCGATGATAATGAAATACATGAATATGATGTTGCTGATGTGGATGATGAAGAAAGAAAGGATGCATGCGAAATAGTAAACAAGGCGCTGCAACAATTAGAACCGAAATTCAGAATAGTTGTTGCCATGAGAATGTTACAGGGTTACTCGACAAAAGAAACAGCCGAAATCCTCGATTTACCGGTCGGAACGGTACTCTCGAGGCTGGCAAGAGGACAGGAACAGATGAAAAAAATACTTAAAGAATTGTAAAATGAAAACTGAAAAGATTAAAAATCTGATTCTGAAATCACTGACAGGTGATGAGCCGGATGCAGAAGTGGTAAATAACATTAGAGAGGCTACCGGCGACTTGTCTTTTAGCGAAGGTTTTACCGACAGAGTGCTTGACAGAATCTTCACCCGGGATGCCGGAGCAAATCGTGATATTGAGTTTCTGCAATCTTTGAACAAAGTTTTTTACAGAATAGCTTTAACAGGAATAGCTGCAATAATATTTTTGGTTATTTCAATTTATATTTCACAGGGCAGTCTGTCGCTTGATTCATTCCTCGGACTTGGCGACATTGCAGATGAGAGTATAGTATATATTTTAACCGGGAACTGAAAAAATGAAAACACGTGCAATAATACTTACAATAGTTACGCTCGTAATAGGTTTTTTACTTGGCATTCTGGTTTCGAGTCAGTTACGTTTTCATCGTTTAAAACCAGTCAGGATATTTTTTTCTGAGGAAAGATTTTTCCGGGAGGGTTTTTATAATATCATAAAACCTGATGAAAAACAATCTAAAATTATTGATGATATAGTTTCGAAGTATGCAAAAGCTAACAGAGAAATCCAGAGTGATTTCAGAAGAAAAATTGATTCCTTATTTAAGGAATTCTGGAAAGAGGTTGAACCTAATCTGACTAGAGAACAGATTGATCGTATAAGGGAATTCGAAAGGAGAAGAATAAATATGATACGTAACGACAGACGGAGGCCAGATGACTCGTTAAGATTCAGACCTGGAGTGGAACCCAGGCGCAGAAATCCGGCGGTACCTCCGCCCGGATTTGAGAGGCATATATATGACAGGCAAGACCGCGACAGTTCAGATCATTCAAGAATATAAAAAAGATAATCGAGTAAAATTGGGATATCATCGGGATCCACTCCGTTCTTTATAAGCAGCGCTTTATCGTCGTTGAAAATGCGCATAAAATCATCTATTGAAATTTTTCCGCTTTCAAGTCCGAGTTTGTAACAGGTTGCAGCTTCCTTTTTTTTGCCCATACAGAATGCAAGATGCCCTTTATTTATCTGATCATGAGCATTCAGATTTTCTGCCGAAAGCCTATCATAATACTTCAAAGACTCTTCAAGTTTTCCCAGAGCAAAATAGCACCAGGCTATTGGCCTCAGAACCTTGATATTACCCGGATTCATGTATTCCACCCTGAAATAATATTTCAAAGCTTCTTCATATTCTTTGAGATCCAGATAACAGTGAGCTATCATAATCAATGTATGAATATTGTCGGGTTCCATTTCGGAGGCCTGAATGTAGTATTCCAGAGATTCGCGGTACCGGCCGAGACGACGAAGGCAAAGTCCAATTTTTTTGATTGTCCATACATTTGCTGAAATAAGTTCAGCTTTGCGGTAATATTCGAGAGCCTCCTCGAACATTCCGGCCTGCTGATAACAATACCCCGTCTTTTCATATAATTGTGAATCATCGGGCTTTCTCTCAATCTGCTTCAGATAAAGTTCGAGAGCATCGTCAAAATAATTCTTATTGAAGAGATAATCGGCCATTCCGGCCTCGGATTCAGGATCCGGACAGGCTGTCTGGTAAAATTGTGAGTTGTAAATATCGAGCTTCCCGGTGAAAACATCTTCAAAGTCCTTCTTATAAGGCGAAAGTTTAAAAAAGCGGTAAAGATCCTGCATATATTGGGTTACAGTGATCCGGAAAGATCTATAAGGATCGGTTGCCGTTTCATCTGAATTCAATTGTTCCAGCCCGTCGAGTTCCATCCTGAAAACCTTTAGCATCATTGATTTCTGTGTAGCGGGTAGATATTTAAGGTTAAGAATAAGAGAGTATTTGTCGGAGTTGCAAATAAATGGTGTTTTATATAACGCTTCTGCAAGCTCATTCGTGTCCGAACCAAGCACTTCGTCGGTAAAAATTACATCTACCGCCTCATGGTCGGGATAGAAAGGCATAAACCAGTTCTGGAACTCCCTGAAGAAATCGAAATGTTTGAGGTTCGCAAATGCCGACATATAAACATCCGACCCTTCTATCTGAAGGTTGGTCAGCTCTTCCATGGTTTTGAATATCTCATGCTCGCCTTTGAATATTTCCGACCAGTCGGGATTCTTGTCATCCCATGCTTCATTGGGGAGTATATTATCAAGGTCGAGCTTTTCATCGAGTTTTGGCCTGAGTTCGGCTACCTTAGGCAGTATTTCCTCATTCAGCCTTTTGCTCAGATTTTCTGTCTCTCTCGACCTTATGGCCTGAAGCACTATGATTTTACAATGCTCACAAAATTTTTTACTTTGTCCAAGTTTTTTTATTTTGTTCAGAATTTCCGGATAAAGAGATATTCTGTCGTTATAATAATGCAGGCAAAGAGCAAGGCCAACCAATGCCCTTTCGCATACCTGCTCCTGTCCGTCTTCATAGAAACTGATAAGATAAAATACTTTTTCCGGCTGCCAGAATCTCAAAAGACTCAGTGTGATGGCGCTTACGAAAATGGATATCTCATACCATCTGAATTTATCCGATTTCCTGATTATAGAAATAAGGCTTTCTTCTGCTTCTCCATAAGTATCTGCAAGCCATAAATGATTGAATATGTTTCTTATAAGTTGCTTATGCTTTTTTGAAATTTCAGAATCAGGATCGGGGATTATTTCGGATGAGAGCTTAAGCCATTCATCCAGTTCCTGTTTGAAGAGAAGATCGTCAACCGTTTCAATAATTGTTTTACCACTTAGCCTGTATTCCTTTTCAACCTGCTGTTTGAGCCAGTAAGTGTACCAGCCTGAATAATATGACAATATGTCGTGTTTTACACGGTCGGCAAGATTAAGAATTGACCTCAACAATATCTTATAGATTCTATCACGTTCAGGATCTTTCACTCCCTCAATGGTGTACTGCAATATGTTACGATATGTCATCGTCAGATTTTCAAACTCATCACGAAATTGACCTGAAGTTGCCGAAGATATCATAGAGCCAAGAATATCGAGGCTTTGCTTCACTTTCTTTTCTGCAATAAGCTTGCAAATAGTCTTATGCTGCCCGATAGCCTTCTTTACATCCATCCTCTCCTTATTTAAACCTAATAATTTCCCTTCTGTGTTTTTAAAATATGCTGTTTGTATTCCTGCAATAATCAGGCCTAAATTATTAACTGTCATATTTGACAGCAGTGATAAAAATAACTGATTTTTTTTATTCTTTGTAAATTTTCATATTCCTGGTTTATTCTGAAGTGTTTTTAGTCGGAAATGTGATGATTTTAAATATAAGCTCGAAAAAAAGATTTATTTGACAATCATTCCAAACTTTATGGTGAATCTCCGGTTTTAAATTAAAATGTTACTTTTGTATCCGAACTTATAATTTCAGAAAGCGGTTAAAATCAGTCCGCCGGCTGGCGTATGACAGGGTAGAGGGAGAAAAATAAAAACGATAAAAAGGGACGTTAGCTCAGTTGGTTCAGTCCGCCAGCCGGCGGATGACAGGGTAGGGAGAAAAGAAAACAAAAAAGGATAAAAAAGGGACGTTAGCTCAGTTGGTTCAGTCCGCCAGCCGGCGGATGACAGGGTAGGGAGAAAAGAAAACAAAAAAGGATAAAAAAGGGACGTTAGCTCAGTTGGTTCAGAGCACTACCTTGACAGGGTAGGGGTCACTGGTTCGACTCCAGTACGCCCCACGAGTGTCTCGCAAAATGAATGATTATGTTTTATACTTATTCTTTATTTTCTCCGGAATTTAACAAGATTTATATTGGGTACACATCGAATTTAGAAGCAAGGATAAGCTCTCACAATGATGTGAGGAATCGGGGTTGGAGCTCAAGATACAGACCGTGGAAGCTGTTGTATTATGAGAGTTTTGAAACGAAGCAAGAAGCCATGAAACGTGAGAAGCAACTTAAAACATATAGAGGCAGGGAATTTATCAGGTCTTTAATAAAGTAAAGCTCAGTTGGTTCAGTCCGCCGGCTGGCGGATGACAGACAAGAGGTCACTGGTTCGACTCCAGTACGCCCCACAAGAGTCTCGCTGAAAGTTTAAAGTATTTTAATAAATATTTTTAGGAATTGAATATTTTTGTTTCTTTATATTGCTTAAATGTAATATATTATTTTTTTAATTATGAATTATTTCAAAACTATTTTATCTATTTCCTTCTTTATTTTTCTGGAATCCGTTTTTTCGTTCCGGTCGGATGCTCAGTTGCAGAGAGGTTCTGGCGGAGCACATCGGGTAACAGGCTGGATTGACGATACCCATTTCATCTTTCAGACCTATGATTCGGAAAATCGTCCGATAACTCTTAGCGTCGATATTAAAAGCGGCAAAAGTGCTCCTTATACACCTCCCAAAACGCCTGAGGAAATACTGAATGAATCGCTTCCTGCCGGAAATAAACTTGGAATGAACGATATTTTAAGTCCGGATGGCAATTGTGTTGTTCTTATTAGAGAAAATGATCTTTACTTCTTTAAATTGGGCTTCAGTGAAATACGCCGGCTTACTTCCGACCCTTATGAAGAAGTGAATACCAGATTTTCACCCGATGGCTTGAAACTGGCTTACACAAAGAATAAAGACCTGTATGTTTATGACCTTTTGAATTTTAATGAGATAAGGCTCACTAAAGATGCTACCGACAGGATTTACAACGGTTACGCATCGTGGGTTTATA
>JAGPFZ010000069.1 GCA_018056245.1 Bacteroidales bacterium
AGCCTACAGGGCAAGCAAAAACAGCAACACTGATCCTTATGCCGTATCCGCATGGCTTAAGCAGGGCGAAAAACAGGCGGAAAAGATAGAGACTCCTGAGTATAATTCAAAGATTTTTAAGGAAGCCCTTTCGGAGGTTAAAACCCTGATGGCAAAACAACCTGAAAACTATTTTAAAAAACTGCAATCATTTTGTTACGATGCCGGGGTTAAAGTTGTTTATACTCCTTCTCTTCCTCAATTGCATCTTCATGGTTCTACCAGGTGGATAAATGATATACCATTGATCCAGCTTACGAATCTTTATAACCGCAATGATATTTTTTGGTTCACCTTTTTCCACGAGGCGGGACATATTGTTAAGCACGGGAAAAAAGATTTGTTCGTTGAAGGGCTTAAATATTCAGATAGTGAAGCAGAGAAAGAAAAAGAAGCAGATGATTTTGCTGTAAAATATATTTTATCGGACAGTAGTGAAAATTAACATTTAATGGAGACCTTCGATTCAACCAAAACAAGTCTTTATGATATTTTAAAGGATATTCATAAAGGCAAAATTCAGCTTCCTGATTTCCAGCGTGGCTGGGTGTGGGACGACAGCCGCATAAAAGGCATCATTGCAAGCGTGGCAAAACAGCCTCATTCGCCTCTGAAGAGTTTGATTTAAAGACCGACTGGTTAAAAATTAAATCGGAATTCAAACCTTATAGAATCCTCGATAAAACAAGCAATATCGATATTATCCAGGCAATAACAATCTATTCAACTTATCAGAAGAGAAAAGAACTTGAAACAACCGTTGCAAAAGAGAGTTTGCCTGCAGTGAGTGCAAAAAGAAGAGAAATGCTCAACCTGGCGCTCTCAGAGTATCTGAAATTCAGGGATCAGATTGTTGCCGGATTCATTAAAGCTTCAAAGATACTATTGGAAAATCATATCTATAGTTGCCGTGATGTTCCTTATACTACACAGCTTGTCCCGATGGCTGCTATACTTGCAAAGCTTGGCAATGAGATAGAAAACATCGGCAATAAGAACAAACTTATGAGGTGGTTCTGGTGCGGAGTATTTGGTGAACTGTATGGTTCTGCCAATGAAACAAGGTATGCACTTGACATGGTGCAGGTGGTTGAATGGATTGAATCTAACGGGCTTGAACCAAAAACGATTTATGATGCAAATTTTACCCCTTCCCGCCTGCATACATTACGTACAAGAAATAGTGCCGCTTACAAGGGTGTTTATGCATTATTGTTGGAAGATAATACAAAAGACTGGCTCTCCGCCACGAAGATTGATTTAAGTACTTACTTTTCAGAGTCTGTTGATATTCATCATATCTTCCCCGTAGCATGGTGTGAGAAGAAGGAAAACAATATTCCCCGGAATGACTATGACTGCATTATTAATAAAACGCCGCTTTCAGGTAGAACAAACCGGATAGTGAGTGGCGATTCCCCCGGTAAATATCTTGAACGCCTTAAAAAACACGCAGGGGTTTCAGATGTTGAATTTGATGCCATACTGAAATCTCATGCTCTTAATCCTGATTTCTTGTACGCTGATGATTTCAAAGGATTCTTTGCTGACAGGAAGGAGCGGATACTATCAAAAATTGAGACAGCAATGGGAAAACCCATAGTACGGGATCAGACAGAATCAGAAGAAGGGAAATTTATTGATAATGATATTGAAGAAATTATTGAATAAAGAATACGCAAGTTGAATAATCCGTTCCAAACTGATCCACCCGTTCTGCAGTAAATTGGACCACTTATTCCTTCTCTTTCCGCGTTTGTGAAATCCGGACAAGTCAAATAATTTTGTTAATTTATAATTTCATTCCCTGTTATATATAAAGCAATAGGAATGTAACTACAAAAATACTTTTGTTCCCCTTCAGGGAAACAAAATCAATAGATTAACATACACACAAAAGATTATTATTCCCAGGAGGGGATAAACATTTTTTGCCATAATTTTATTAATGTCCTACGGACAAACGCAGAAAAATTTAATAATGTTCCGTCTATGTTACTATAAGCCCTGACAGGCTAATTTTTTATTTGCTTTTGCTGCTTTTATACATTGAAAAATAAAGGATCAATCTGATAATTTTGAAAAAAATAGACAAATTTGCTTTCATGAACAGTGGTTTTTTGTACATTATAAACTTAACAGTAATTGCTTAATTTTTTAACCGCTCATTTTTATTTAGTTTGATTTAATTTTGAGAGATATGACTTTATTTTATGATTTTATGAATCTAATAAAGTTTAACTATGCAAATGAACTCAAAAAATCAAATTATTGCCGGGGTAAGTATCTATAACCTAAACTATTTGATAGAATTTCATAATTACGTAAGGGGTTTATTGAAGGATGAATTTCAAAATTTGAAGAAATTAGATATAAAAGACAGAGAAAAAAACATTTATAGGGAAAAACTTAAGAATTATGATCGTAATCTTCATATAAACACATTTTTAATGATGTATTCTTATCTTGAAGAATGCCTGTATATTTACTGGAAAGAATATGCTCCAAAAGTTAAACTAGAAATCAAAAAAGGAAGTATAGGCCGTTTTAAGAATATTGTCAAACAATTAGGCGTAGATTTATCATCAAATTGTTGGCAAGTAATAATGGAGGCAGAAGAGATTAGAAATTGTTTATTACATGCAAACGGCCGAATTAGTTTACTTAAGGATTCTAAAAAAGTAAAGAATATCATAAAAAAGGATTCAGGATTGACTATATCTAGGGATAGAGTTGTTATTTACGGTGAATATTTACAGAAACTTAATGAAAATATCGCCAATTTAATTAACACACTTAACTCCCAGGTTCAAGCACCTGTATAGGTAGTTTAAAGAATTTTATGCAACTGAATATAATTTAGTCAATAGCGGAACCCATGGAAATATGTATTAATTCCCCATGACCAGGTTTAATAATATTATAGTTTTAGAATAGTTGTAACTCCTAATATTTTATAATTAATTCAAATTAATATCACTGCTGGCAAATTGAAAAACACTATACTGGCATAGTAAAGATATATCGGCATGACTTAACTAATATTTGTTTTTTATCTTTACTTGTAAATACAAGTTAAAATTCTTATTTTAGCACTCTCATAAAATTCATTTATCAGTGATAAATTGATTTTTAAATATATCCGTAAGTTAATAAATGTAAGATGGCAACTCCCGTAATAATGCCAAAACAAGGCCAGTCGGTCGAAACCTGTGTGATAATGGCCTGGTTCAAAAATAAAGGTGATTATGTAAAAACAGGCGATATTCTATGTTCTTACGAAACAGATAAAGCCTCTTTCGAGCTCGAGTCACCTGCCGAAGGATCTCTTCTCGAGGTATTTTTCCCCGAAGGAGCGGAGGTGCCTGTCCTGACGAATATTGCAGTAATTGGCAGGGAGGGCGAAGATATCGAGGTTTTCAGACCTGGCTCTGCCGGTGCTTCAGCCCCTGCCGAAACATCGAAAAAAGAAACTATAGAGAAGGCTACTGCCGAATCTACTGTTTCATCCCTTTCTGTAACCGAAACCGGAGGGAAGATACGCATATCGCCGCGTGCCAGAAACCTCGCCCTTGCAAAGGGAATGCCGATTACACAGGTAAAAGGCACCGGCCCCAACGGAAGAATAATTGTAAGAGACATCGAGAATGCCCTTAAAGGTTATACGCCTTCGGAGGCAACTAAAGAGCCTGAGCCTGCCTTATCCGGTACAGAAACCGAATACACAGATAAACCGCTTTCGAATGTAAGAAGGATTATTGCAGGCGCTATGCATGCTTCACTGCAGAATTCCGCACAGCTTACCCACCACATGAGCGCAGATGTGAGAAAACTCCTCGAGGCAAGGAAAAAGATCAAAGAGGAACGTGCATCGGGGAAGAGCGTGCCCGACATCACACTGAACGATATGGTTTGTTTTTGTGTGATAAAAGCCCTGAGGAAGTTCCCTGAGGCGAACAGCCATTTCCTTGGAGATTATATCCGTATCTTCAATAGTGTACACCTCGGCCTTGCTGTGGATACCGAACGCGGATTGATGGTTCCCGTCATAAAAAATGCATGCCGGATGACTCTTCCCGTTCTTTCGAAAGAGCTGAAGTCTGCCGCTGAGGCGTGCCGCAAGGGGAACATCAACCCCGAACTGATTCAAAGCACAGCCGCCTCATTCACCGTCACAAACCTTGGTGCATACGGCGTGGAAATGTTTACACCGGTAATCAATCTTCCACAGGTTGCTATACTGGGTGTTTGTACTATAACATACCGGCCGGCCGACATTAGCAACGGAGTGATGGGATTCATCCCGGTCATCGGCCTGTCACTCACTTACGACCACAGAGCCATAGACGGCGGACCGGCAACACTATTCCTGAAAGAAATCAAAGAACAGATTGAAGGTTTTAACTTTAATGAACATATAACATAATGAAGAATAATTTGAAGATGAGGAGAATGGGAAATGACTACTGAATGACTACTGAATGACCATTGAATGACCATTGAATGACATTCTAATTAAAAACTACACCATTGCAGTATTAAAAACTAAAATATTATTAATTCAGACTATGCCAAAAAGCCTTAACATTTATCCCGGAGAAGTCAGAAAACCGGGTTTTATCGAATTCGGTAAAATTCCTTTGAATCAGTATGACAGGTCAATCGAAGAAGAGCGTGTAAACTATTCTGATACCGATTTTATAAGGATATACCGCGACATGGCTATTATACGCGAGTTCGAGACGATGCTCAACAGCATCAAAACCAAGAACGAATACAGAGGCATATCCTATAACCATCCGGGGCCTGCTCACCTTTCGATAGGTCAGGAAGCGGCCGCCGTAGGCATGGCTTATACCCTCGGTATCGACGATTATATCTTCGGCTCACACCGTAGTCACGGCGAAATACTTGCAAAAGGGTTATCGGCAATAAATTCGCTTGACGATGACACACTTTACCGGATTATGAAGAACTATTTCGGCGGTGGAACGCTCAGGGTTGTAGAAAAGGGATTTACCGGCGAGATAAAAGAACTTGCGGTGCGTTTCCTTGTTTACGGCGCACTGGCGGAGATATTTGCACGGGAGAATGGATTTAACAAAGGCCTCGGCGGTTCGATGCATGCATTCTTTACACCCTTCGGCATATATCCGAACAATGCCATAGTGGGCGGTTCGGGCGATATATCGGTCGGCGCCGCACTATACAAAAAGATTAACCGTAAACCCGGCATTGTTGTATGTAACATTGGCGATGCCTCGATGGCGTGCGGCCCTGTGTGGGAGGGTATTTGCTTTGCAACCATGGATCAATACAAAACCTTATGGGACGGCGAATACAGGGGCGGACTTCCACTGATTTTCAATTTCATGAATAACTTTTACGGGATGGGAGGACAGACGGCAGGCGAGACAATGGGTTTCGGCATTCTGGCCAGAGTTGGTGCAGGCGTCAATC
>JAGPFZ010000070.1 GCA_018056245.1 Bacteroidales bacterium
GTCAGCCGGATGTGGCATTCGAAGTGACTGAGAATGCTGTTTCCCAATATCCTTTTGGAGACAATGGAGATATGATATGGTCGGATGATTCGTTGAAATATATAAAATGGACATCCAATCCGCCTGTCGTGATAAGAACGAGGGGGATTAAGATACCCGAATGGGGGATGAAAAATAACTCGGCCGATATTCCGCCGGTTTCACCAGTTAAAAGTACGGGAGAACCCGAAGGAATAACATTAATACCCTACGGGGCTGCAAAGCTCAGGATAACGGAATTTCCCCTTATTGATGTCGGGTTTATGATACAATAATGAGTAATATACTAATCCTCATAATCTGGTTCTCTTCTGCGGCGCCGGCCCTTATTTCTCTGAGAAGGGACCGATAGTTTAACGACAATCCGGCTACCGTCGAGTTCAGTGTCGTTAAGTGCTTCAATGGCTTCATTGCCTGCCTCTTCATCAGGCATTTCCACAAAACCGTAGCGTTTGGAAGAACCTGTCCTTTTGTCAACAATAACTTTCGATGAAGTTACTTCTCCAAATCTGCTGAAAAGCTGTTCAAGATCTTCGCTGGTAGTCTTTGAACTGAGTTTGGCTACAAAAATATTCATCTGAAAAAAATTAAAAATAAATGAAATAGAAACGTCATAATAAATGCATTTTATTAAATGCATATCATAACAAAGTTACTATATTTTTGGTGTAATACAAAATACGATTTTTTCTAATCTTACATAATATAATATTCAATAAATTTATTCAACACTTTCATATTTTAAAAATAATTCTCTATTATCCTACTTTACCCTTTATTTTTTATTTTAGTTGGATTATTATAATGATAAACAGGATATAATGACAACCCATAATTTTATAACGAACAGCGGCGCAAAAAACCTGCAGGAAAGAATCTCACAGCTTGTCAGACAAAGCAAAGAACTGAAATTTCTTGCGGGCTTTTTTTATTTTTCAGGCATCCGCGAGCTCTATGAGGGAATGAAAGCCAATCCTGATTTTTCACTTCAGGTGCTGGCAGGCATAAGAGTAGATGTAATTAATTCCCGGCTCGTTGAGACAGATTATTCCGCAAATATATCCGACGAAGAAAAGGTAGAACTTTTTTTTGAATCAATCAGAAAATCCGTCAATACAGATTCTTTTGATACAAGAGATTTTTATGAACAATCACGCTATTTCATCGGACTGATACAATCCGGTAAAATGATTATCAGAAAAACTTATGAGCCCAACCATTCCAAATTATACCTTTTCAAACTCAGAGAGGAACAGATTGCCAGAAATAAATTATTTATTACCGGAAGCAGTAACCTGACCAAAGCAGGGTTATCAACTCAAAACGAGTTCAATGTTGAAATATCCGATTACGGATTCGACGAAGCCGAAAATTACTTCGATACTCTTTGGGATAAAGCCGTTCTGATAAATGAAAAAGACGACATAAAAAAGAAATTGATAGAAGTCCTCGAACAGGAAACCCTGATTAAGGAACTGACTCCCTTTGAAGCTTATGTGCTGGTTTTAAAAAGCTATCTGGAGACTTATCAGCACAAAGACATAAGCACTATCATTATTCAATTACTCGAAAAAAACAATTATAAACAGTATAAATATCAGTTAGATGCCATTAAGCAGGCCATTGCAGTTATTGAAGCAAATAACGGGGTGCTTGTTGCCGATGTTGTGGGACTCGGGAAAACCATCATAGCCTGCGCCGTTGCCAGGCAAATGCGGTTACGCGGCATTGTCATCTGTCCTCCGGGCCTTATAGGCGACGAAAATAAAACCGAGGGCTGGAAGAAATATCTTGAACAGTTCGAACTATACGACTGGGAAGTCAGATCATCAGGCGACCTGGAAAAAGCTTTCGAGTACCTGAAGGATAAAAACGATTTTGAACTTGTAATTGTTGACGAAGCTCATCGCTTCAGAAATCAGGATACTAAGAACTACGAACTGCTTAAGAATATCTGCCGTAACAGAAAGGTAATACTTCTCACTGCCACTCCTTTCAATAATAAACCTCAGGATGTGTTATCGTTACTCAACCTTTTCATCGTTCCCAAAAAATCAACTATAACACTCGATGCAAACCTTATCGGCACATTCAGAGAACTCAATAAAGTATTTGAATATCTTGCATATATAAAGAAAAATTATTCCTCGGCCGATACATACAAAAGAAAGCGGGCTCTTGAACTCTATAAAATACTCTTCAATGAACAAACGGTTGACTTAAAGAAAGTAAAACGAAAATCCGAATTTCTTGCAAAACAAATAAGAGACGTTATAGAACCTGTTACCATAAGAAGAAACAGGCTCGATCTCCAAAAGAATCCCGATTACAGGCAGGAAGTGAAAGAACTCTCCGAAGTCGAAAATCCAATCGAAGGTTTTTATGAACTAAGCCCTGAACAATCGCAATTCTACGACAGGGTTATCAATGAATTTTTTGCCGACCCCGGCGAAGGCGGAAAATTCAGAGGAACAATCTACCGGCCGTTTGAATACGAGGAGGGCATAGTTTACACTGAAGTCGAAAAATTAGCTGTAGATAAAGAAAAGAACAGAGAACTGATTCAACAGCGTAACCTGTTCGACATCATGCGCCGGTTGATAGTGAAAAGATTCGAAAGTTCTTTCGGGGCATTCAAAAAAACCATTGAGACATTTATAAAAATCAATAAAAACGTTCTCAGGTTTATCACAAAAACAGGGAATGGTGATGTTTTCAAAGGTGAATATATTCTCGACCGCAACCTGCTTGAAAATATTCTTGAACTCGACAATGATGAAATCGAATTACGACTGAAGGAATATGAAGAGCTTATTAAAAAAGGAGAATACCCAAAAAAACACAAACGCTACAAGATCGAAAAATTCAAACAGAAAGAACAATTCATAAACGATATTAGGTCTGATATATCGCTTTTTAAGAAAATAATCGAAGAACTCGATAAACAGAAACTGGTAGAAAATGATCCCAAGGCATTAAAACTCTACGAATGCGTCACCGCAGAAATCTCAAAAAAACCTTCAAAAGGAGAACCATTAAGGAAAATTGTGATTTTTTCTGAATACGCTGACACAGTAAATCACCTTAAAGAAAAATTCAAGGAACTCGATAAAAAGCTTTCCGAAAGAACCCTTGTTGTGACCGGGGCGCTTCCAAAATCAAAGCTCAGAGAGATAATCGAGAATTTCGACGCCTCGGCAACAAAACAGAAAAATAATTACGATGTACTGCTAAGCACTGATAAGCTGAGTGAGGGTTTCAACCTCAACAGGGCCGGTATGGTAATCAATTACGACATCCCATGGAACCCTGTGCGCGTTATTCAGAGACTCGGCAGGATAAACCGCATAAGCAAAAAAGTATTCGACAAACTCTATATTATGAACTTCTTCCCTACCGAAAAGGGAGCCGAGTACGTGCGTTCCAAAGAAATTGCACAGAACAAGATGTTCATGATTCACAATACTCTTGGCGAGGATTCGAAGATATTCGATATTGACGAGGAACCGTCACCTGCCGGCCTTTACCGGAAACTGACCCAAAACCCCGAAACCGGCGACGAGGAAAGCTTCTACACAAAGATTGTCAACCTTTACCACGAGATTAAATTGAATAATCCGGAAGTAATCGAAAAAGTTCAGGATGTTCCCAGGCGCATCAAGGTTATTAAAAAATCGGAAGAGAACGGAATGTTCGTGTTTTTCAAAAAGAACCGCCTCTTTGTCAAACAGGCGCTCGAAGAGGAAGACAAAATAAACGTTACGGATACTTCGCTCGAGATGATACTCGATAAAATTACCTGCCGGTCTGACACAGAATCAATCCGCCTTGACGAAAATTTCTGGCGGCTTTACGAAAAGGTAAAACAGAATGACGAAAAACCGGCTGTACCGACTTCTGCAATGAGCATAGAAAAAAATGCACTTGGTGTTATTGATTTCCTGCTACGGCAAAAGGAAAACCATGATCTGGTACTGCTCAAACCCTTTTTACGGACACTGCGCGAAGATATTCTCGATTACGGCACACTGCCTGATTACACCCTCCGCCGAATTGCCAACCTCAGTAACAATCATTCAGGAATAAACACAGGTGATGCAATTGCCGAGATCAGGAAACTGGAAAAAGAGCTGGGCAGTAACTACCTTGACCGGGAGAAAAATAAGCAATATCCTGATAAAGAGATTATTATAGCAATAGAAAACCGAAAGATACAGTAAAGTGAACAGCCATGAATGCCGAACAAGCGCTTAAAGAAGTATTCGAAACTTTTCAGCCAGATGTGCTGATTGATTTTTTCCGGGCAATAGGTGTGCGCACGTTCAGTTCTGTAAAAGAGGATTATGTAATCCAATCAGACTCCTCGCTTTTTTGCACTCCTAAAGTCATCAAATCAGACCCCTCGCTTTTTTCCACTCCTTATTTATTGGGTGTAATCAGGCTCGAAAATGAAGATGAGCTTGCTGTTTTCACTGTTAAGGTTGTAAAATCGCTTACAGAACGTTCGGGCAAGAAAGCGCAATACGAACTTGCTAAAAAGATATTAAAAGCTAAGGATCGCTACTCTGCCGGCATTTTTATATTCCATGACGATAAAAACGACTTACGGTTTTCCCTTATTTACAACATTCCGCAGGCAACGGGGAAACGCGACTGGAGCAATTTCAGGCGATATACTTATTATTTAAGCAAAGACCAAACCAACAAAACATTTCTTCAGCAGATAACACATGCCGATTTTTCCTCAGTTGAGAAACTAACCGAAGCATTCAGCGTCGAAAAGGTTACAAAAGCTTTCTATTACGAGCTGCAGAACTGGTACTTCTGGGCAATGAACATGGTAGAATTCCCCGATGATGAAGATAATGACAGAAACAGACGTAATGCAAAAAATCTTATCCGGCTGATAACCCGCATCATCTTCATCTGGTTTATGAAGGAAAAGCGCTTGATTCCTTCTGAGCTCTTCGAAAAATCTACCATTGACAGCCTTTTAAATTATAACGATAAAACAGGCAGCACCTATTATAAGGCCATTCTGCAAAATTTGTTTTTTGCTACCCTCAACACCCCCATGCGTAAGGATGACCCAAAGAGCAGAATTTTTATTGAGGACGCAAAAAGATATGGCTTTAAAAATGATGGATATCTCCAGCAGGGATATTACCGCTATAGCAGATTTATCAAAGACAAAGAAGAATTTCTTAAGGTGTATGAAAATATTCCATTCCTTAACGGTGGGTTATTCGAATGCCTCGATAAAAAAATCGATGGTAGTAAGGAAGTAAGGATCGATTGTTTTTCTGATTATCCCAAAAACGAAACAAGGCTGAAGGTGCCTGATGAAATTTTCTTTTGTGAAGAAGAGGTTGAAGCAAATTTATCGGCCTTCCTCGGGAATAATAATAAAAGAAAAGTGCGTGGCCTACTGCCCATACTCA
>JAGPFZ010000031.1 GCA_018056245.1 Bacteroidales bacterium
TAACCAGCTCATTGGGTATCTCTACATGGAAGGTCTGAGGCAAAAGATTAATATCGTTCAGAGCCGAAATTGGTTTCAATCCGGGGATAATAGGCACATCTATTCCGGCTTCTCTGCACTCGTTGCGAAACCTGTAGAAGTGTTCGTTATTAAAGAACATCTGTGTGACTATATAATGAGCCCCTGCGTCTACTTTCATCTTTAGGTGTTCCATATCAACTTGTTTGTTTGGGGCTTCGAAATGTTTTTCCGGATAGCCTGCAACGCCTATGCAGAATGACGATGGTTCGGCATTCTCGAGTGTGTCCTCAAGATATTTCCCTTTATTCATATCGGCAATTTGCTTTACAAGTTCCCATGTATGTGTATGTCCGTTCTTCTCGGGTATGAAAACCCTGCTCCCTTTTTGAGGATCTCCCCTCAGTGCAAGAAGATCGTTAATGCCCAGAAACCTCATTTCTATAAGAACATTTTCAGTCTCTTCTCGGGTGAAACCTCCACATAAAATATGAGGGACGACAGTTATATTGTATTTATATTTTACAGCGGCTGCCAGCGCAACTGTGCCCGGCCTCAGGCGTACGACCCTCTTTTCAAGAAGACCGTCGGGTCTGTCTCTGTAAATAATTTCATTCCGGTGAGTTGTAAAATTAATGTATGCAGGCTGATACTCCATAAGCCTGTCAATGGTGTTGTATATGCGTTCTATACTGTGTCCTTTAAGAGGCGGGAGGAGTTCGAAAGTGAACAAGGGCCCTTTTGCTTTTTTAATCAGTTCGATTACAGTCATCTTGGAAATAATATATTTTGTGAAAGCCACCTGGAAGCTTCTTTAATGCTTATGCCTTTTCTTTCAGCATAATTTTTCAACTGGTCTTCTCCTATCTTGCCCAGGTTAAAGTAAGAGGCAGAGGGATGTGAAAAAACATAAGCACTTACCGACGATACCGGCACCATTGCATAGTTCTCAGTTAACGAAACTCCGATTTTATTTTCAGCTTCCAACAGGTCAAAGATAGTTCTTTTTTCAGTATGGTCGGGGCATGCAGGATAACCTGGAGCCGGACGAATACCCCTGTAAGCGTTTCTGAATAATTCATCAGTGGAAAGATTTTCTTCAGGAGAATATCCCCAGTATTCTTTTCTGATCTTTTCATGAATCATTTCTGCTGATGCCTCCGCTATTCTGTCGGCCAGAATCCTTATCATGATATTTGCATAATCATTGCTGGCATATTGCTTCATTTTTTGTTCATCTATCCATGCAGTAGTCACCATAGTACCAATAAAATCTTCAATACCGGCATTTTCAGGTGCTATAAAATCGGCCAGACAAAGATTCGGCTGTCCCTGTTCCTTACTTTCCTGGTTCCTGAGAAACCTGAAAACTGCCTTTATTTCTTTTTTCCCGTCAACAGGAAAGACATTTACATCATCGCCGCATGAAACTG
Organism: Bacteroidales bacterium; assembly: GCA_018056245.1. Classification (GTDB taxonomy): domain Bacteria; phylum Bacteroidota; class Bacteroidia; order Bacteroidales; family VadinHA17; genus LD21. The sequence goes on from JAGPFZ010000031.1 coordinate 1,452, forward strand.
CTGGAAACAAGCCAAACACAGCTTTCGCAGTTATTATATTTTTATCGGCAACTTCACGATAGTATTGGCAGGCGTCATCGAAAAGTTTACGCGCTTCTTCTCCTTTTACAGGGTCGTTCAATATCGAAGGATATTTTCCAGTAATTTTCCATGCATAGAAAAAGAAATTCCAGTCGATATAGTTAAATAATTCATTAAGATCTAAGCTCTCGAATAGATGAACGCCCGGCTTTGCAGGAACAGGTGGTTTATATTGCTGCCAGTCGGTTTTTAGCTTATTTTCTCTTGCTTTTTCAATGGGCACAAGGTTTATATGTTGTTGTGCGGCTGAATGTTTTTCTCTCAGCTGTGCATATTTTTCAGCAATGGAAGCTGCAAATTCATTTTTCCGTTCATTATCAAGCAAATCGGTTGCTACACCTGCTGCTTTCGAAGCATCTTTAACATGAACAACCGGGTTTTTATATGAAGGAGCTATTTTCACGGCAGTATGTACTTCTGAAGTAGTTGCACCGCCGATAAGTAAAGGCATTTTAAGTCCGCGTCGTTCCATTTCGGATGCTACATGAACCATTTCGTCGAGTGAAGGTGTGATAAGGCCGCTCAGCCCTACAATATCGACATTTTCGAGAATTGCAGTATCGATTATTTTTTCTGCAGGTACCATTACACCAAGGTCTTTTACTTCAAAATTGTTACATGAAAGTACCACTCCGACGATGTTTTTACCAATGTCGTGAACATCACCCTTTACTGTTGCAAGGAGAATTTTTCCGCTATTGGCCTTATTTTTATTGTTGGATAATCGTTCCTTTTCTATATATGGAGTCAGTCGAGCAACTGCCTTTTTCATAACTCTTGCGCTTTTAACAACCTGAGGAAGGAACATTTTACCTGAACTGAAAAGATTTCCCACCTCGTTCATACCTTTCATTAAAGGGCCTTCAATAACTTCAATTGCTCCATTGAATAATTCTCTGGCTTCATCAATATCATTTTCAATAAATTCATCAATTCCTCTTATGAGAGCATGTCTGATTCTTTCCTCAACCGGAAGTTTTTTCCAGTCATCTATTTTTTCTTCTTTTTTATCAGTCTGTTTTAGCCCCTCAGCAAACTTAATCAGTCGTTCTGTTGCATCTTTTCTTCGGTTAAGCACTACATCTTCAGTAAGTTGGAGCAGCTCTGGATTGATTTCACTATAAATCTGCAGCATTCCTGCATTGACAATACCCATATCGAGTCCGGCATTGATAGCGTGGTAAAGGAAAACCGAATGCATTGCCTCACGTACTTTATCGTTGCCTCGGAAGGAAAAAGAAAGATTGCTTATACCGCCGCTTACTTTTGAATATGGCAGGTTTTGTTTAATCCATTTTGTGGCGTTAATAAAATCAACAGCATAATTATTATGTTCCTCAATGCCTGTTGCAATAGCAAGTACATTTGGATCGAAGATTATGTCTTCAGGTGGGAAGAGGACTTTATTTACTAGGATATTATATGCTCTTTGGGCAACGGCAATTTTTCTTTCGAAAGTATCGGCCTGCCCTTGTTCGTCAAACAGCATTACAACGGCTGCAGCACCGTATTTTCTTATAATGCGCGCACGTTTAATAAATATATCCTCACCTTCTTTAAGGCTTATAGAGTTTACAACAGATTTTCCCTGAATACATTTAAGAGCTGATTCTATAACGTTCCATTTGGAGGAATCTATCATCAAAGGTAGTTTTGCTATATCAGGTTCCGCCATTACAAGGTTTACAAATTTTACCATAGCTTTTTCGGAGTCGAGCATTGCCTCGTCCATGCAGATATCCAGAATCTGGGCACCACCCTCTACCTGATTCCTTGCCACAGTAAGTGCCTCATCGTATTTTTCTTCGCGTATAAGTTTTGCAAATTTCATAGAACCGGATACATTGGTTCGTTCACCTATATTAACGAAGTTTGTTTCGGGCGTTATAACAAGTGGCTCGAGTCCGCTTAACCGGGTATATTTTTTCAGTTCAGGTTTAGTTCGTGGTTTTCCTTTCTTTGCTAATCGGGCGATTTCTTTTATATGAGCTGGAGTAGTGCCGCAACATCCACCAACTATATTAACCCATCTATTTATTATGTATTCATTAATTACTGAGGCCATAAATGACGGGGACTGTTCATATTCGCCGAACTGGTTTGGAAGGCCTGCGTTTGGATGGACTGAAACATAAAATGGGCTTTTTGCTGCAAGCTCTTCAATAAACGGCATTAGTTGTTCTGCTCCCAGAGCACAATTAAGGCCGATGCTGAAAAGTGGAAAGTGTGAAACAGAAATAAGGAATGCTTCAAGGGTCTGTCCGGTAAGAGTTCGGCCGCTTGCATCCGTTATAGTAGCGGAAACCATTACCGGCAATTTTAAACCTTTCTCTTCAAATAAAGTATCTAAGGCAAATAATGCCGCTTTGCAATTAAGAGCATCAAAAACCGTTTCTACGATTATTATATCGGCGCCACCATCAATAAGACCCAGTGCCTGTTCATGATATGCGGAAACCAGTTCATCAAACGTTACGGAACGTGCACCAGGGTCGTTTACATCGGCCGACATCGAAGCTGTTTTGTTTGTTGGGCCTATAGAACCGGCAATATAATGATTGCCAGAACCAGTTTTCATTTCGAATTCAGTAATAGCCTCAGAGGCAATTGCAGCAGCCTGTCGGTTAATTTCATATACAAGGTCTTGAGTACCGTAATCGGCCATTGAAATAGCATTTGCATTGAAGCTGTTTGTGGTTATAATATCGGCTCCTGCTTCGAGGTATTCGGTATGAATGGCTTTTATCAAATCAGGGCACGTAAGTACCAGGATATCGTTATTCCCTTTCAAAGGACGGAGATGATGCCTGAATCGAGTACCTCTGAAATCCTCTTCAGAGAGCTTTTGATTTTGTATCATAGTCCCCATTGCCCCGTCGAGAACTAAAATTCTCTCTTCAATAAGATGTTCCAGATTAGTTTTCACTTTTAAAAAATTGAATTAAAATACATTATTACGATAATCGGCATTAATATCTTTCCGGCCTGTATTTATTATAAAAACATCCATATTCAAAATTTGTTCTCTAAGTTCATAAAGTCTTTTGAGGTTTACCACACCTATAGCATAATTATAAGTCTTACTTCTGAAATGTTCTGAGATTTCCTCGAAATTGAAAAGATTTTTATCTTTTTCATCTTTATATCTTAAATAAATTTCTATTCTGAAGTCTCTTGTATAATTTGTTACAATTCCTTGCCGGTATTTTTTATACTCGTATTTATATCCATAGGAATTTGCTGAGATATCTGACAGTACCGCACTGCCTGTTGCATGTCCTCCAGCTCCTTTTCCGCAAAAAAATTGTTTGTCTGCAAATGCAGCCTCTGTTATCACACCATTATATTCGTAGTCAACATTATAGAGAAATTTTTCAGGCGATATAAATCTCGGAAGTACAAAACTTGTTATTGTATCATTATTTGTTTTGCCGACATATGGGACAAGTTTTATTTTAAATCCTTTTTCTTTGGCGTATCGCATGTCGAAACCAGATATATTACGAATGCCGTAATGGAACACTTCGTCGGGGTTGAGGAAAAGGCCATAAGCATGGCCTGTGATGATACAGAGTTTGAATTTTGCATCCCATCCGTCAATATCGAGCGTAGGATCGGCCTCGGCGAAACCAAGTTGTTTTGCTTCATCTAAGGCTTGTGAGAATGGAATGTTTTCATTATACATTTTTGTAAGGATATAGTTTGTTGAGCCGTTTAATATACCTCTTAATGAATGCAATAGTTCGTTATCGTAATATTCTTCGAGATTTCTGATTATAGGTATGCTGGCTCCGGCAGATGCTTCATACAGGAACGAAACATTGTATTTTTCCTGCATTTCCACAAGTTCTTTAAAATGTTTTGCGATCATTGTCTTATTTGCCGATACAACATTTTTGCCGCGCTGTATTGCTTCCTTTACAATTTCATAAGCAGCATCAGGATCGTTTATAAGCTCAACAATCAGATTTATTGTATTGTCATTCAGAATATCATACTTGTTGAAAGTGAAGTTTTCCATCGGGATTCTTCTCTTCTTTGTAGGGTCTTTAACACAAATTTTTACTATATCGGCTTTGAATCCGCAACTACTGTTTAGTACGTCGTGAAGGCCTTGCCCTACTACTCCGTAGCCGAAAAGGCCTATTCTTAATTTCTGGCGTGTTGTCATAATGTATCAACAAATGAATTTATTAAATGATTTTTTTCAGTATTTCCGTAACCTTTGCAGTTTCGATTAAGAAGCCATCGTGTCCGTAAAATGAGTCTATTTCTTGGTAAACTCCGTTTTGGACATTTTCGGCAACAAATTTTTGTTCTTCAACAGGGAATAATATATCCGATTTGATTCCAAGGCAAAGTGTCTTAGCTTTTATTGTTGACAGAGCATTTTTCACCCCGCCGCGTCCACGTCCGACATTGTGGCTATCAGATAGCTGAGTAAGTCTGTAATATGACCAGACATTGAACCGTTTGACAAGCTTGTCGCCCTGATAATTCTGATAAGATGACGCTCTGAATGAATCAACTTTTTCGTCGTCATTCTCCTTTTGGGTTGTGTTATACGCATAAGGTGTGCGATAGCTAAGGAGGGCAATAGATCTGGCGGCACGCAGTCCTTTTTTACCTCCTTCCGGATCGCCATTGTAAAATGTAGGGTCAGCTTCGATTGCGAGTCTCTGCGATTGATTAAATGCTATTGCCCATGGCGACTGTTTTGCACTTGAGGCAATGAAAACCAGGTTTTCGATTAAGTCAGGGAACATTATGGAATACTCTATTGCCTGATAGCCTCCAATACTGGAACCTATAATTGTATTGATTTTTTTGATTCCAAGGTAGTTTCTAAGTATTTCGTGCACATTTACCAGATCCCTTACAGTTATAAGAGGGAAATCGTTTAACCACGGTTTACCTGTATCAGGATTTATGGAAATAGGGCCTGTTGTTCCATAACATGAGCCAAGAATATTAGCGCATACTACAAAATATTTTGAAGTATCGAACGCAAGCCCTTCACCCACCATGCCTGGCCACCATGCATTGACGTCTGAATTAGCCGTAAGGGCATGGCATACCCATATCACATTGTCGGCTGTTTCGTTAAGGCTTCCCCAGGTATGAAAAGCAATATTAAGTTCCTTGAAATGGAACCCCGATTCAGTAACAAATCCGTTGGTATGCTTCAATATATTCATTAAACCGTTTTTCTTATTGCCTGATCGAAATCAGCTATTATATCGTCAATATGTTCAAGTCCAACAGAAACTCTAAAGAGCCCCGGCTCGATTCCTGCAGCTATTTGCTCTTTTTCCGGCACCTGACGGTGAGTTGTTACAGAGGGTTGTATGATAAGAGTCTTTGCGTCCCCTACATTTGCAAGATGGCTTACTATATTAAGATGTTCCACAAGTTTTGAAGCTTTTTTACTATCGGCTTTAAGTGTGAAACCAAGCACTGCACCCGCGCCTTTAGGAAGATATTTTTTTGCCAGGTTATAATAAGGGCTACTTTCAAGTCCCGGGTAGTTGACTTTTTCCACTTTAGGATGTGATTCAAGCCACCTGGCCAGTGCCAGTGTGTTTTGCACATGTTTTTCCATCCTTAGAGAAAGGGTTTCAAGACCCTGCAGAAAAAGGAACGAGTTAAACGGACTAAGCGATGGCCCGAGATCCCTGAGACCTTCTACTCTGGCTTTGACGATGAAAGCTATATTTCCATAAGATGATTCGGGTGAAAATTCTTTTCCGAAAATCAGTCCGTGATAACCTTCAGAAGGTTCGGTGAAAGCCGGATATTTTCCATTGTTCCAGTTGAAATTGCCTCCGTCAATGATTACACCTCCAAGGCTTGTACCATGGCCGCCAATCCATTTTGTTGCCGATTCTGTGACAATATTTGCACCGTACTCGAAAGGTCGGAAAAGGTAACCGCAGGCTCCGAAAGTATTGTCAACAACCAGGACGATATCGTGTTTCCTTGCTATAGCCGATAATGCTTCGAAATCAGGTATGTTGAAACTGGGGTTACCAATAGTTTCTACATATATTGCCTTTGTTTTTTCGTCAATAAGCTCCTCGAACGACTCAGGTTCAAGGTCGTGCGTAAATCTGGCTTCGATACCGAATGAAGGCAATGTGACTTTGAACTGATTATATGTTCCTCCATACAGGTAAGGAGAGCTAACGATGTTTTCACCTTTTCTGAGGATTGTGGTTAGAGCCAGGAATTGTGCGGCATGGCCTGACGAAACGGCAAGAGCGGCAATTCCGCCTTCAAGAGCCGCCACTCTTTTTTCAAAAACTTCAGTCGTTGGATTATTCATCCTTACATAAGTGTAACCAAACTCTTTTAAATCGAATAAATCGGCGGCATGCGAAGCGTTCCGAAACACATAAGAGGTTGTCTGATAGATGGGTACTGCTCTCGATAAGGTATCATTATCAGGTTTATGCCCTGCATGTATCTGTAATGTTTCAAAATTTAATTTTTTGCTATTCATCTGAATTCTATTATAAATTAATAGTATAACAAAAGGATATAGTTTAGTGTACTGATCCGGCTGTCAGGAGATCCTGTTTAGATAATTATTATGTTACAGAAAGGATCTCTACCTGCACATGCACATAGGCATGAGAGGCATGATGAAATTTTTATCGGTAAGATGAATTGACTTCATAGTTTACGTGTTTATTTTATCATCTCCCGGATTTTTTCCGGGATTAGGTATTGGCACCGTTACCCGCCGGTTGGCGGATGGGTTGCCAGGGTTTCTCCGAGCCTAATCTCTCCACCCTTCTTAATAAAATCAAACACCCTTTGAAGGAAAGAATATTTGATTAATGGCCGCAAAAATAAAAAACATTTTTTAAAGTACAAAATATAAAATTCTTATTTTAAAATATTCATACTTTTGCCTTATTAATTTTCCGACGATGCAAAATACTCTTCAGATATTCAATAGTCTTACACGCAGAAAGGAAGAGTTCGTTCCTTTTAATCCCCCTTTTGTCGGTATTTATGTTTGTGGCCCTACCGTATATAGTAATGCACATCTGGGTCATGCCCGACCGGCAATAGTATTCGATTTGCTTTACAGGTATCTTTTGCATCTCGGGTATAAGGTAAGATATGTAAGAAATATCACCGATGTCGGACATCTTCAGGATGAAGAATCTGATTCGGGAGAGGACAAGATTATAAAAAGAGCGAAGCAGGAGCAACTCGAGCCTATGGAAGTTGTGCAGAAGTATATGAACAATTTTCATAAGAATATGGAACTGCTAAACACTCTTTCTCCCTCTATAGAGCCACGTGCAACAGGCCATATAATAGAACAACAGGAATTTATAAAAAAATTACTGCAGTTGGGTTATGCTTATGAATCGAATGGATCGGTTTACTTTGATATTCTTAAGTATAGTGCAAGATATAATTATGGAAAACTCTCGGGGCGTGTTTTGAGTGAGCTTCTACAGGCTTCGAGAGAAACAGAAGGTAAAGAAGACAAGAAATCTCCTTTCGATTTCGCCTTATGGAAGAAAGCAGGGCCGGGTCATTTGATGAAATGGCCTTCTCCTTGGAGCGAAGGATTCCCGGGTTGGCATCTTGAATGCACCGTAATGAGTGTCAAATATCTTGGAGAAGTATTCGATATTCATGGCGGAGGTATGGATCTGATGTTCCCGCATCATGAGTGCGAAATTGCACAGTCGGTTGCCGCTTTCGGCAAAGATTCTGTTCGCTACTGGATGCACAACAACATGATAACTATCAACGGACAAAAAATGGCCAGATCGCTCGGCAACTTTATTACTCTTGATGAGATATTTAATGGAAATAATAAACTTCTCGAGCAGGCATATAGCCCTATGACTGTAAGATTTTTTATTCTTCAGGCACATTACAGGAGCACAATAGATTTTTCAAATGAAGCTTTACAAGCAGCAGAAAAAGGGTTAAACAGGCTTATGAAGGCTTACAGAACGCTCGGAAAGATCAAACCTGCAAATGAATCATCAGTGAACATCGATGCACTTAAGGTCGCCTGCTACGAAGCTATGAATGATGACCTTAACAGCCCCATTCTGCTTTCTAATCTTTTCGAGGCAGTAAGGATAATAAATTCTGCAAATGAAGGCACTGAAAGCCTTACCTCAGTTGATGTTGACAAACTTAAAGAGCTTTTCAAAGTTTTCGTCTTTGATATACTCGGATTGAATGATGAATCAGCGGACGAGAAGGGTAAACATCTTACAGAAAGCCTTATTAACTTGATCCTTGAGATAAGACAGGAAGCAAAAAAGAGAAAAGATTTTGCTACATCCGACAGGATCAGAGCAGAACTCAAAAATATGGGAATAATAGTCAAAGACCTGAAAGATGGCGTGGAGTGGGAGTTGGAGTAAATGATTTTGCCCTCCAGAGAGAGGAATATTAAGAATAATGTCTGAAAATCATCTTATATATCATTCAACATCTGTGTTTGTCGGCTCAATTCCTCTTGGCGGTGATTACCCCATTCGCGTTCAGTCGATGACGAATGTTGACACACTCGATACCATGGCATCTGTTGCACAATGTATCAGGATAGCAGAGGCCGGTGCAGATTATGTGAGGCTTGCAGCTCAGGGAGTTAAGGAGGCGAAAAACCTTGCCAACATTAAAAAGGAGCTCCGGAAAGCAGGTTATGATATACCTCTCATTGCAGATATACATTTTAGTCCCGTTGCAGCCGAAACAGCCGCTGCATTTGTTGAAAAAGTAAGAATTAATCCGGGTAATTATGCCGACAAAAGAAACCTGATGAAAACCGGGTTTTCAGATAAGGAATATAATGATGAACTGGAGCGCATCCATCAACGCCTTATGCCGCTTATCAATATCTGCCGTTACTATGGAACGGCAATCAGAATAGGTGTAAATCATGGTTCTCTTTCAAACAGGATACTCAACCGTTATGGTAACACACCAGAAGGGATGGCAATGTCGGCAATGGAATTCATAAGAATCTTCAGAGCTGAGAATTTCAATAAACTGGTAATTTCTATGAAATCTTCAGAATTAATAATTATGATAGAAGCCACCAGGCTGATAATTAGATTAATGACTGAAGAAGGGCTGGCTTATCCACTGCATATCGGAGTAACTGAAGCCGGAGAAGGAGAGGAAGGAATAATAAGGTCTGCAGCAGGTATAGGTGCTTTGCTTTCAGAAGGCATCGGAGACACTATAAGAGTTTCCCTGACAGGTGAGCCTGAAAAAGAAATACCTGTTGCAAGAAAAATTGCCGGCTTGTACCCGCGGGGAAGCATAACTCAATTAAGGCCTTTTATAAAATGCCCGGAAGAACATCCTGCACCATTTAAGAATATTAATGGTCCTATTGTTACTGCAATAATAAAGGACACTCAAATAAAAGATAATGAGTTATATAAAGATGCAGGTTACAATGTTTGTGAATCTTCAGGTGAAGTATCCCATACCGATAACTCTGCTGACTTTATTATTGTTTCACATTGTCCTGAAATTGTTCCTGAATCTGTTTTACTTGGGGTTCCTTATAAAATTTGGCTTGAAAACAAAAAAAGAAAAAATATTTTTCCTGTATTCTTCGACGAAAATCTGACCAATTCCCTCGAAAAATCGGATATCCTGAATGTATTTTTTGTTTATTCTGATTCCGATCTGTCATTTCTTACGAATGTTATTTTTTCAAAGACGTTATTGATTTTTTCATGGGATGCTGCTAAAGATAAATTTGCTCCATATAAATTTTTCCATACGCTTATAAATAATAATCTAAATTACAGTGTTATTCTCAATCCTGAATTTGAAGAGCAGAATATTGTAGATCTTCAGATAAAGTCGGCTGCTATACTTGGAGGTTACCTTGCCGAGCGACAGGTGAGCGGCATTTCTATATCCAACAGAGGAAATATAGCTTTCAGGGATATAAATTCTCTCTGTTTTTCGATATTACAATGCACCGGTGCGAGAATAACAAAGACGGTTTATATTTCATGCCCTACTTGTGGAAGGACGAAATTTAACCTTCCTGAAGCAGTCAGAAAGGTCAAAGAGAAGACTTCGCATTTTAAAGGTTTGAAGATTGCTGTTATGGGTTGTATTGTAAACGGACCTGGTGAAATGGCAGGTGCCGACTGGGGCTATGTTGGAGCAGGAGCCGGCAAAGTTCATATTTATAAAAAACAGGAACCGGTACTTAAGAATGTACCTGAGAATGAAGCTATTGATAAGCTTCTGAGACTTATAGAAGAAGATCAGGCAAGTTGAAAGTCGAGTTGTTTTTTCAGAAGGTTGGCTCTTACCACCCTCACTTTAACCCTGTCGCCCAGCACATATTCTTTTTTCCAGCGTTTGCCTCTTAAGCAATAGTTTTCTTCATCGTATTCATAATAATCATCTTCAAGATCTCTAATGTGAATCATTCCTTCACACTGGTTTTCGATTATTTCGACATAAATTCCCCACTCAGTCACCCCTGAAATAACTCCTTCATATATATTACCAATTTTATCTGACATAAACTCAACCTGTTTGTATTTTATTGAAGCTCTTTCGGCTTCCATAGCGCGGCGTTCCATTTTGGATGAATGTTCGCAAAGTTTTTCGTACTTTTCTTTTCCTTCTGGATTTTCTCCTCTCAGATACATTGTAAGCAAACGGTGAACCATCATGTCGGGATAGCGCCGGATAGGCGATGTAAAATGTGTATAATACCTGAACGCAAGTCCATAATGTCCTATATTATTGGTCGAATATATTGCCTTGGCCATTGACCTCAATGCGAGAGTTTTAATAATATTTTGTTCCTTTTTACCTTCTACCTGAATAAGGAGTTTATTCATTGAGCGTGGAAGTGAGTTTTTTCCGTTTCTGTCAAGCTTATAACCGAATCTTTGTATAAAATGGCTAAATGAGTCTATTTTTTCTGGATCTGGTTTATCGTGGACACGATATACGAAGGTTTTTCCTTTCAATTTTTTGCCAACAAATTCTGCTACTTTTCTATTTGCAAGAAGCATAAATTCTTCAATAAGTTCATTAGCTGTTCCTGTATCACGGAACTTTATTGCAAGGGGTTTCCCATTTTTATCAAGATCGAATTCCACTTCAATTCTTTCAAAGAAAAACGAGCCCACTGCAAATCTTTTTTTTCTCATTATCTGTGCAAGACGGTTCAATATAATAAGCTGGTCTTTAATATCCCCTTCCCCAGTGTCAATAATTTTTTGTGCTTCGTTGTATGTGAACCGTCTGTCGGATTTGATAATTGTTCTGCCGAACCATTCTGATAGCACTTCGGCTTTATCGTTCATTTCAAAAACAGCCGAGTAGGTCAGTTTGTCTTCCCCTGGATTAAGGGAACAAACATAGTTTGAAAGCTTTTCAGGAAGCATTGGAACAACTCTATCGACCAGATATACAGATGTAGCCCTTTGTTGTGTCTCCTTTTCGAGTATGGAACCGGGTTTTATATAATATGTTACATCAGCAATATGTATACCCACTTCCCAGTTCCCATTATCGAGTTTATTAAGAGAAATAGCATCATCGAAATCACGAGCATCGGCAGGGTCAATTGTAAAAGTGGGTGCCGACCTGAAATCGCGTCTGCCCTTAATATCATTCGGTGTAATTATGTCCTGAATCTTAGCAGCCTCATTTTCTACTTCGGGTGGAAAATCATGTGGAAGCTCAAACTCGGCCAGAATTGCATTCATCTCGGTTTCGTTCCGGCCCGGATAGCCCAGTATCTCAATTATTTCGGCTATAGGATTCCCTGTATCAGGATCCCATTCAACAATTCTTGCAACCGCTTTTTGTCCTTGTTTTGCCCCTTTTATTTTAGATCTTGGAATGAAAAGGTCGAATGGCATATTCTTGTTATCAGGAACAAGAAAAGTATAATTTGATATTTTCTTAATCGTTCCGACAAATGTTGATTTTGCTCTTTCAATTATTGAAACAACCTCACCTTCCGGCCGTGCCCCTTTCTTTCTGGCATACAGTCTGACTTTCACCTTATCGCCATTAAGAGCGGTGTTAAGGTTTCTGGCAGAAACAAAGACGTCCTGGTCAATTTCGTCGGAGATAATATAACCATAACCCATACTGGTAATGTCAACAGTTCCTGTTATGTATCCGCTGCCGCCCTTTATCATGTAACGGCCTCTACGAGTTTCCTTGATCACGCCTTTTGCTAAAAGGTTGGATAACGCCTGAAGAATCTGTTTACGTTTACTCTCATCAGTTATTTTAAGCTTGCTGGCTATCTGCTTATAATTGAATGCCTGCCCTGGATAGTTGTTTAGAATACCCCTTACAAGTTCCTCCATTTTTTTGAGGGAAAAAGATTCGTTCTTTTTGCTTCTTAATTTTCTTTTACCCATTTTCAGACTTTTTGCAAATGTAATAATTCGGAAAGGTTAAATTTCATACATTTGAAATATAAAGCTTTCTATGATCAATCTGAAACAGATTCCATCGCGCTCACCATCAGTTGTGTCGCGCAAAACAGGCAATGAATATCTGCTTGTCCCGGTTGCAGAAAATATTGCAGATATGGATAGTATTTATACACTAAATGAAACCGGAGCTTTCATCTGGGAATCAATTGACGGCAAAAGAAATATCGAAGAGATTATTTTACTTTTAGCCAAAGAATTTGATACAGATATTCAAACAGCAGAAAGTGACGTTCTTGAGTTTATACAATCAATGATGAATTATCTAATGATAACTATTTAGATTATTATCTATTGAGTAATCTTTAAATGAATTTATTATAGGATTTGATTGAAAATATTTATTACTACAAATTACTGCAAAAAGTCTAATTACAAAAATGAAGTGCTATTGCCTGGATATGGGAGGATATAGAATAAAGCTCGAGTGTGCGTCGGGCGAAGCCGATTTTCTTCCTTCTCCAAGATTTCATAAATATATAGTCGATGACGACAATTACGACTTTCTGGTAAAGGTTCACAGGGGAAGCTACACTATACCTGATAAGGCACAAAGAGTTTTTCGTGCACCGTGGCAGGAGAAGAATGCTAATACGTTAATAAAAACCAGTGAGTTCTGGAATGTTTTCAAGAACAGTGATATATTTTATCTGAAAGTTTGTTTCCCATACAACCAAGGCTTAAAGTCAGGCCTTCTGGTTTTTTCTCTCAAAACATTTCCCTGGCACCTTTGGATCGAATCGGAAGATAATACTTTCGACCCTATTTCTTATCCGCTCGACGGCCTTTTGCTTTACTATCTTACAGTAATCAACGGTGATATTATGATCCATGCTTCGGGTGTGAATTATGCCGGGCGCGGATATGTTTTCAGCGGTATATCGGGTAAAGGGAAAACAACTATTGCACATCTGTGGGAAAATGAAGGAGCCGAAATCATTCATGACGACAGGTTGATAATAAGAAGGAACGGTGATAGTTATTTATTTTATAATACTCCTGTTTATGAGAATGACGAGCCACGCAAATCCCGTCTCGACAACCTGTTTCTGATCGAACATAGCGAGGAAAATATGATTGTTCCTATTTCAGGGTCCTCCGCAATAAGTCAGGTTCTTGCCAATTGCATTCAGCATAACTGGAATATGGAAATTATTGCCGGTTCGATGAAAGCAGTTTCACTTATGTGCGAATCGGTTCCTGTTGCAAAATTATATTTTAAGCCCGACAGAAATATTGTGGATTTTGTTGTAAAGCAAGTATAAGAGGATAATGTAATGCTTATAGTGACGAGAGAAAAACGAAGACTTTGTAAACTGACAATTAAGCTGACCTTAATAAAGACAATTTTAACAATTTGACAAAGAACAGTGTACCGGCTTTCAAAGTCGACCTGAATGTTCATAAAAATTGTTGACAACATACAGTTTTGTTGATAACTATTTTGGACTAAAAATGTCCAAAATAAAAAATTATTTGTATTTTTGGACAAATATTGACCAATGACATATTTGAAAAGTTATAAAACATTTGGCGAGCACCTCAGGACACTTAGAGAAACAGCAGGACTTACATTGAAAGAAGTTGCTGAAAACGTTGAAATTGATATTTCATTACTGGCTAAAATTGAACGCAACGAGAGACAACCAACCAAACAATTGATTAAAAAAATATCAAAATATTTCAAAGTTGACGATAAGGAACTCTTGAATGAATTTTTAAGCGACCAAATTGCTTATAAAATCTTAGATGAAGAAGCTGACTTGAACGTATTAAAAGTGGCTGAAAAGAAAATAAAATATGGAATTGCAAAACTTAAATAAATATGGCAGAATTATTATCAATAAAGGAAGCAAGCAAATGGGCTACTGAGTATTTAGGTAAGAATGTCACAACTTCTAACATTTTATATTTAATACAATATGGCAGAATTAAAAAAATTGGCGATAATGGTTCAGCCCAGGTATTGAAAGAAGATTTAATCGAATATTATAAGGACAAAAAAAAGTCTCGCCAGGAAGAATGGAAAGAACAACTTGGAGAAGACCTGAATTGGGCTTTATCATTTGAACAATATAAGGAAGCCGAAACAACAAAACATGTTCATAGACTTCATCCTTATAAAGGAAAATTCATACCACAATTAGTAGAATATTTTTTGGATGACCATACGGACAAATTCAAAAAAGAAGTTTATTTCAGGCCAGGCGATATCGTTTTAGACCCATTTTCAGGCAGCGGAACAACTATGGTACAGGCATGTGAATTGGGCATTCACGCAGTGGGAGTTGACGTTTCTGCATTTAATGCAATGATTGGAAATTGTAAAGTTGAAAAATACAACCTTGTTGATGTCCAAACTGAAATCAATCTTATTACGAAAGCATTATACAAATTCATTGCCGACTCAAAAGCCATAGAATTTGAAGAAAAATTAATACAAGAGTTGAATGTTTTTAATAATAAATATTTTCCTGTTCCTGAGTACGAATACAAGGTTAAGAGAAACGAGATAGATGAAAAAAAATACGGGGCAGAAAAGGAAAAGGAGTTTTTACCAATATATAACAAATTAATTAAGGATTACGCTATAAAATTACGTCAGGAAAAACAAGATTCATTTCTTGGCAAATGGTACTCTCAACATATTCGTGATGAAATCGAATTTGTATATAATGAAATCAGGAAAATTCAAAATCCACAAACAAAACAAATAATAAGCATAATCCTTAGCAGAACGATCAGAAGTTGTAGGGCAACCACACATGCTGATTTAGCTACATTACTAGAACCGGTTACAACAACTTATTATTGCAGTAAACACGGCAAAATATGCAAACCCTTATTTTCTATAATGAAATGGTGGTTAACTTATACAAAAGACACTATAATACGACTTGGACAATTTAACAAAGTAAGAAAAAACACATTTCATTTTTGCCTGACTGGCGATAGCAGAAACATTGATATTGTAGGAGAATTAAACAAGATAAATCCTGATTTTGCAGAATTAGTTAAAAAACAAAAAATAAAAGGTATTTTTTCTTCACCTCCTTATGTTGGCTTAATTGACTATCACGAACAACATGCTTATGCATACGATTTATTTGGTTTTGAAAGAAATGACGAATTGGAAATCGGCCCCTTGTATAAAGGACAGGGCAGAGAAGCCAAGCAAAGTTATATAGAAGGCATCAGTGCGGTTCTCAAAAATGTTATAAGATTTTTAGTGGATGACTATGATATTTTCCTGGTGGCTAACGATAAGTACAATATGTATCCAACTATAGCTGAAAAAGCTGGAATGAAGATTGTAAATCAATACAAACGACCTGTTTTGAACAGAACGGAGAAAGATAAAGGGGCATACGCAGAAATAATTTTTCATTTAAAAAGAAAATAATTTGTTTATGACACAAAAATTTGATATAGGTAAGAGTTATTTATTTGAAAGAAGAGGTCTATATTCAAATCCAAAAACAATAAGACTAATTAAAGAAATTAATGCCATTAGCGAATAAGCAAAAAGAAAAAATATCAATTGAGGTTATTAAAACCTTAGTAAACCGTTTTGGAACTTTTCCTGAGGATGCATCGAATAATAGAAATGCCCCTTTTCACGAAGCATTTCTTAGCGCTTTTTCTGATAAATTAAATGGCAAAGTATCTGACACACCTTTTTTCATTAGTTTAAGTAGTTGGTTACAAGGGCTAAATACAACACTTGGTCAATCATTCTTTGAAAACGTTGCTCATCATTTATGTAATGGTGAAAAAAGAGAATATACCTCCAAGAAATTAGGTAACCTTCAAATTAGTCAAACTCAAAAGACTAACATAAATAATATTATTACTGATTTGAGCAATGCTAATTGTACTCCAAATTTAGCTTATGAGAACAATTTGATTTTTCAGAATGACAATACAGTGTTAGTAAATGCAATTGATTTTTCAGCAGATGTATTCATAGAAGATGTAGATTCAATAACAGCGATTGAATTAAAGTCTGTAAAACCAAATTCAGGGGAAATGCGGGGTGAAAAACAGAAAATTCTTGAAGGTAAAGCGGCTTTATACAGACAGTTTCCTGGGAAACAAATTAAATTCTTCATAGGATTTCCTTTTGACCCAACTGTAAATCCAGTCACCGAATCTGTAACAAGTTATGATAAAACTAGGTTTTTAGGTTCAATAATCAATATGACTAAGTACTTTGCGTCTGATGAGACACTGGTTGCCAGTGAGCTCTGGGATATGCTTTCTGGTCAGCCATATACAATGGAGGATATTTTAGAAATTGTCAATAAAATTTCAACCACTGAATTTCTCAATAAATTTCAGCTATTATCTGACAACAATAAAAGAATAACACCTGAATATAGAACCCAACTATTTGAATGGAATTTGTATTCCGAACTTGAACTAATTGATAATAATGACAAAATAATTGATAGAATCAGAACAGATAAAAATTTAATAAGGACATATAATAAAACAGCTTTTGATAACAAAGGAAATTACAATATAGACAGATACATAACATTAAAAGAATTAATTTAATGCCAATCCTTAGCAGCCGTACACATTGGCAAGCCCTGCAAGCCGAAACACAAGCCAAAGCTTGCCGAAGAGTATGCCTGTCCTACTCTGAAAAGAAATACTTAAAAATTTTCTTCTCTTCTAATAATTTTAAAAATGTAAACTCACAAAACGACATAAAAAAAATCAAATTGTTGGTTGCAGCTCCTAATTCTGACAAGAGTTGTGAGTTATGTATTACAAAGATGCCAGCCTGTAACAGTGTGAATGTTGCAATTGAGGGTGAAGTGATAAAAAGAAAATCAGTACATCTATTAAACTTGGTGTTAAACGGACAGGTAAGTACTTCAAATCCGTTACTGTATATATATACAAACCATTATGAATAAGAAGTACAAAAATATTTCTGAAATAAAGAATATGAGTGTATCACTTCTTAGTGAAGGGAAGACTATAAGGATAAAAGCGCACGGTTACAGTATGTACCCGACGATAAAACCCGGAACTGTAATTTTAATTGAACCTGTAAGGAAAAAAGGTCCGCCCGGCGTTGGCGAGATTGTAGCAATCAAAAAGGAAAAGGGGATCATTGTGCACAGAATTGTCAAAGTCATTTCTGAAGAAGGAGTAAGAAAATATATTGCACGAGGCGACAGTAATTCTCGTCCCGATCCGCCGGTGACAGCAGACGTGATTATAGGCCGTGTGACGGGAGTCGAAGGCTTCCCGACATTGCCTGAGAATTTTAAGAAAAAACCACATTATTTTCAGAACCGCCTCAAAGTTATATGGCTGCAGATAGGTAATAAATTGCGCCGCTGATCGGAATGGAACTGCCTGAAAAAATTATTCTATGAAGAAAATAAGTCTTCTTATATATTCGGTAAAACTTGTATGGAAAAGTTCCCCGGGGTGGACTCTGGCAAACATTTTCATATCTCTTTTCCGTAGTTTTATACCTCTGATTTTCCTGTACCTTATAAAGGTTCTTATTGATGAAATAACTGCCGGCGTTTCGCAGGGCAATGATGAGATGTTTGCCAGCGTAATAAGAATAGCAGTGGCAGTTGTCCTGGTTTATTTTGCCGACGAAATCTCATCCGAGGCTGCTTCATATATCAGAACACGGCAATCTTTCCGACTCGAGGATTATATGTACAGGCTTTTACATTCCAAGGCCACAACGCTCGACCTTATTAACTTCGAAAACCCAGTATATTTTGACAAACTATCGCGCGCTGCCAGCGAAGCTACATGGAGGCCTAATAACATACTCAATAACTTTGTAGCTCTTTTCAGGGGAATCATTTCACTTCTGCTTATGGCGGGCCTGCTTTTTACATTAAACTGGTGGATAGCATTGCTTCTAATAATAATCAACATTCCGGGAATATGGCTCAGACTCCATTTTTCGTCGATACTCTTTAATTTCAGAAAAGAAATGACGCCGGAAGAAAGAAAATCGGAATACTTCAACTGGCTTTTAATCGGCGACAGACCTTCGAGGGAAATAAGACTTTTCGGACTGGGAGATTATTTCATATTTCTTTTCAGAAAATCATTTTCAACTCATAAAGAAGAGGAATCAAAGATTATTAAAAGGCGAACCATAATAGATGCCTTTACAGGAATTTTCAAAGCCGCTATACTTTTTATCGTTCTCTATGTTATCACACGCCAGACCTTCGACGGCAAAATTACATTGGGCGGAATGGCCATGATGATTCTTGCATTCCGGCAGGGCCTTGTCAGTATCCGTGATATTATGGGTTCGGTTGCCGGCCTTTACGAGGATTCGTTGTTTACAGGGAATATATATGAGTTTCTGAACCTGAAGGAAAAAATTCTTCCTCATGAACCGGTTACTGCTGTTACTCCTTTCCAAAAAGAAATAAGACTTGAACACGTGAATTTCAGGTATCCCGACAATTATACGCCGGCTCTTGAAGATATAAATTTGACGCTTTCAAAGGGTGAAGTAGTTGCTCTTGTCGGTCCCAACGGCTCGGGGAAAAGCACACTTGTGCGCATTTTGTGCCGGCTATATGATCCTGATTCCGGTTCAGTTCTGTACGACGGAAAAGATATAAAGAACTTTGTCCCTGAAGAATACAGAAAACAATTTTCTGTACTCTTTCAGGATTTCATGCTGTATAATCTTACTGCCGGTGAGAACATCCGGCTGGGTAATGTGGCAAAAGCATCCGATGTCGGCAAAATAAAGGAAGCAGCATCAGAAGCAGGAATCCATTCACTTATCGAATCACTGCCTCAGGGTTATGAAACATCTATCGGTCCTCTTTTCAATGAGGGAAGGGAACTTAGCTGGGGTGAATGGCAGAAAATTGCGCTCGCCAGAACATTGTACAGGGATGCTCCAATTCTGGTTCTCGATGAACCTTCGAGTGCGCTGGACGCAGATTCCGAATATGAAATATTCACCCGTTTCAGAGAAGCAGTGAAGGGTAAAACAGTATTGCTTATTAGTCACCGTTTTACATGTATCAGGCTGGCCGATAGAATAATTGTGCTCAATAAGGGAAAGATTGCAGAAAGCGGCACTCATGATGAACTGATGCAGGTTAAAGGGATTTATTATAATTTATACCTGAGGCAAAAAAGCATGTACAGGGATGAAAAACAGACCTGAAATAAGAGACGAGGAGATATTGCTTATGGGGCTTTGCAGGCTCAATTTCAGCGATGAAATGAAATATAAAATTGTCGCTCTTGCCTCCGGAATAAAGGAGTGGAATTATTTTACCCGGCTTGCTGCAGAACATGGAGTGGCAGCTCTTGTCTATCATAATATCGAAAAATTGGGACTTACTGAGATAATTCCGGAAGAATGTTCGGAAGCTCTTCATTCCTCGTATCTCTTGAATATAAGCAGAAATGCTTTTCATATAGCAGGGACTGAAGAAATACTCAGGCTTTTGAACAAAGCAGGGATAAAAACAGTGTTGCTGAAAGGCCTTGCACTCGAGCTTACCGTATATGGTAACAAGGGATTAAGGCAAATGACTGATGTGGATATTCTGGTTGGCAGAAATGATTACCTGAAAGTGCGTAAGATTTTGATGGAAAACGGATATGATTCACTTCCGCTAAAATCGGGATTCCATAAACCTATTGTGGCATGGACAGGCAAGCACTTACCGACACTTATGAAAAACGGACTTTCGATAGATATTCATCTCGAACTCTTTCCGGGCAAAAAAAATTCGCTGACTGAAAAAATGCTTGCCACTGCCAGCGGGATAAAGTTCGAAAACGAAAAAGCCATGGTGCCCGAGCCGCAGCTATTCTTCCTCTTTCTTGTGAGGCATTTGTACAATCATGAGTTCAACGATGAGTCACAGCTCAGGTTGTATGCCGATCTTGTTGTTTTACTCGAAAATCAGTGGGATGAAATAGTTAATTACGACCTTCTTTCCCTTGCAAATGAAGCAGGGATGAGCAAAATTCTTGCATGGAAGCTCGAGCTTTTGCGCGACCTATGGGGCTTCGGTTTCCCCGACTGGTTGAACGAATTTATCAGTAAATGGTTCAATCCTGCTTCTATCAACAACTTTGTTTTTTTTCTTAAAAGTCCGAAAAACAATAAACCTTCACATCCAGGAAAGATTTACAGAAAAACGATATCGGAAATACCGGGGCTACACCGCAAAATTTTATTTATTCTTGGTGACCTTTTCCCTTCGGTGAGGTTCATGAAAGAACGATATAGTGTAAAAAGTACACTTAAAGTTTTTCTCTATTATCCTCTTCGTTTCGGCAAGTTATTACGACTGGTGAGCAGGTAAGAGAATAGTTATTTGAGATTGAATTCCTTTTTTATTTTTTCGACATAATCAAGTTTCTCCCAGGCAAAGAACTCTACTTTTTTCCTGTAGATTTTTCTGCCATTTCCGTTCTCTGAGACAGGTTCGCTTCCTGGAACTTCATAATAAACTTCGACTTCTGCAGTATAAGGTTCGCGACCAAAATGACCATAAGCTGAGGTAGGTAGGAATATAGGATTTTTAAGTCCGAAGCGTTCAGTAATTGCATAGGGGCGCAAGTCGAATAATTTCATGATTCTTTCCGATATTTCACCGTCGGACATGATTTTTCCTTTGCTGTCTTTAACTTTTGCAGTACCGAATGTGTTGACAAAGAGCCCTACAGGATCTGCAACTCCGATTGCGTATGCTACCTGTATGAGAACTTTGTCGCATACTCCTGCTGCGACCATATTCTTTGCTATGTGGCGTGCTGCGTATGAAGCCGACCTGTCAACTTTTGAGGAGTCTTTTCCTGAAAAAGAACCGCCGCCGTGAGCTCCATGGCCACCATAAGTGTCCACAATGATTTTTCGGCCGGTAAGGCCTGTGTCGCCGTAAGGTCCACCTATTACAAATTTGCCTGTAGGATTTACATAAAGATTGAAATTGTCATCAAATAATTTCCGGAGATGCGCAGGAAGATGTTTTTTTACCCTCGGAATAAGTATATTAAGAACATCTTTTTTTATTTGTTCCTGCATGGCTTTTTCTGCTGTCTTAACGGCCTCCTTTGAGTTTCCCAAAGGAAGAATAAATTCATCATGCTGTGTGCTGATAACTATTGTATCTATTCCGATCGGCTCGTCATTATCATTGTATTCGATTGTTACCTGCGATTTGCTATCTGGCCGCAAGTATTTCATTTCTTTGCCCTCTTTCCTTATTGCAGCCAATTCCTGCAGAAGGAGGTGGGCAAGTACAATCGAAAGAGGCATGTAAGTATCTGTTTCACAGCAGGCGTAACCGAACATCATTCCCTGATCTCCAGCTCCCTGCTCTTCGGGTTTTTCTTTCACAACTCCCTGTCGTATGTCGGGCGACTGTTCATGTATGATATTTATAACACCGCAGGAATCGCAGTCGAATCTGTATTCTGCATGAGTATATCCAATGTTTTTAATTACATTTCTGGCTGTCTCCTGGATATCAACCCAGCCGTTTGTCTTTACCTCACCACCACAAATTACAAGGCCAGTTGTTACAAACGTTTCACATGCAACTTTTGATTCCATATCCCATTTGAGGAATTCATCGAGAAGAGCATCCGATATTTGATCTGATACTTTGTCGGGATGTCCCTCTGACACTGATTCTGAAGTAAATAAATAACTCATCCGATTTTTTATTTATTAAACAATAAAGGGGGAATTTTGTTAACTGAAAATACTGG
>JAGPFZ010000071.1 GCA_018056245.1 Bacteroidales bacterium
ATTGTTTCTTTTTTTGTTTTCAAGCCAAATCTTATATGGAACCCCAAGTAAAACAGATTCAGGAATAATTTCAGGACAATGTGAAACAATAATAAAGTCGGCAGAATTATCAGTGCGGATTACTTCATCTGAAGATTCACGAACAATGTAACTTGCATCTTTATATAACTCATTATCTTTTATTTGAGCGTTCTTTATTATTGCAGTAACAATAGGACCATTAATATTCTTAAATGGTGCGGGATGTTCTTCCGGGCTTTTTATAAAAGGCCTTAATTGAGTTATGCTTCCCCGCGGGTACAGGCCGGCAATTTTTTTTGCAACAGGTATTTCTTTTTCAGGCTCACCTGTCAGGGAAACTCTTATGGTATCCCCGATGCCTTCTGAAAGCAAAGCACCTATACCTGCAGCAGACCTTATTATTCCTTCCTCTCCTTCTCCGGCTTCAGTTACTCCTATATGCAGTGGATAAGCAACCCCTTCTTCAATCATTAATCTAATTATCTGCTTGGTAGCTTCTATCATAATTATTAATTCGGAAGATTTCATAGAAATTACCAGTTTATTGAAATTCTCGGCTCTGAAGATTCTTATGAATTCCATTGCCGACATTGCCATCCCTTCCGGTGTGTTACCATAACGGTTGAGTATCCTGTCGGAAAGAGAACCGTGATTTACACCTATTCTGACTGCTGTTCCATAGTATCGGCAGATATTGATAAGCGGCATAAGGCGTTGATGGATGCGCTCCAGTTCATCATTATATTCCTTATCTGAAAACGCTGTTTTCATAAGGTTTTTTTTGTCAGCATAGTTCCCCGGGTTGATTCTTACTTTTTCCACTATTGCAGCAGCAGTTTCGGCTGCAACGGGGCTAAAATGTATATCTGCAATGAGAGGTATATCATAACCTGCTTTCCGGAGCTCCTTCTTAATGTTGGCAAGGTTTTTCGCTTCCTTAACTCCCTGCGCCGTTAGCCTTACAAAATCGGCCCCGGCCTCCGCTATCCTGATACATTGTGCAACAGAAGATATAGTATCGAGGGTGTCGGTATTGGTCATCGTCTGAAGGCGAATGGGATAATCACCACCGAGTGGGATTGGGCCTACAAACACAGATGTTGAATGATATAAAAGATGATTTTCAGACATTATTCTTAATATTCCCCTCCCTGAAGAGAAAAATCATTTACTCCATCTCCCACTCCACTCCATCTTTCAGGTCTTTTACGATTATCCCCATTTTTTTAAGTTCCGTTCTGATCCTGTCGGATGTGGCAAAATCTTTTCTCTTCTTTGCTTCCTGTCTTATCTCAAGGATCAAGTTAATAAGACTTTCTATAAGTAGTTTACCTTTCTCGTCCGCTGATTCATCATTCAATCCGAGTATATCAAAGACGAATACTTTTAAGAGCTCTTTAAGTTTGTCAATATCAACTGAGGTAAGGCTTTCAGTGCCTTCATTTGCAGAGTTTATTATCCTTACTGCATCGAAAAGATGGGAAAGCAGAATGGGGCTGTTAAGGTCATCATTCATTGCTTCGTAGCAGGCAACCTTAAGTGTATCGATGTTCACCGATGATTCATTTGCAGGTTTGATCTTACCGAGCGTTCTGTAAGCTTTCATAAGCCTTTTTAATCCCTTTTCTGCTGCTTGTAGAGCTTCATTTGAAAAATCTATTGTGCTTCTGTAATGTGCCTGAAGAATAAAAAATCTTACAGTCATAGGGCTATATGCCTGCTCGAGAAGTTTATTATTTCCATTAAATATCTCATCGAGAGTAATAAAGTTGCCGAGCGACCTGGCCATTTTTTGGCCGTTAATGGTTATCATATTGTTGTGCATCCAGTAGCGAACTGAATCTTTGCCGAAGGCGGCAACCGATTGTGAAATCTCGCACTCGTGATGTGGGAACATCAGATCCATCCCTCCGCCATGAATATCGAATACTTCTCCAAGATATTTGACACTCATTACTGTGCATTCAAGATGCCATCCCGGGAATCCTTCGCTCCATGGAGAAGGCCATTTCATCAGATGACCCGGTCCGGCTTTCTTCCACAATGCAAAATCGAAAGGAGATTTCTTGTCTTCCTTGCCTTCCGTTTCTCTTGTATCCTGCTGAAGCTCACTCAGAACACGCCCTGAGAGCTTCCCGTAATTATATTTGGCACTGTATTTAAGAACATCAAAGTAAACCGATCCATTCGACTCATAAGCATAACCCGACTGCAATAATCTTTTTATAAATTCCTGCTGTTCTATTATATGGCTTGTCGCACGTGGCTCTATAGAAGGAGAAAGAGTGTTAAGCAGCTCCATATTCTTATGAAAATTATTCATGTATTTCTGCACAACTTCCATAGGTTCGAGTTGCTCCTGCCTTGCTCTTTTTATAATCTTGTCCTCTCCTGAATCAGATTCTTCATCCTGAAGATGCCCGACATCGGTAATATTTCTTACATATCTTACCTTATACCCGAGATGTAAAAGATACCTGTAAAGCAAATCGAACACTATTGCAGGCCGGGCATGGCCAAGATGTGCATTACTATACACAGTAGGGCCGCAAACATAAAGACCGACAAAAGGGTGATTTAAAGGAACAAACTCTTCCTTTCTGCGTGTAAGAGTGTTGAAAATCTGAAGAGTATTTTGCATCGCCGGAAAATTAACAAGGCAAAAGTATGAATATTTTAAAATAAGAATTTTATATTTTGTACTTTAAAAAATGTTTTTTACTTTTGCGGCCATTAATCAAATATTCTTTTCTTCAAAGGGTGTTTGATTTTATTAAGAAGGGTGGAGAGATTAGGCTCGAGGAAACCCTGGCAACCCATCCGCCGGATGGTGGGTAACGGTGCCAATACCTAATCCCGGAAAAATCCGGGAGATGATAAAATAAACACGTAAACTATGAAGTCAATTCATCTTGCCGATAAAAATTTCATCATGCCTCTCATGCCTATGTGCATGTGCAGGTAGAGATCCTTTCTGTTACATAAATAGTTAATTAAACAGGATCTCCTGACAGCCGTATCAGTACACTAAACTATATCCTTTTGTTATACTATTAATTTATAATGAAATTCAGATGAATAGCAAAAAATTGAATTTTGAAACATTACAGATACATGCAGGGCATAAACCCGATAATGATACCTTGTCGAGAGCAGTACCCATATATCAGACAACCTCTTATGTGTTCCGGAATGCTTCGCATGCCGCCGATTTATTCGATTTAAAAGAGTTCGGCTACACTTATGTAAGGATGAATAATCCTACCACTGAAGTTTTTGAAAAAAGAGTAGCGGCCCTTGAAGGTGGTATTGCCTCTCTTGCCGTTTCATCAGGTCATGCCGCACAGTTTCTGGCTCTCACCACGATCCTCAGGAAAGGCGAAAACATTGTTAGCTCTCCTTACCTGTATGGAGGAACATATAATCAGTTTAGAATTACATTACCATCCTTCGGTATTGAAGCCAGATTTACGCACGATCTTGAACCTGCGTCGTTTGAGGAACTTATTGATGAAAAAACAAGGGCAATATATGTGGAAACTATCGGTAACCCCAGTTTCAACATACCTGATTTCGAAGCATTGTCGGCCATTGCAAGGGAACACGATATCGTCCTTGTTGTTGATAATACTTTCGGAGCCTGCGGTTATCTTTTCAGACCTTTTGAGTACGGTGCAAATATTGTTACAGAATCGGCAACAAAATGGATTGGCGGCCATGGTACAAGCCTTGGAGGTGTAATCATTGACGGAGGCAATTTCAACTGGAACAATGGAAAATATCCAGCTTTCACTGAACCTTCTGAAGGTTATCACGGCCTGATTTTCGGAAAAGAATTTTCACCCGAATCCTCTTATGGAAATATAGCTTTTATTGTCAAAGCCAGAGTGGAAGGTCTCAGAGACCTCGGCCCCTCAATCAGTCCGTTCAACTCCTTCCTCTTATTGCAGGGCCTCGAAACCCTTTCTCTGAGGATGGAAAGACATGTGCAAAACACGCTGGCACTGGCTAAGTGGCTCGAAGCACATCCTAAAGTGGAAAAAGTCAACTATCCTGGACTTGAAAGTAGCTCGTATTACAGCCTGGCAAAAAAATATCTCCCTAAAGGCGCAGGTGCAGTGCTTGGTTTTACGCTTAAAGCCGACAGCAAAAAAGCTTCAAAACTTGTGGAACATCTGAATATAGTAAGCCATCTTGCTAATGTAGGTGATGCAAAGACGCTCATCATACAACCTTCTGTGACAACTCACCGTCAGGTTCCCGAAGAAGAGCAGATAGCTTCAGGAATCGACCCTGGGCTCTTTAGAGTTTCAGTTGGCCTGGAACATATTGACGATATAATAGCTGATTTTGATCAGGCAATAAGAAAAACGGTTTGATGAATATATTGAAGCATACCAACGGATTTGTTACTGAATCGGGGTTCCATTTCAAGGAACTTGATATTGCTTTTCATTCGTGGGGAAGCCTTAACGAAACAGCCGATAATGTGATATGGGTATGTCATGCCCTTACAGCCAATTCAGACGTCAATGCATGGTGGCCCGGCATGGTGGGTGAAGGACTTGCTTTCGATACTTCAAAATATTTTATAGTATGCGCTAATATTCTTGGTTCATGTTATGGTACAACAGGCCCTCTTTCCATAAACCCTGATACAGGTAAACCATGGCTAAACGATTTCCCTCTTATAACTGTAAGAGATTTGGTAAATGTGCACGAAATTCTCAGAAACCACCTTGGAATAAAAAAAATCAATACAATCATAGGTTCCAGTATTGGAGGCTATCAGGCAATAGAGTATTCTATAATGTACCCTGACTTAATCGGGAACATGGTTTTTATTGCTTCAAGTGCAAAACAGTCGCCATGGGCAATAGCATTTAATCAATCGCAGAGACTCGCAATTGAGGCCGACCCTACATTTTATAATGGCGATCCGGAAGGTGGGAAAAAAGGACTGCGTGCCGCCAGATCTATCGCTCTTCTCAGCTATCGCACACCTTTTGCATATAACACGACCCAACATGAGAATGATGACGAAAAAGTTGATTCGTTCAGAGCATCATCTTATCAGAATTATCAAGGCGACAAGCTTGTCAAACGGTTCAATGTCTGGTCGTATTACAGACTCACTCAACTATCCGATAGCCACAATGTCGGACGTGGACGCGGTGGGGTGAAAAATGCTCTGTCAGGAATAAAAGCTAAAACACTTTGTCTGGGAATCAAATCAGATATATTGTTCCCTGTTGAAGAGCAGAAATTTGTTGCCGAAAATGTCCAAAACGGAGTTTACGAGGAAATAGACTCATTTTACGGACACGATGGCTTCTTAATTGAAACTGAAA
>JAGPFZ010000032.1 GCA_018056245.1 Bacteroidales bacterium
ATATCTTTCATCGCGGTCATTGCCTTTGTAAGGCCATAACTGGCTGTCCCGAGACCGCCCGAGATATGAGGTGGAAATTCCCAGCCGAACATCAAAACCCTCATAATTATTTCTTTTACTTCTTAATCGAATATTTCTTTTCCAGCAAATTAATGATCCTCAACACTTCACCTACGCTCCATGCCTGTGAAATAGCTCCTCTCGGTGCATGAGGAGGATCACCATCGTAAATTTCCGAAATAGTGCTTATTCCGTGTTCGCTCATTGCCTCTTCAAAAGTGTAAATAATCTTTTCAACTTTATTTACTCCCTGGTTACCATAAACTTTTAACCACCCCTCACAAAACGGGCCAACTAACCAGGGCCAGGCTGTTCCCTGATGATATGCATTATCGCGTTGTTCCTGATTCCCTATATAAATTCCCTTATAATTTGGATTCTTTGGTGAAAGGCTTCTTAAACCGCGAGGCGTTAAAAGATCTTTGTCGGCAACATCCAGAACTTTTTTCATCTGTTCGGTATCGAGCATCGAATAAGGCAGGGAAACTGCAATTACCATATTGGGCCTTATAAATGTGTTGATGCCTTCATTGTCATTTACATAATCGGCCAGATAACCAAGTTTTTCATTCCAGAATAATTCGAGAAAAGAATTTTTAATCAGAGGAGGCAAGTAATTGAATTTGTTGATAAATTCATTATCATTTGATTTTTCAGCCATTTCAAGAGCAAAACATACAGCATTGTACCAAAGTGCATTAACCTCAACATCATATCCGGCTCTTTGCGTCACCGGCTTTCCATTTACAATAGCATCCATCCATGTAAGGGCATGCCCTGCTATGTCCCAGTATATAAGCCCGTTATCACGCATATGTATGTTGTAATCCGTACCTGTAGAAAAATTTTCAATAATTGATTTTGCTGCTTCACCATAGCGTTCCCATGTATCTATACCACCTGCCTGCGCATACTGTTGAAGTGACCAGAAAAACCACAATGGAGCATCAATCGAATTATAAGCCGGATTTAAAGAACTCCCCATATTTGAGAAAAGCCCTTTTCTAAGTTTTTTTATCTGCGTGTCTAATACATCTATATAAAGCTGAAGCTTATGTTTAGCAAGTGCAAGCCCTGGCAAAGAAATAAATGTATCTCTCCCCCATTCACCAAACCATGGATAACCAGCTATAATAAAAGTTGAGCCTTTCCTGCGCTCAATGAATTGCTGTGCAGCATTCTGGAGACAGTTTTTGAAATTGTATCGTGGAATTTTAGCTTTTACATTCCTTGTAAATTTGGCTTTGAACCCGGATGGCTTTTCCTCTTTTGTAGATGCCGAAAATATTATACTGCTACCCTCATTTACATTAATTTCAAAAAAACCTGGTGTAAACAAGTCTTCCGAATAATCATATCCTCTTTTCTGTTCTTCTATATACTCTACTCCATAATACCAGTCAGGTATAGGTATGAATTCGGCATTATCAGAAATCTGCATGTGCAACCACGGAAATCCGTCATAAAGTCTTATTTTTATACCGCTTTTAACATATTCAACTTTTGTATTGGCATATAAATTGGCATGCGTTAACTGATGTATGTTTCTGAAAGCAAGGAAAGGCCTTATCTGCAGCTTGATAGGTTCATTTGCCTCAAGAATCGTATACCGAGCAAGATACTGCTCCTCATAATGCACCAGCAGCCTTTCTTCTTTCAAAATCATTCCTCCCACCCTGTAAATCGAAACAGGTATAACTTCAATATCAAAATCCTCCATATACTTATGTCCCTTTGGATTATAATAATCTCCTTTATATTTCCTTAATCCAATATTAAATGAAGCATTATTACATACAACAATTACATCGAGTGAGGAAAGCAAAACATACCTATCTCCTCCAAGTTCATCAATAGGACAAATAAGTAAACCATGATACTTCCTTGTATTACAATTAACAATTGTGGTTGAAGTATAACTGCCGCTTCTGTTAGTCCTCAATATCTCTCTGCTAAGCGAATACTCCAGATTTACCAGTTTTGTTTTATCAAACTTAATATAACCCATATGTTTCTTTTTAACTCTTTCAAGATAATCATTTTTTTTATTTTAAAAAAAGAATTAATTTTTATTTAGTCTGTCAAGTCATCATTTACAAATCGCTTTGTTTTTGTTACTATTAAAAAGAATATCTTTGCAGACAAAAAAATTGTTCAAAAATAATACAAATCGTTAAATGAAAAAAAATGTCTACATTATAATTTGTATTGCATTTGTTGTACTTACAGCATGCGGTAAAAATAAGACAACTATTTCTGGTAAGATTGTAGAACCCGTTGTAGGAGAATATCTGTTTCTTGACGAGATTAAAGAAAGCAATATTATAACTGTTGACTCTATTAAGCTTGACGAAACAGGAAAATTCTCCTTTCAAGTTAATATACGGATGCCCGTCTTTTACATTTTGAGACTTTCAGAAGGAAACTTTTTTACACTACTCGCCGAACCAGGAGATAAAATCCAGTTAACAGCAAATTATGGTTCACTTAATGAGCCTGTTTCTGTTAAAGGTTCTGCCGGAACATCAAAAATGATTGAATATAATAAAGCTTTGAAAAGTACAATAGAAAAGCTAAGGGGACTTTATGATATCTATTCTCAAAATGTTGGCAGCCCTGATATAGAAAAAATTATACAAACCATCGACAGCACTAGTAAGGTCTATTTGTCTGAAATAAATAAATACACAAAAAATTTTATAGATAATAACAGTGGATCGCTAATTACTCTGGTAGCTCTTTATCAGCAGATTGCTCCACGCCAGTACGTTCTCGATCCGATCAAGGATATAAAATATTTCATTAAAGTTGATTCAACTCTTTTCAGCAAGTACCCTGAGTCAGGGCCGGTGAAAGCTCTCCACGAACAAGTGGCAGCACTTATAGAAAGTGTAATGATGTCACAGGCTAATACTCCATTGCTAACTATTGGAAGTGAAGCACCTGAAATAAACTTACCTTCTCCCGAAGGAAAGATGATTTCACTTTCATCAACAAGGGGGAATATAGTTTTACTCGATTTCTGGGCTGCATGGTGTACCCCGTGCCGACAGGAAAATCCCAACCTGGTAAAAGCTTATGAGATGTACAAAGACAAAGGATTCCAGATATTTCAGGTATCACTCGACAGAACACGTGAAGCATGGCTTAAAGGAATACAGGAAGATAATCTGGAAAATTGGATACATGTAAGCGACCTTAAATATTGGAACTCTGAAGTAGTTCCTCTTTATGGAATTGAAAGTATTCCACATAATTTATTACTTGACAGGGAAGGAAAAATAATCGCTATGGATTTGAGAGGTGAACAACTTCATGAAAAACTTGCAGAAGTTTTTAAATAAATTCTGCTTCAGACAGACTGAAAATTAAAAATGACAATCAGAAATAAAAAATAAAAATAACGGTCTAATGAAACACGTTACCATTTTTTTAACGCGATATACAGTCTGGCTTATACTTATAATGCTTTTTTCTTGTAAAGCAGAAAAAAGCTTCCGCATAGAAGGTAAAAGCGATTACCATATAGGAAGCTATATACGCATTCATAGAATTGATGTCGACGTTCCGGTATTGCTTGATTCCGCAAAAATTAAAAAAAATGGTTCTTTCCGGTTTAAAATTAAAGCTGAATATCCTGAATTTTATCAACTTGGAATTTCAAATTATGGTTTTATTATACTACTTACTGAACCGGGTGAAAAAATCAATATTACTTTTAAGTCGGAATATTTGCCCGATAATTATTCAATTAACGGTTCGCCCGGGACAAGAAAACTTATGGTGCTCGACTCGGCTCTTGCAATAACCAGACATAAAATTGATTCTCTTAAAATATTGTACGACAGCCTTTATAATACCCCAGAGTTTGCCCAAATTGAAAAAGAAATCAATGAAGCATATTTAAAACTTATCAAAGACCAGAGGATGTTTAATATAGATTTTATTTTAAAAAATCTGCACTCATTTGCATCAATAAAAGCACTATATCAAAAAATTGATGATCAAACTTATGTTCTTTACGATCCCCGTGATATTCAGTTTCTTAAAATTGTATCAGATACACTTAGTCATTATTTCCCAAAATCAAAACAGGTAAGAGCACTCAAGGCTAATTTTGAAAAGGAAATGAACGCATTCAAGATGGAACAATTAAAAAAAATTGCCGAACAATCGCCTATTAAAATACTCGATCCTGATCTCAAAGACATTAACGGCAAAAGAATCGCTCTCTCTTCATTAAGAGGTAAATATGTATTACTTTCATTCTGGTCGGCTGCTTCGGAGGATTGCATTTCGGAAAATCTCGAACTTAAAAAGCTGTACGAAAAATACCGGAATAAAGGTTTTGAGATTTATCAGATTAACCTTGATTCAGATGAAGACCTCTGGAAAAAGATAGTGAAGTTTGATGAATTGCCATGGATAAGCGTAAGGGAAGATGACCCTGCAAATCCTAAATTTGCAATCTATTATAACGTGAAAACATTGCCAGCAAACTACCTCTATAACAAAGAGGGCGAAATAATAGCTTCAAACCTGCATAGCAGAGAACTTCAAAACAAGCTTCAGGATATTTTCGGATATTAACTTATAGAAAATGGCCGGGAAAAGAATATTTTTTGCCTCCGATTTTCACCTGGGTCTCAAAGCAGGAGGTAATCCGGCCGAAAGAGAGAGGAGAGTAATTATGTGGCTGAACGAAATCGCCCCCAAAGCCGGAGAAATATTCCTTCTGGGCGACGTTTTTGATTTCTGGTGGGAATACAAATATGTTGTACCAAAAGGATTCACAAGATTTCTCGGAACGATTGCCTCACTTACCGATTCGGGGATACCAGTTCATTTTTTCTCAGGAAACCACGATATGTGGATAGGCAATTATCTTGCCAATGAATGCGGCATTATAATTCATAAGGAACCTTACAAAACAAACTTCAATGGCAAGAACTTTTATCTGGCACACGGTGAAGGACTTGGCACAACGAATACAATGTACAAAATACTTCTGTGGATTTTCCGGAACAAAACATTACAGCATCTTTATTCCGCACTTCCTCCAGCAATTGGTGTGCGCTTTGGACACTGGTGGTCGAATAACAGCAGACTGGTTAAAGGTGTTTCACTTGAATTTATGGGAGAGGAAAAGGAAGACCTCTTCAGACACACGAGACAAGTTCTCGAAAATGAAAAGATAGATTACTTCGTTTACGGCCATCGTCATCTGCCGTTGATGACCACACTTGACAGCGGTGCGGTAGTGGTAATACTCGGCGACTGGATTAAAAAGGGAACCTATGCCGAATGGGACAGCAATACTCTCGAATTAAAGGAGTTCGAAGGCATTTAGCCATCTGTATCATTATGCCGAAAAAATATCTTTAACAATCTTACGCTATATGAAATCTCAGCCGGCCCACCCGTCCCTGTCGAGGTTTCTGTAGTTAATAGCCTCGGAGATATGGCTTGCCATTATATTTTCCGACTCATCAAGGTCGGCTATTGTACGTGCAACTTTAAGTATCCGGTCGTAAGCACGAGCTGAAAGTCCTCTCATATCCATAGCGGTTTTGAGAAGACGCCCCCCCGTTTCATCGAGGTAACAATACTTCCTCTGCAGTGCAGGAGTCATCTGCGCATTGGTATAAATACCTGAAATTTCTTTAAATCTTTTTGCCTGTATCTCTCTGGCCTTTATCACTCTCTCCCTGATTGAACTGGAGTTATCCGCATTGATACTACTTGAAAGTTTGTCATATTTCACCGGCACAACTTCGATATGGATGTCTATTCTGTCGAGCAATGGCCCTGAAATCCTGTTTAGATATTTCTGAATCATGCTGGCCGAGCATGTACAAACCTTCTCGGGATGGTTATGGAATCCGCATGGGCAGGGATTCATAGATGCAACAAGCATAAAGTTGGCCGGGTAGTCAACGGTGAATTTTGCGCGTGATATTGTTATAACTCTGTCTTCGAGAGGCTGTCGTAGTACTTCGAGAACTGTTCTTTTGAACTCAGGCAGTTCATCGAGGAAAAGCACGCCGTTATGGGCAAGAGATATTTCACCCGGCTGCGGGAAAGTACCCCCGCCGACAAGGGCAACATCAGAAATCGTATGGTGTGGCGATCTGAAAGGTCGGCGTGTCATAAGTGAAACACTGTCATCAATTTTACCTGCAACAGAATGTATTTTGGTTGTTTCAAGTGCTTCCTCGAGCATCAGAGGCGGTATGATCGTCGGGAGCCGTTTTGCCAGCATCGTCTTTCCGGCACCGGGCGGACCAATCATAATCACATTATGCCCTCCCGCTGCCGCAACCTCAAGCGCCCTCTTGACACTCTCCTGACCTTTCACATCAGAAAAATCAATATCATATTTATTAGCTTCTCTATTTATATCCACCTTAACAGGCTCATGCCTGTTGCCGCCATTTAGAAATTCGACGACGTCCCCAAGAGAAGTCATACCATATACATCTATTCCGTCAACAACTGCAGCCTCGCGGGCATTCTTCTCCGGAACGATAAGACCTCTGAATCCCTCATCTCGTGCCTTAATGGCTATCGGAAGCGCACCGCGCACAGGTTTCAAAGTTCCATCGAGCGACAGTTCTCCCATCATAACAAACGAATTAAGAGCGTCCTGAGAAATCTTTTCATCCGCAGCCAGGATTCCCGCTGCAAGAGGAAGGTCATAAGCCGATCCCTCCTTTCTTATATCTGCAGGTGCCATATTTATCACTACCTGTTTGCCGGGCCAGTGAAACCCTATAGATCTTAGAGCCGACTCGATTCTCTGCTGACTCTCCTTAACTGCTACATCAGGCAATCCGACAAGAAAAAAACGGACGCCCCTTGAAACATTCACTTCAATAGTTATAGTAAATGCATCTATGCCTGTTACAGCACTTGCAAATGTCTTTACCAGCATTTTAAAGCACTTTTGAGGAAATGCATACCCAAAAGTAAACAAATAAAGATAAAAGACAAAAGGTTAAAGATAAAAATTATCAACTAATCCCATAATTCATCGAGGCTCAGATACCTTTCGCCTGTATCATAGGCAAAACAAAGTATTCTGAGAGGCTTATCACTTTCATTTACCAGAATTTTCACTGTGTGCAAAGAAGCTCCCGATGTGATTCCCATAAATATTCCCTCTTTCTTTGCCGCCTCACGGGTCATTTCAAGTGCCTCTTCGGTTTCCACTGTAACTATTCTGTCGGGAATATCTTTCCGGTAGATTACCGGTATAAAACCGGCTCCAATTCCCTGAAGTTTATGTCGCCCGGGACATCCTCCACTCAGAACAGGAGAGTCGAAAGGCTCTACAGCAACAATTTTTACAGACGGAAATTTTTCTTTCAAAATAACTCCAACGCCTGTGATATGGCCTCCTGTACCCACTCCTGCCACCATATAATCAAATCCTTCCGGA
Source organism: Bacteroidales bacterium (assembly GCA_018056245.1). Lineage (GTDB taxonomy): Bacteria > Bacteroidota > Bacteroidia > Bacteroidales > VadinHA17 > LD21. The sequence continues at coordinate 7,502 of JAGPFZ010000032.1, forward strand.
AAATCGGAAATAATCTCGAGTGCGGTGGTTCTGGAATGGATTTCCGGATTGATATGGTTCTCAAACTGCGAGGGCATCCATGCTCCCGGAATTTCAGCAACCATTTCCTTTGCCTTCTCAACAGCGCCAGTCATACCGTCTTCTCCGAGTGTAAGGACAAGCTTTGCACCATAGGCCTTGAGGATTTTCATTCTTTCCACACTCATCGAATCGGGCATAACCAGAATAACATCATAATTCTTAACAGCCCCTGCCATTGCGAGTCCTATACCGGTATTTCCGGAAGTAGGTTCAATAATCACACTACCAGGTCTTAATTTGCCTGACTTTTCTGCATCCTCAATCATTGCAATGGCAATCCTGTCTTTTAAACTGCCAGCCGGGTTTCTTCTTTCATCCTTTATCCAGACATGATGATCAGGAAAAAGTCTGGATAACCTTATGTGGGGAGTGTTTCCAATCGACTCCAGAATATTATTGTATTTCATGGGAAATTAAATTTTATGATTATTACTTCTTTCTCGTATTTTCATTACATTTTCATGATAAACGAGTGAGTACGGTGGTACAGAGGAAGTAAGCCATACATTACCGCCAATAATGCTGTCGTGTCCGATAATCGTTTCTCCTCCGAGAATAGTACTTCCGGCATAAATGATCACGTCATCCTCAATAGTCGGGTGTCGTTTTTTCCCGGCCATATCTTTACTCACACTCAGAGCTCCGATAGTAACCCCCTGGTAGAGTTTCACCCTTTTCCCTATTACAGCAGTCTCTCCTATTACAATTCCGGTGCCATGGTCTATAAAGAAAGGAGTTTCTATTGCAGCTTTAGGATGAATATCAATTCCTGTCAAAGAATGCGCATATTCGGTCATTATCCTGGGAATAAGAGGGACCCCAGCACCTGCAAGCCTGTTAGCCAGACGGTAAACCAGTATCGCATAAAACCCCGGATATGTAAGAACAACTTCATCAACGCTTGTTGCAGCAGGATCCCCCTCCATAATAAAAGTAGCATCAGCATCGAGCTCTTTTTTAATAATCGGAATGTTACGTATGAATTCTTCAGCTACTTCTTCAGGAGAACATGGTAGTTTTGAACACACACTCGTCAAAACCCTGCGCAGATCCTTTCTTGTCTTGCTTTCTGAAATACACGAACGCTTCTCATCCGCAAGCGAAGGATAAAGACAAACAGTCAGGGATTTTAAAAAATTAATTGTTTCTCTCCTGGAAGGGTATTGTGAGTTTTTCATTTTAAAATTCTTTTTGTCCTGCATATTATTCTATTTTTTATTTATTGTTTCTGATTCCTTTTACAAAATTCTTAATACTTTCATAATCTGTTCCTTTTTCTTCAATCATTTTTATAAATGCACTGCCTATAATTGCACCGTTTGCAGTTTTGCACACTTCAGAAAATGTTTCATGGTTCGATATTCCGAAACCAATCATAAGTGGATGTGAAAGATTCATATCTTTTATCTTCCTGAAATAATTCCTTTGTTCTTCCATAAAACTGCCTTTAATTCCCGTAACGGAAGATGAAGAGACCATATAAATAAATCCATCGGTCAGACTGTCAATGAATCGTATACGTTGAGGATCAGTCTGCGGACATATCAAAAGGATATTATATAATCCATATTTTTTAAACATTTCTGAATATTGTTGCTGATAGATTTCAGGGGGAAGGTCTGGAATTATTGCTCCGTCAATACCTGTTTCGAAGCAATGCCGGCAAAATTCTTCCATTCCGAACTTCAGAACAGGATTAAGGTATCCCATAAGGATAAGTGGAATATCAACAGTTTCTCTTATTCCTTCAAGTTGCCTGAAAAGGAGATTCATAGATATGCCGTTTCTTAAAGCTGTAGTGCTGCTTTTCTGAATTACCGGCCCATCGGCAAGAGGATCTGAAAACGGGATGCCGATTTCTATCATGTCAACGCCGGCTTTTGCAAGGTTATTAATTATCTCCCTTGTTAAATCAACTTCAGGGAATCCAGCTGTAAAGTAAACCGAAAGCATCCCGCTTTTATGTGATAAAAATAGTTCATCAATACGGTTCATGTCTTACTATTTTGTTTTTCAGAGTCATTGATTATTAACATTCTTACGGATATATTTCAAATAAGTTTCCATATCCTTATCCCCTCGTCCTGAAACTGTTACAACAACTATTTCATTACTGCCAAATTTTATTTTTTCGAGTGCTGCCAGGGCATGAGCCGGTTCGAGGGCGGGGATAATTCCTTCAAGCCTCATAAGTCTGAATGCTGCCTCGAGGGCTTCTTTGTCGGTAGCATGTTCGAATTGTGCCCTGCCGGTTTTATATAACCACGAAAACAAAGGCCCAATACCAGGATAATCGAGACCGGCCGAGATAGAATAAGGTTCTGTTATCTGTCCGTCGTTGTTTTGCATCAGCATTGTTCTGCTTCCATGAATAATGCCGGGGGAGCCCGCAACTATTGAAGCGGCTGTTTCGCCTGTTTCGATTCCCTTCCCGGCTGCCTCCACTGCCACAAGCTTCACACGTTCGTCGTCAAGAAAATGATAAAACGAACCGGCTGCATTGCTGCCCCCGCCCACACAGGCAATAACATAATCGGGGAAATCCTTCCCAGTTTGCTCTTTCACCTGCCAAACGAGCTCCTCACTTATAACCGACTGAAGCCTTGAAACAAGGTCAGGATAAGGATGAGGCCCCACAACAGAACCAATGACATAATAAGTATCTTCAGGATTGTTTATCCAGTCGCGTATAGCTTCATTAGTTGCATCTTTCAATGTCATATTACCACTCTCCACAGGAATAACCTTTGCGCCAAGCATCTCCATCCTCGACACGTTGGAAGCTTGCCTTTCAATATCGAGCTTTCCCATATAAACAATACACTCAAAACCCATCAAAGCACATACGGTAGCCGTAGCCACTCCATGCTGGCCTGCGCCGGTTTCGGCAATTATTCTCGATTTACCCAGCCTTTTAGCAACAAGAACCTGCCCTATCGCATTGTTAATCTTATGTGCTCCGGTATGATTGAGGTCTTCACGCTTCAGATATATTCCGGTATTGTAATACTCCGATAGCCTTTCCGCATAAAAAAGCGGGGAAGGCCTCCCTGCATAATCCTTCAACAGCCCCCTGAATTCTTTTTTAAATCCCGGATCTTCCAGAATCTTCAGGTAATTATCTTTCAATTCCTGAATATTCCGGTGCAGCATCTCCGGTATAAATGCACCTCCAAACTCACCATAAAATCCATTTTCATCAACATTGAATTTCATAATCGTTCATTTTTTATATCTATAATAAATTTCCTGACTTTATCAATATCTTTTATTCCTGGAGCAGTTTCAAATTTGCTGTTGATATCCACAGCATACATCATATCGTTTTTCTTACTTATTTCCTTAAGTTTCAAAGCATCATGGGGTTCAATTCCACCGCTAATAAAAAAAGGCTTCTCCGGTCTGATTCTCTCGATAATGTCCCAGTTGAACTTCTTTCCGCTACCGCCATAAAGTCCGCTTTCGGTATCGAATAAGAAAAATTCGCATACATCTGAAAATACATTTACAAAATACATTTTATCACTCTCTTTTATCCTGAAGGCTTTAATAACTTTCATTCCTGCCGATTTTAATCTTCTGCAATAATCCACACCTTCATCGCCATGCAATTGAATCATATCAAGAGATGCCTCCTCTGAAATTTTGAGGACTTTATCAATATGTTCGTTAACAAACACACCAACTTTCTTCACGTTTCGCGGAACTATTTCTAAAATTGCCCTGAAAGTATTTTCGTCAATGCATCTTTTTGAACCCTCATAAAAAATGAATCCGGCATAGTCTATTTCTGTTTTAACGAGAAGATTAACATTTTGTTCATCTTTCAGGCCGCAAACTTTTATTTTCATTCCTAAATAAATTTCCTAATTATTATATTTCAATAAATTAAACTATTTATCTTTTAATTAATCTGCATATCCTTTTATTTGCCCCCTAAATCCCTGCCTCCGCTAGTACTTCGGCCTTGCTCCGCCAAAGCTTCGCGAAGGTAATGCAGGCAGGTCCCAAATGGGGGACTTAAGTCTCTGTATTATTGCTGCACTTTCCCATTTTGGGAAGGCTGGGAGGGATAATTGAAATTACTTTCATTCTTTTTATCATTTTTATCATGAGTTTTTCTCCACTTCTCTTAAAGAACTTACAAACTCGCAGAAGGCCAAAGCCGGGTCAGGTTTGCTCATAAAATACTCTCCGATCAAAAAACCGTCATAGCCTGCCTTTTTCAGTTCAGTAATCGTCATAGGTGATGAGATGCCGCTTTCAGATATTTTCACGAATCCGTCCGGAATTTTTCTACCAAGTTTTATAGAAGTATTAATGTCAGTCTTCATGGAACGCAGGTCGCGGTTATTGACTCCGATTATGTTTACAAACTCATTTATTGTATCGAGTTCTTCCGTTGAATGAATCTCGAGCAGAACTTCCATACCCAGAGAATTAGCAAGTTTTGAAAATTCCAGCACTTTCCCTTTTCCAAGCAGTGCGGCAATAAGTAAAATTACATCTGCGCCGAGACATTTCGATTCATAAATCTGGATTTCATCCAAAATAAAATCTTTCCGTAAAAGCGGGATATTAATTGAACTTCTGACCTTGTAAAGGTCGTCGGCTTTACCTCCGAAGAACTTTTTTTCTGTCAGAACCGAGATGCCTGCTGCTCCTGCGTCACAGTAGCCGGTTGTTACTTTAAGTAAATTGGCGCTGACATTAATAGCACCTTTGGAAGGAGAACATCTTTTGAACTCCGCAATTATGCCTGTGCCTGCAGGATCCCTGATACGGCCGGCAAGGGATATAGACTCTCTTCCTGAGAAAGGGCTTTTTTCAAAATCTTTAACCGAAAACCTCCTTTTCATAAGTGCAATCTCTTTTCTTTTGCTTTCAGCTATTTTTTCCAGAAATGTCACTGTTGAATTTCTATTAATTTGTTAAAAGAATCGAGCGCCTTTTTGTTATAAAGCGAATCTTCGACAATATTCCTGCATTCCGTGAGCGTTTTTTCCGGGAAGCAGCATTTTATTGCAAGCTGCGAATTTGCAAGAACCACGTTATTTTTTTGCGGAGTGCTGTTTCCTTCCAGAACAGATTTGAATATTGCTGCAGATTCTACTACGGTCTTCCCCGCAGCCAGATCGGAAGGTTGAACGGCTGGATAATCGAGGTCTTCAGGAAATAATATCTGTTCAACACCATTAATAATACATTTGAAAGGCGAAGTGAGCGATACCTCATCGTAACCATCAAGGCTATAAACAATGGTATAACTCATATCAGTTTCCTGAAACAGATAATTATATAGTCGCGCAAGTTCAAGGCTATAAACCCCTATAAGTTGCCGTTTTGGGAATGAAGGATTAACCAAAGGCCCGAGCATATTGAAAAATGTTTTTACTTTCAGTGCTTTGCGGACAGGTGCAACCGATTTCATCGCCATATTAAATAACGGCGCATGAAGAAAACAGATTCCTGCACTTTCGAGTTCCCTCTTCAGTTTGTTGGGATCGGTTGAAAATTTATACCCGAAATATTCAAGTATATTGGATGAACCGCATGCGGAAGTAACTCCATAATTTCCATGCTTGGCCACTCTGATGCCAGCGCCTGCCAGCACAAAGGCTGTAAGTGTCGAGATATTGAAAGTTTCCTTATTGTCGCCGCCGGTTCCGCAGACGTCAATAGTACCAAACTCTGAGAGGTCGGTTTTTACACACAGATTAAGCATTGCATTACGGAAGCCAGAAAGCTCTTCGACGGTTATGCTCCGCATCAAATAAACCGTGAGGAATGCCGCTATCTCAGACTCCGAATAAAGGCCGCTGGCAATGTTTAACATTACTTCTTCAGCCTCCTGGCTGCTGAGAGTCCTGTGCTCAAATAAATAATTAAGTATCTTTCTCATATCATTGGTGTAATTGATATTAATTTAACGATTATCGGTTATCATTCTTAATATACAATATTGAAATACAATTAATTGCCTCATAAACTCATCCAGTTTTTAATTATTTCCAATCCGTATTCTGTCATAATAGATTCGGGATGAAACTGAAGTCCTTTCACATTGTAATCTTTATGACTGACGCCCATAATCATCCCGTTTTCATCTTCGCATGTTATAATTAAACTGTCGGGCAAGTGGTTACGTGAAACAACCCATGAATGATATCGCCCTGCCATAAACACAGATGGAATATTTTTAAAAAGCGGCTCATCAGGTTTAAGAATTCTCACCGGAGTCGCAACTCCGTGATACACATTACTTAGATTCAGTAACTTCGCACCAAAAGATTCACAGACGGCCTGATGCCCGAGACAAATACCAAGTATGCTCTTTTTTGTGTAATATCTTCTTATAAGCTCGAGGCATATACCTGCTTCTGAAGGAATACCCGGGCCTGGAGAAATGAGCACCCTATCATATTTGTCTATTTCTTCGATACTTACCCTGTCGTTCCTGAAAACATCCGGAAGTGTACCTGTAATCATTTCTATTAAGTGAACAAGGTTGTATGTAAAAGAATCATAATTATCTATAACCACTATTTTCATTCCCGTTTCAACTATTTTATAGTTCTATGCTTTTATATATTTGTATATCATTTATTTATTTTCTATAAATTATTAGGATATCTATTTTATTCCTTCAGCCATTTTTACTGCATTTTTCAGTGCATCAAGCTTGTTATTGACTTCCTGCAATTCTTTTTCTTCATCCGAGCCGGTAACTATGCCTGCTCCGGCCTGGTAAATAAGCATATTGCCCTTGCTCAGAAAAGTTCTTATTAGAATGGCATGATTGAGTATGCCTCTGAAATCTATGAATCCAATTGCTCCGCCGTAGTAGCCTCTCCTTTCGTTTTCGTATCTGTCGATAAGCTGCATTGCCATGTGTTTCGGAGCCCCTGTGAGAGTGCCAGCAGGGAAAGTGGCTGCCAGTACCTCGGCAATGGTTGCATCTCCACGGAGTTCGCCTGAGACCGATGAAACAAGATGGATCACATGCGAGTAGAATTGAATTTCGCGCAGGTTTTGCACTTTAACGTTTCTGGCATACCTGCTGAGATCGTTTCGTGCAAGGTCGACCAGCATAATATGTTCGGAATTTTCCTTGAGGTCGTATGAAAGTCTCTCGGCAGCTAACTTATCGGCTTCATCATTGCCGGTTCTTCGATACGTTCCTGCAATAGGATTAATATATGCAATACCCTGGTTTATTTTAAGATGCGCTTCGGGTGAAGACCCGAATATTTTGTAATTTCCATAGTCGAAATAAAAAAGATAAGGAGAAGGATTGATAGACCGCAGAGCCCTGTACACATTAAATTCATCACCTTTGAATTCAATAGAATAGCGGCGTGACAGCACTACCTGAAAAACATCACCGCGATGACAGTGCTCCTTCCCCTTCCTAACCATATATTTGTAATCCTCATCCGTTAAGTTACTTTTCTCATTTCCTGAGACTCTGAAACGATAGATGGCAAAATTCCTGCTCCTCAGAAGGTTCTCTATATGTTCTAAGCCGCTCACTTCATTTTCATCGAACCTGTTCTCGGTAATATATAGCGTATTCTGATAGTGATTAATTGCAATTATGTATTTAAAAAGGTCGTACCGCATTTCCGGAATGTGTTTTTCAGGAGTATCAGGCGTTTTCAGTGTAATACTTTCGAAATGTTCGACAGCGTCGTAGGCCATATAGCCGAAGAATCCGTTGGCCGGTAATTCATTTGCAGTTCCGGTTTGAGTGAATGCAGACATAAAAGCTGTAAATTTTTTTATTAATTCATTTTTTTCTTTGAGGTTATAGCCCTGTTCCGTTCCGTCGGGATATTTCTCTGTTACCTTATTCCCGTCGGCTTCGAAACTTGCAACCGAACTGATACAGATAAAGGAGTAGCTGTTCTCAATTGCATGATAATCGGAGCTTTCAAGAAGAAGACTGTTCGGATAGATATCTCTTATCCTGAGATAGACACTGACAGGAGTGATGGTGTCGGCCAGTAGTTTCGAAGTACTTGTTGTTATTGAATATTTTTTCATTTTTACTTTGTTTTAAGGTTTATCCGAGTTATATAAAACAGTGCGGCCTGCCGTGAGCACGGCAGGCCGCATTAATATCTATATTAAATTTACAAACGGGCGCTTCTGCTCACCTTGATTTGAAAAACCATGCAAACCACCAGCACCAGTTTGTAAAATAAACCTTCATTTCTTAAACGATAATGTTACAAAAATAATAACTGTTTTTAAATATCCAAACTTTTGCTTCAATTTTTAACAAAATCACTGAAAAAATTTTAAAACATTATAAAAACATACCTATATATATTATACGAGTTTTTCTAAAGAAAGTTACTATCGAGAAACTTCTGGAACTTCTCCTTATACTGCTCACTTACAGGAATATATGTTTTACCAAAAACTATTCTGCCCCGTTCGATTGTGTTAATTTTATCGAGGTTAACTATAAATGATTTATGAACCCTCATAAATTTTTCACCTGGTAGTTTTGATTCTGCAAGCTTCATTGTAGAAAGGGATAAAATCGGATGTGGTAGATTCTCAACATAAACTTTTATGTAATCTTTCAATCCTTCTATATATAGTATGTCATTGAAATTGATTCGTTTAATCTTATAATCCGATTTAAGAAATAAAAATTCATCGTTTGCCTCCAGACCTCTCATAGCCTTCCGCTCAAGGTTAATCTGTTTCATTGCTTTATTGACGGCTGCAAGAAACTCTTCATAGCTGAATGGTTTAAGAAGATAATCGGTAATTTCGAGCTTATAACCCTCAATCGCATATTGCGCGTATGCCGTGGTAAAAATAATTTTAGAGCTTTTTTCGATAAGCCTTGTAAATTCTATTCCAGTGAGGTCGGGCATCTGGATATCAACAAATATAATATCGGCTTGTTTTTCCGACAAGTATTCGATGGCATCGAACGGATTATCAAAACTACCGGCCAGCTTCATTCCGGGAGTTTTTTCGATATATTCCGTAACAAGCTTCAAAGCAAGAGGCTCATCATCTATGGCAATAACCGATAACATCAGGCAGTCTTTATTTTAAGAAACACCAAAAATTCGTTTTCGTCTTTATTTATCACCAGTTCATGTTTCCCTGGGAAAAGAAGGTTAAGTCTTCGTTTTACATTCTCGAGTCCGATACCAGTAATGTTTTTGTCAATATTATCACTTTTCCGGGCAATACTGTTTTTGCATGTAAAAATTATCGTATTTTTTTCTGTTTCCAGTTTTATATCAATGTAAGATTTACTCCTATAGCTCACTCCATGTTTGAATGCATTCTCAATAAAGGGTATAAAAAGCAGCGGAGGCATAGCTAAATCTTCATACTTATCAGGAAAAGAGACGGAAAGAGTAACCTTGTCGCTCATCCGGAGTTTCATAAGATCAATATAGTTACTCATAAAATCAATCTCCTGGTTTAATTTCGTATCACCTTGTTCTGAATCATAAAGCAGATATCTCATCAGCTTCGAAAGTCTCAGAACTGCTTTTTGAGAATCATCTGGGTTGATCCCAATAAGTGAATAGATATTATTAAGAGTATTAAAGAAGAAATGAGGGCTTATCTGGTTTTTAAGGAGTGCAAGTTCAGAATTCAACTTCTCTTTTTCCAGCTGTTCCTGCATTTTTTCAATTTTTGTTTGACGTTCCAGAACTCTCAGTCCCAGAGAGAAGAAAATTATGAAAAGTGATGATGACGCATAACTCATGATGTGTGCCTCACGAAAAGGATTTACTGCACCAATTATTCCTCTCCGTGGTGGCATAGGCCTTCTTCCCTCATCCGGAGGCCGCTTAAACTGTTCCGGATTGCTGTTTTCAGATATATAACTGAATATTAAACCATTGGATATGTCTGATACGAAATAGAAAAAAATTAACAATATTAAAGTTGACAGGTAATATTTAAATTTCTTTTTTTGAAAAAAAAATTTTGGTACAAGAAATAAATAGTTTATATAGAAAATAAGACCGTTAATGGTAATAAAAGTATAATATATCAAAAGGAAATCTCTTCCCATTTGAAACCTTCTGGCAGAATACAATGGCAGGCCAAGAAAAATAGCCCAGGCCAGTATATGAAGTGTGATTTTGATAATTACTTCGTTAGGTTTCTTTTTCATTGTTTTTCCTTTAATATATCTAATATATCTCGAAGTTAAATAAAATATCCCTTATATAATCAAAACATGTAATCTGTTTCATTCATATCTGAGAGCGTCAATAGGATTCAGGTTTGAAGCTTTTCTGGCAGGGTACCAGCCGAAGAAAACGCCAATGGCAAAGCAGACTGCAAATGCCAGTACGACTGACTGTGTCGTTATAAAAGTTGTAGAGTTCATAAGTGTACCGGCTACTTCCGCTATAAGGTACCCGAATATAATACCAAAGATACCGCCTGTAAGGCTCAGCAGCATTGATTCAACAAGGAATTGTAGAAGGATATCCTTGCCTCTTCCTCCGATTGACATGCGCAAACCTATTTCACGGGTACGTTCTGTAACAGAAACAAACATGATATTCATAATTCCTATACCTCCGACAAGCAATGAGATCCCTGCGATAGCTCCCAGCAGGTAAGTCATGATATTTGTTACGGTTGATACCGATTCTATCAATTCCGACTGGGACATCACCCTGAAGTCATCTTCTTCCGTTTCTTTTAGTTTATGGGTTCGTCTGAGTATTTCCGTAACCTCTTCTATAGCTGCAGCACTTTTTTCCTCACTCACTGCTGAGCAATAAATTCCATTGATATAATCAATAGCTGCAAGGCGGCGCTGAACTGTTGTGTATGGGGCAATTATCATATCATCCTGGTCCTGTCCCATTCCGCTTTCACCCTTATCTTCGAGCACCCCGATTACTTCGAAAGGCAGATTTTTTATGCGTATCGTCGTCCCAACTGGATCTACACCCTCTCCAAAAAGATTATTCACAACTGTTTGTCCGAGCAAACAAATCTTTGCCATGCTTCTTACCTCTGTTTCGTCAAAGATCCTGCCTGTTGCAATTTTCAGTTTTCTTATGTCAAGATACTCTTCACTCACTCCGTATATGCTGGTCTGGGTATTTTTGTTGCCATAAATCACCTGCCCATTTGAATTTACGGTTGGTGATACTGCCGAAATATGTACAGCTTCATTCCTGATAGCTGTCACATCGCTGTATTTAAGTGCCATTGAGCTTGAAGCTCCAAGGTTCACTCCTCCTCTTTGCTGAAAGTTTGGCATTATCATAACAAGGTTCGATCCCATTGAAGACATTTCTTCGGTTATGCTTCTTTTGGAGCCTTCACCAATGGCAAGCATGGCTATAACAGAAGCCACTCCTATTATTATCCCAAGCATTGTCAGGAATGCTCTCATTTTGTTCCTGAACAAAGCTCTTATTGCTATTCTGAATAAATTAGTCAAGTTCATAATCAATAAATTAATCAGACATCAAACTCTTCGATATTTTCAACGGGAAGGGTTTTAAGAACTTCCGTTGCATAAAGTCTTTCGCTTACGATATTTTCCCGCTGGATCTTACCATCCCTGAAAATCACATTCCGTGTAGCGAACCTTGCTATATCAGGTTCATGAGTAACATAAACTATGGTTCTTCCTTTGTCATTCAGGTTCTGGAATAACTCCATAATTTCAAATGAAGTACGGGTGTCGAGGTTACCTGTCGGTTCATCTGCAAGAATAAGCACCGGATCGTTAACCAGTGAGCGGGCAATGGCGACTCTTTGCTGCTGACCGCCCGAGAGCTGGTTTGGCATGTGGTTCATGCGACCGGTAAGTCCGACAGCTTCCAATGCTCTGATAGCCTTTTCCTTACGTTCTTTTGAACTTATCTTACCGTTATAGAATAAGGGAAGTTCCACATTCTCGAGAGCTGTGGTTCTCGGCAACAGGTTAAATGCCTGAAAAACGAAACCAAGCTTTTTATTGCGAAGTCTGGCTGTGGCATCCTTGCTCAATGTGTTAACATCAACTCCATCGAGCCTGTATTCCCCTTGAGTAGGTTTATCGAGGCAGCCAATGATATTCAGCATCGTTGACTTCCCTGACCCGCTTACTCCCATTATTGCAACGAACTCACCCTCCTCAATCCTGAGATCGATCCCCCGGAGAGCATGTACTGTCACTTCTCCCACATGGTAATCTTTCCGGAGATTTTCAATCTCTATAATTATATTATTCATAATCGCTGGTATTAACTTCTAATCATATTATGTTCAGAATGGCATTGGTCCTCTCGGTCCGCCATTATTTCTTGAAACGGTTTCTTCCTTCTTTCCTTCCGACATATAAATCACAACCTCATCACCTTCATTAAGGCCTGTAACAATTTCAACCTTTGAGCCGTTCTCGATACCAAGCTTGACCATTACAGGACGTATGCCTCCGTTACCGTCTTTAACCCATACAATTTTTGTTTTCGGATCAGCCTGTTCTGTGCCGGGTAACATTCCCATCTGAGGCATACCCTGCGGCATCGAGCTCATGTTGGGTACCTGACCCGGCTGAATACCCGACTGCATATTTGCCTGTGGCATATTTGGCATGTCGGAATTCTTCATAAATTCGGCCATCATTTTCTGGAGATATTCCTGGTCAGGGGTGAACCTGATTGCTTTGCCCGACAGTATAAGGGTATTATTCTTTCCTTCTACAAAAATTGTGGCACTTGCAGTCATTCCCGGCATAAGTTTCTTTTCAGGGTTCGGAGCATTAATTACCACGGTATATGTAACCACATTATTTGTAGTTACAGGCTGAAGCCTCACCTGTGATACCAAGCCTTCGAATTTCAGGTCGGGATAAGCATCCACAGTGAATTCGACCTTCTGCCCTTCTTTCACCTTTCCAATATCCGCTTCATCAACACTTGTGCGGACTTCCATCTGTGTAAGGTCATTCACAATAGTGAAAAGAGTTGGGGTATTAAAGCTTGCTGCCACAGTCTGACCTTCTTCAACTGCCCTATTAAGGACTACACCGTCAATCGGCGAAGTTATTGTCGCATAATCGAGGTTTACTTGTGCTCTTGAAACTGCCGACCTGGCATTCGATACTCCAGCTTTTGAATTTTCATAGTTGAAAATTGCCTGGTCGTAATCAGCCTGTGCTATAAGGCTTTTCTCATACAAAGCCTTTAATCTGTTATATGTAGCTTCATTAAACCTGAGCTGGGCCAGAGCCTGGTCGAGCGAAGCCTGGCTCTGTCTTAACTGTTCAAGCAGGTTTGTCTCATCCAGTTGGGCAAGTATCTGTCCTTTTTTTACATTATCGTTGAAGTCAACATTAATTTTTTTAATTATTCCTGAAACCTGAGTGCCTACGTCAACAGTTGTAATCGCATTTATAGTTCCTGTTGCAGTAACAACATTTGCTATATCGCCCCTCTCCACTTTCACTGTTTCAAATGTGAAACCGCTGTCTTTTTTATGAAATGGCTTGAATGCCAATAAGATTATTACTATTGCTGCAAAAACTGCAATTGATGTAATCAGAATTTTCTTTTTCATGGTTGTTTATTTTTACATTTATAATGATAAAGGTATCCCGTTATAAAAGTCAAGGACTTTGTAGCTGAAAATCAGTTTGTATTTCGATTGAAGTAATTTGCTTTCAGCAGCTATAAGGTTTGTTTTTGAGACAAGGTAATCAACGGAGTTTATAAGCCCCTGTCTGAATTTCTCTTTCGAAAGGATTCCCGATTCGGCGGCGGCATTATACGATTCGAGACTCGCCTCATATTCAGCTTGTGACGAAATGACGTCCTGGCAAGCCTGTTCGATACTTTTCCTCAGTTCATTTCTTGTATTTATCTCAGTCAGCTCAGCATCGCGGTAACCGATCTTTGCCAGCTCGACACTCGTCTTTACCTGATTCTTCTGATAAATTGGAATTGAAATCGAAAAGCCGGCGGATGGTCTTATTCCGTCATTTAGCTGACCGAAATAAGAATCAGTCAATACATCTGAATATGATGAGCTTACACCCGCACTTACAGAAAGAACCGGGTAATATCCTGATTTTGCAATTTTTTCATCGAGTGCTGAAATTTGTTTGCTTATTTCTGCATTTTTAATCTGAGGCTTCACTGAAAGGGCTGTCTCATAAACACTCTTTACATCAGGAATTAGATTAATGTTTAACGGTTCAGTTATAACCGGAACAGCAATCTTGAAGCTGTCGGTCACCGGCAACTCCATAAGCTGCATCAGATTGACCTTGGTGATTGCAAGCTGACTTTCGGCATTTGCCAGAGTAAGTTTTTCGCTGGCAAGCTGAGACTTTACCTGAGCATAATCGGCCTGGGAAATCACTTTCAAAAGCAACCTTTCTTCTGCCAGCGCCAGCTCTTCCTCAGTTGCTTTAATCTGGTTAATGCTGTTCTTAACCTGCTCTTCAGCATAAAGAATCTGGAGATATGCATTAAGTATGCTCAGACTTACCGATTCTTTTATCGTTTCGAGCGAATAAATACCACTTTCAATTCCTAGTTCTGCCTGTTTAACCTGATTATTAAGTCTCAATCCATTGAAAACAGTGATGCCAGAATTCAAAGAATAGCTCGAACCAAATGTTGAAGAAAGAGCTGACGAACCATAAGAAGTGCTTCTCGACCAGTTGAAGTTATTTCCAATCGAAGCATTGACAGACATCAGCCTTTGTGCCTTTGCCTGTAATGCATTTACTTCATTGCGTTCATTAGAGAGTCCGCTTTTCAGCACCTGTATGTTTCGTTCAAGACCGTAGCTTATACAATCGGCGAGAGTCCATTCCTTAGCATTCTGCGCTCCGACTTCAGCCTGAAAAACCACCTGTATTACTAAAAATATCAAGAAAAACCTTTTCATCTTTTTTCATTTTCTTGGATAAAAGTAGATGACACATATATATCCGGAAAATAAAATAGACGCACAGGAATTTTTTGCCGACAAAACCGGATATTTCAAGTACGACATGTTCCCCCGGAAGTTTCAAAACCTGTAAAAGGCTTTGAAATAACTGCAAAAAATATCAGGATTCAGTATTTTATTTAACTATGGAAATCATTTCCTTTAGCCGTGCGGCATTTTTAACCGCAAAGCCGTTATAGTCATTATTGAAGAATGCCCATATTTCTTTGTCCTCATTCATCCATCCTCTTATTTTATAGGCAAAATCGTCAAGCTCCTCGTCGGAATAATCCGTTGCATATAAATGCTCACGCCCATGGAGTCGAAGATAGACGAAATCAGAAGTCAATGTTTCATTGTAAGGATATCGGTTCCCGGAATCGGCTATCACAAAGGCTATATTATTTGTATTAAGAAGGCTAAAAAATTCATCGTTGATCCATGATTTGTTTCTTACCTCAAAAGCAAATCTGTAACTCAAGTATTGTTCTTTCAGGACATGAATGAACCCTTCTATAAGGTTACGGTTATAATAGAGGCCAGGGGGGAGTTGAACGAGGACAGGCCCTATTTTATGTTTCATCTCTTCGAACGCATCGAAAAACTTCCATAAAGACTCCTCTACATTGACCAGTTGTTGCTGATGAGTTATATAACGGCTCAGCTTCGGACAAAACTTAAAATTATCGGGTGTGCGGTTCACCCATCCTTTTACAGTAGCTTTCAACGGCAGATGATAAAAGCAGGAATTAAGTTCCACACATGTAAAATGGCTGGTGTAAAATTCGAGATATTTTTCGGGTTTCAAATCTTCGGGATAAAAGACACCCAACCAGTGTCTGTAACTCCAGCCCGAAGTTCCTATATAAACAACAGAAGACATCTTAAAATTGTCCTTTCAAAATTCAGATATATTTTTGTAAATTTATTAATTTCGCTTTATAAACAAGAGGATATAAGTTCGCTTTTATATAGTGTATTAACCCCCTATAACTTGGACAGTTTTTCAAAAGAATATAGAACTTCTTGTTTAATGTTTTCGGAATTTTCATTTATCAACCGATTAGCAAAGTTAGCCGTATCTTCGGATTTGTCAAGAGC
>JAGPFZ010000072.1 GCA_018056245.1 Bacteroidales bacterium
TTTTTTTTACAAAGAGAGAAAGAGAAAAAGAGAGAAAGAGAATAAATTGAGAATTGAGAATGGAGAATGAATTTAGCGAGATAGTGAGATAGATTTTTTTTACAAAGAGAGAAAGAGAAAAAGAGAATAAATTGAGAATTGAGAATGGAGAATGAATTAAGAGAAATGGCGAGATAGAAAGATAGAGATGGCGAAATTGAGATATTAAAGCTAAGAGCATAGAGCTGAGGGATACTTTCCGGAATAAACGACGTCCTCGTCGTTTCCTGCCCTCAATTTAAGTCAGGAGTCATTTGTGCCTTAAGAACTTTCACCTTTGAAATAACTTTTAGGGCACATATGACTCATGACGGCACTGTAGACCAATCACAAATCAAATCTGTGTAATCTACGAGAAATGGTCGTCACGAGTCCTCATTGCCAAACGAATTTGAGGGATGTGTATAAATATTGATGGCAGTGACGACTCCTGACTTGTTGTATTTATGCCTTAAGAACTTTCTCCTGTGAAATAACTTTTGGGGCACATATGACTCATGACAACTAGAAAATAGCACTTTTAGAACTCTGTATAGGTTAAGTTGTTTTTACTATTTAATAATCCCAAAAATCCCTTTATTCCTTCTTTTACTGTTACTTTCATTATAACCTCCTGTTCTTTCAGGGTCATATTATTTCCTTACTTCAAACTGTCAATCTATTCTTTATCATCCCTTAATCACTCCTTAATTATTAACGCTTGATTAAGGTTTGATTAAGGAGTAATACACGAGCTGAAGTGAGAGAAAAGAGAAAAAGAAATGGGGCTTACTTTTTTCGAGGGGCTTACGCCTACATCGCTATTATAGTGTCGCCCTAAAGGGCTTTTGACAGAGGGCAGAGAGCGAAGGGCAAAGGTTTTTCAGCCATTTTTGGATCTCAACCCTCTAAACCTTCTCAACCTTCTAAACCTTATTTTCCGAGGGGCTTACGCCTCCATCGCTATCATTGTATCGCCCTAAAGGGCTTTTGACAGAGGGCAGAGAGCGAAGGGCAAAGGGTTTTTCAGCCATTTTTGGTTCTCAACCCTCTAAACCTTCTCAACCTTCTAAACCTTTTTTCCCGAGGGGCTTACGCCTCCATCGCTATCATAGTGTCGCCCTAAGGGGCTTTATTTTCCGGAAGAATGACATCCTCCATCAACCCATTTCTATTTAATAATCCCTAAAATTCCTTCAATCCTGTTCATCCCAGACCTATTAAAATCCTCTTAATCCTTACATCCTGAAATCCTCGTTTCTAAAATAAAATCTGCGTGAAACAATTTGTCAGCTTCTATATAGAAAGAATATATAAAATGAGTTTACTGCTTTTCGATTGAACTACTTGGCAGTAAACGCTCTTGTTATTTGTCTCTTTTTAGAGAACTGGATGAAGTTCTGGATTTCCCTATTTCACTTACTATGCTTACAGAGTAAGTTCTTATTTTTTGAAAATACTACAAACGCGGAAGCCAATGTTGTTGTTGCTGTTGGTTGCACTGTTGTTGTTACGATTGGAAACAGTGCAATTGCTGGCATTGTTGTTCCAGCTACCGCCACGTTTAACACGATTGGTTCTGCCTTACTGAACTTCACCCCAAATTGATTTCTTTAAAGAATTTGTATTAGCATAACTAATAAAACCATAACGACTTCTGGTACTATTATAGAGAGTATCCAAATTTATTTTACCTATTATGTATGCTTCTTCATTTTTTTGAATATTTTTTAAACACCTTTTCAAATTTACCTGGCTAATCCTTATCAGATTGGGAAATATTCTGTAACCTAAGAAAGGAATACCTTGACTAACTTTATTTAACTGGGTTACTTTATCTTTTATTTTCAGGTGCAGGGCATTAGACAAAAAACATCTAATTAAAACAAGGTCTCTTTGAAGATTTTCTTTTTTATTTGAAAAAAGAATAATATCATCCATATATCTTACATAACCCTTATAACCAAGGTTATGTTTAACATATTGATCAAGTTTATTCAAATAAATATTGGCAAAAAATTGGGATGTTAAATTACCCACCGGTAACCCAATTTCTATATTATTATTCATACTCGTGTTCTGATTTTTTAGAATGATGGAACATAAATTAATAATAAAAGGGTCTTTAATTTTGCGGTTAATTAAATCCAATAAAATGTTATGATCTATATTAGGAAAGAATTTCTCAATATCCAGTTTCATAAACCAGGAATATTTCCTGGAATAATTTTGAACTGCTGATACAGCTAAATGTAGTCCTTTTCCTTTACGCGTAGCATAAGAATCTGGAATAAAAATATTTTCAAAATATGGTTCAATTACATTAACTAATGCATGGTGGACTACTCTATCTCTAAAATCAGCAATACTAATAAGCCGTTCTTTAGGTTCCTTAATATTAAAGTATCTATAAGGATGGGGTTTATAGGTTCCATTTTGCAATTCACTTTGTAATTCAAATATATTCTTTTCACAATAATATATCCATTCTGCTGTTTCTTCTTTTCTTTTTTTATGTTTACATGCTTTTTGATAAGCAAGATAAAGGTTCTGCCAAGAAATTAATTTTTCCCAAAGATATCCTATCCTTTTAGGCACTTTTTAACCAACCCCCTACCATTTTCCCGCTTTCCAGTAATTCCCTACTGATATATTGATATTGGTTTTCAGCTAATAATTTCATTTTATAAGCCATTTGAATTAATGTTCTTAATACATCCAACTTCAAATTTATTTTATTTAAATATTCCCTTTTAGATGAACTATAGATAGTTTGAACAATCAATTCTAATATATCTAAACATATATTATCCATTTTCTGAGCTAATGAATATCTCAGATTTTTTGGAAATCTTTCTGTCCTTCCAAATATCCAGATAGATACATCTATCCATTTTACATACAAAGGGTAATCATTTTTCATTTTTTAATACCGTTTCTTGTAATATCTTGATAATCTGCTCACCATATTTTTCTGCTTTCCCCTTCATCCCTTTAATAGAATAAAAATCACTTATTGTTTGGGGTTGTTTTTTCACAATCTCATAAAGCTGAGAATTATACATTATAATATAGGCAGGTAATCCTTCATTGGCAGCAAATTCATTTCGCCAATCTCTTAATCTCTCATATTGTTCTTGTTCCGATTTACTTAAACTATTTAAATCAGGCCTAAGATGTGTCCCTTTACGCGGTAAATATTCTACAAAAAAAGAATAATAGATATTCCCTTCATTATTAATAAATTCTTTTTCTATCCTAATAACATTGTTATCTTGACAAAAACGGTTAAATTCTTGATCTTCAAATTCACCCCTATCTCTGTCAAATCTAACTAACATCAATTTAAACATACCTTTTCCATTCTATTATTTTTATTGCTAAGTAAAACCATATTTCTTGTTTAAACTAAAATAAGGTAACATCATTTCCTAAAAAAGATGTATAAAATTTAGCTTAACAAATCTCTTAATTATGATGTTCATATCTATCATACTTAATTAAATACTCTAAATACAATTATGTGTTTTACCTTATCCAAAATATTTTGGCAGGGGGACAGGTCCCCCTGCACCCCCACTCATCGTTTACCTCATTCATTTCTTGCTTTTGTTCTTCATTTGCAAAAGGCAAAAAAGGAAAAAAGCAAAAATTAATTAAGGGAAATCCTACAAACGCGGAAGCCAAAGCCGCGGTTGCTGTCGGTCGCACTGCCGCCGGCACGATTGGAAACAGCGCAACTGCTGGCATTGCTGCCCCCGCTACCGCCACGTATAACACGATGGGTACCACTTTCTGCTCCATGGGGATTATTTTGATCTCCTGTGGGATAAGCTCCATAAATATCCCAACACCACTCCCAAACATTACCACTCATATCAAACAATTGTAATTCATTGGCACTTTTTGTAGCTACCGGATGAGTAGTACCATCTGAATTAGTAGTATACCAGGCAACTCCATCTATATCATTACTTCCACTATAGGTATAACCCAGGCTGCTATTACCACCCCGGGCAGCAAACATCCATTCCATTTCAGTAGGTAAACGATAGCCGTTAGCAGTCCAGTTACAACTGAAATTAGTATGATTAGAAGCAGTTCCGCTCCACCCGGAGGGCCAAGCATTAGGGTTAGTTCCATACTCAATTTCTCCAACTTTATAACTGTAACAAGGTGTAAGATTTTCCTGCATACTTCTCCGGTTGCAATACTCAATAGCATTGAACCAGGTTGTTTGCTCCACAGGCCTGCTGAGATCACCGGTAAAATAAGAGGGATTAGTTCCCATTACAGCTAAATATTCACCCTGCGTAATTTCAGTTCTATCAAGATAAAAAGTGCTGATTGTAACATTGGAGGTGCCGTTATTAAAAGTTCCACCTTCCACTTTGATAAATCCTACCGGCTGAAGGGTGGGAGAAGGATTATCGCGAGCAATCAATTTAAGCTTGTAATTAGAACCAGTAACCATTCCATCTTGAGCGGGATACCAGGTTATCTGTTTTCCTGTTCCAGTTGTAACTGCATTACCTATATCACCTGTTGTATGGGTAGGGAAAAAAGTATAACTTGCTCCCCCGTTATTAGAAACGAGCATTATAACTTGACAGTTTCCATCAGCTGAAAGATCATAAGATATTGTAATCTGTCCGGTACCAGGTGTTACCGTAACATTGCTTACTGTTGGGACAGTAGCAGCAAAAAGGATTCGGCAGATAATTAAAGCGGAAATAGAGATTAGAATTTGTTTCATTTTTGTTCTCCTTATTTCATTAATATCATTTTAGCGATATAGTTTGATTTGTTTGTAGTTAGACGGAAAAAGTAAATACCGCTGGTGCAGTTATTGCCATTCAAATTTTTCCCGTCCCAAAAGTATCTGTAGCGATTGGCTGACTGGTTGGGAATTTCATTTTTCCAGACAAGCTGACCTTTCAGATTAAATATTTCCAGTTTTACATTAGTCATTTCTTCCAAAGAATAACTAAGCCAGGTTCCCGGATTGAAAGGATTGGGATAAATACTATCAATACCGGTTATAAGAGGAATATCCTGATTTCCTTCCGGGTAAACAACATTAACGCTAATCGGTCCTTTAAACTGTGAATATCCATTTACATCAATAACTTCCAGCCAGTAATAGTAAATTCCTGAACTATAGATCTCATCATCTACATACACATAAACCTGCATTTGAGAAGT